>NZ_CABVGP010000002.1:12500-324216 GCF_902497555.1 Amycolatopsis camponoti | reverse complement strand
GACAGCGAGTCGAAGCCGACCTCGTTGAACGAGCGATCCGGTTCCACCGCCTCCGGCCCGGCGTGGCCGAGCAGGGCGGCGGCGTGCGTGCGCACCAGCGTCAGCACGGTCGGGACGCGCTTGGCCACCGGCAGGCCCGCCAGCTTGCGGGCCAGTGTCTCGGTGTCCTCGGCCGCGTCCTGCGCCGCGCGCCGGCCGGGTGTGCCCGCCAACCCGCGCAGGACGGCGGGCAGGTCGTCGTCACCGGACGACGCCAGCACCCGGGTGTCCAGCGCGATCGGCACCAGCAGCGCTTCCGCGGCACCGGCCGTCGAGTCCAGCAGCCGCAGTCCGTCCTCAGTGGACAGCGCCGTGATCCCGATGTGGTGCGTGTCCGCGCCTTCCAGGGCCTCGCCCATGCCACCGGCCCACAGGCCCCACGCGAGCGACGTGCCCGGGAGACCTTCGGCCCGGCGCCGGACGGCGAGAGCGTCGAGGAACGCGTTGGCCGCGGCGTAGCTGCCCTGTCCTGGGGCGCCGAGGACGCCGGCGGCCGAGGAGAACAGCACGAACGCGGTCAGGTCCAGGTCCCGGGTCAGTTCGTCGAGGACCGACGCCGCGTCGGCCTTCGGCCGCAGCACCGTGTCCAGGCGGTCCGGGGTCAGCGACGTCAGGATGCCGTCGTCGAGGACACCGGCGGCGTGCACCACCCCCCGCAGCGGCGCTTCCGCCGGGATCCCGGCCAGCAGTGCGGCGACGGCGTCGCGGTCGGCGACGTCGCAAGCGGCGATCGTGACGTCCGCGTCGAGCGCGGCCAGTTCGGCCGCCCCCGGCGCGTCGGCGCCTCGGCGGCTGACCAGCAGCAGGTTCCGCACGCCGTGCTCGGCGACCAGGTGCTTCGCCACGGCCGAGCCCAGCGCGCCGGTGGCGCCGGTGACCAGGACCGTGCCTTCGGGGTCCCACACCGGGGCCGCGACCGCGTCGGCCGCCTTGGCCAGCCGCGGCACCAGGACCGCACCGGCCCGAAGGGCGACCTGCGGCTCGTCGGACGCCGCCACCGCGGCGAGCGTCCGGCCCGCCGGGGTGCCCGCGCCGAGGTCGACGAGGGTGATCCGGTCCGGGTGCTCGGCCTGCGCCGAGCGGACCAGGCCGGCCACCGCGGCCCCGACCGGGTCGGGGTTCTCCCCCGCCTCGGTGGCCACCGCACCGCGGGTCACGACGATCAGCGACTCCCCCGGTCCGGCCAGCCAGGACTGCAGCAGGCCGAGCACGCGGTGCAGTTCGGCGTGCAGGTCGTCGCCGGCCACCGGGAGCACAGCGTGGCCGGTTGCCCCCGCCTGGGCGCAAAGGGCCTCGGTGAGGCCGAAGGCGTCGTCGCCCAGCACGGACCAGTCGGTGACTTCGGCGACCGCGTCCAGCTCGGCCGGCTCCCAGGCGACGCGGAACAGCGAGTCGCCCCCGCCGGTCTGCGCGGCCTGCGGAACGGCGGACATCGGGCGCAGCAGCAGCGATTCCACGGACGCGACCGGGGCGCCGGCCCCGTCGGCGACGTCCAGCGCGACCGCACCGGTGCCGACCGGGCGGACGTGGACGCGCAGGGTCGTCGCGCCGACGGCGTGCAGCCGCACGCCTTCCCACGCGAAGGGCAGGGCCGGTTCGGACCCGGCCGCGCCGGAGACGCCGATGGTGTGCAGCGCGGCGTCGAGCACGGCCGGGTGGACGCCGTAACGGTCCACATCGGACACCGAAGCCGGGAGCCGGATCTCGGCGAACGCCTCGCCGTCGCGCTTCCAGGCCGCGACGAGCCCGCGGAACGCCGGACCGTAGGCCAGGCCGTCGGCGGCCAGCTCCTCGTAGGTGCCCTCCAGGTTGACCTGCTCGGCACCGGCGGGCGGCCAGGCCGTCAGGTCGAAGTCCGCCGCCTTGCCCGCCTTGGCGAGCTTGCCGGTGGCGTGCCGCGTCCACGCGGCCGCCGAGCCTTCGGGACGCGAGTGGACGCTGAACGCGCGGGTGCCGTCGGCGCCCGGGGCGTCGAGGGCGAACTGGACGCGGACGCCGGTCCGCTCCGGCACGACCAGCGGGTACTCCAGGGTCAGCTCGTCCAGCCGCGGGCAGCCCGCCTCGTCGCCCGCGCGGATCGCCATCTCGACGAACCCCGTACCGGGGAACAGGATCGCGCCGCCGACGACGTGGTCGGCCAGCCACGGGTGGGTGCCCACGGACAGCCGTCCGGAGAACAGCAGTCCCTCGGCGCCGGCCAGTTCCAGCGCCGACCCGAGCAGCGGGTGGTCCTCCTGGCTCACCGATCCGGTGGTGCTCTCCAGCCAGAAGCGCTGCCGCTGGAACGGGTAGGTCGGCACGGCGACCGGCCGGGCGTCGGTGGGCTCGTAGATCGCGGCCCAGTCGACGTCGACGCCGCTGACGTGCAGCTGCGCGACGCCGGTCAGCGCGGCGACGGCTTCGTCGTTCTCCTTGTGCAGCATGGACGCCAGGACCTCCGGCCGTTCGTCGAAGCACGCGGCCGTCATCGCGGCGAGCGTGGTGTCCGGACCCAGCTCCAGGAACCGGTTGACGCCCTCGGCCGCGGCGCGGGTGACCGCGTCGGCGAACCGGACGCCTTCGCGCACCTGCTGGACCCAGTACTCCGGGGAGGTCAGGTCGGCGCCCTCGGCGACCGTCGAGATGACCGGGATCCGCGGCGACGCGTAGGTCAGCTCCGCGGCGATCGCGCGGAACTCCTCGAGCATCGGGTCCATCAGGCGGGAGTGGAACGCGTGCGACACCTTCAGCTGCTTGGTGCGCTCGAACTTCGCCGCCACCGCGGCCACGGCGTCGGCCGCGCCCGAGATCACGACGGAGTTCGGCCCGTTGACCGCGGCGATGTCGACGCTGTCGTCGCGAACTTCCTCCGGCGTCGCTTCGATCGCCACCATCGCGCCGCCGGTCGGCAGAGCCTGCATCAGCGCACCCCGGGCGACCACCAGCTTGGCCGCGTCCGCCAAAGAGAGCACTCCGGCGCAGTGGGCCGCGGCGATCTCACCGATCGAGTGGCCGACGAGGACGTCCGGCTTGACGCCCCACGCCCGCACCAGGCGGAACAGCGCGACCTCCAGCGCGAACAGCGCGGGCTGGGTGTAGCGGGTCTCGTCCAGCTCGTCGGTGACCGAGCGGATCGGACGGTCCAGGTGCCGGTCGACTTCCGCGCAGACCTCGTCGTACGCGGCCGCGAAGGCCGGGAACTGCTCCGCGAGCCGGGCCCCCATGCCGACGCGCTGCGCACCCTGGCCCGCGAACAAGAACGCCGTGCGCCCGCCCGCCGTCGCGATACCGCTGACGACTCCGCGCGCCTCCTCTTCGTCGACCAGCGCGGCGAGACCGCGGACGAACTGCGGCGACCGGCTGCCGATCAGCACCGCACGCCGGTCGAACGCGCTGCGCGTGGTGGCCAGCGAGAACCCGATGTCGGCGAGGCTGCCCTCCGGATCTTCGTCCACATAGGACATCAGCTGCTCGGCCCGCGCCCGCAGCGCGGCGGCGCCGCGACCGGACACCGGCCAGGCGACCGGGCCTTCGTAGTCGTGCCCGGCGGTGACTTCCCGGCGGTCACCCTCCTCCAGGATGACGTGGGCGTTGGTGCCGCTGACGCCGAACGACGAGACGCCGGCCCGGCGGATGTGCCCGTTGGGCAGCCACTTCACCGGCTCCACCAGGGCCCGGACCGAGCCGGACGACCAGTCGATCTCGGTGGACGGACGGCCGACGTGCAGCGTCGCGGGCAGCTCGCCCTGGCTCATGGCCATGACCATCTTGATCACCCCGGCCGCGCCGGCCGCGGCCTGCGTGTGGCCGAGGTTCGACTTGACCGACCCGATCCACAGCGGACGGTCGGCCGAGGTCTCCTTGCCGTAGGTGGCCAGCAGGGCCTGGACCTCGATCGGGTCGCCCAGCTTCGTACCGGTGCCGTGGGCCTCGACGGCGTCGACGTCGGCCGCGGTGATGCCCGCGTCGGCCAGCGCCGCCCGGATGACGCGCTGCTGAGCGGGGCCGTTGGGAGCGGTGAGGCCGTTGGACGTGCCGTCCTGGTTGACCGCGCTGCCCTTGAGCACCGCGAGCACCGGGTGACCGAGGCGGCGGGCGTCGGAGAGCCGTTCCAGCACGACCACGCCGACGCCCTCGGACCAGGTGGTGCCGTCAGCGTCGTCGGAGAAGACCTTGCAGCGGCCGTCGGCGGCCAGTCCCTTCTGACGGCTGAACTCGACGAACGTCTCCGGCGTCGCCATCACGGTGACGCCACCGGCCAGCGCCAGCGTGCAGTCGCCGCCGCGCAGGGCCTGGGCGGCCATGTGCATCGCGACCAGCGAAGACGAGCACGCCGTGTCGACGCTGACCGCCGGGCCCTCCAGGCCGAGCGTGTAGGACACCCGGCCGGTGACGATCGAGCCGGCGCTGTTCGCGCCCACGTAGTCGTGGTACTGGACGCCCGCGTAGACGCCGGTCGGGCTGCCCTTGAGCGACGTCGGGTCGATGCCCGAGCGCTCGAGGGCCTCCCAGCAGGCTTCCAGCAGGAGCCGCTGCTGCGGGTCGATGGCCGGGGCTTCCTTCGGCGAGACGCCGAAGAACGTCGCGTCGAAGTCGCCGGCGTCGTGGACGAACCCGCCGCGGGCGACATAGGTGGTCCCGGGACGGCGGCCGGTCGGGTCGAGCAGGCCGTCGACGTCCCAGCCGCGGTCGGCGGGGAAGTCGCCGATGGCGTCCCGGCCGTTGGCGACCAGCTCCCACAGCTGCTCGGGCGAGGTGACCCCGCCGGGCAGCCGGCAGGCCATGCCGACGATCGCGATGGGCTCGTCGTGCGCCGCGGACGCCACGGTGACGACCTGGTCCGGCGCGCCCACCAGCTCGGTGAGCAGGTGGGTGGCCAGCGCCGACGGCGTCGGGTGGTCGAAGATCAGGGTCGCGGGCAGCCGCTGCCCGGTCGCCGCCGTGAGGCCGTTGCGCAGCTCGATCGCGGTGAGCGAGTCGAAGCCGAGCGACTGGAACTGCGCGGACGGCTCGATCTCGTGCGCACCGCCGTAGCCGAGCACGGTGGCGGCGTGGCCGCGGACCAGCTCGAGGACGGCGTCGGCCCGGTCCGCCTCCGGCAGGGCCAGCAGGCGGGTGGCGAACGAGTCGGCCACGGTCGGCGTTCCGGCCGCGACGCGCCGGGTCGGCCGTCCGGTCAGTTCCTCCAGGGTCTTCGGGATCCGGTCCAGCTTCCGCAACGCCGGCAGGTCGAGCTTCACCGGCACGACGGCGGCCTGGCGGGAGGCCAGCGCGCGGTCGAACAGGTCCAGAGCGTCCGAAGTGGACAGTGGCACGACGCCACCCGCGCCGAGGCGGGCGACCTCGGCGGCGGACAGGGTGCCGCCCATACCGCCGACCTCGCCCCACAGGCCCCAGCCCAGCGACAGCGCGGGCAGGCCGTGCGCGACGCGGTGGGCGGCGAGGCCGTCGAGGAACGCGTTCGCGGCGGCGTACCCGCCCTGGCCCGGAGCGCCGAGGACGCCGGAGACCGACGAGAACAGCACGAACGCCGAGAGCGCCGTGTCGCGGGTGAGTTCGTGCAGGTTGAGCGCGCCGTCGACCTTCGGCCGCAGCACGGTGTCGACGCGCTCGGGCGTCAGCGCGGTGATGACGCCGTCGTCGAGGACGCCGGCGGCGTGCACCACGGACGTGAGCGGGTGCTCGGCGGGGATCGCGGCCAGCACCGCGGCGAGGGCGGCACGGTCGGCGACGTCGCAGAGCGCGATGTCGACGTGGACGTCCAGCTCGGCACCCAGGCTCTCCAGCTCGGGCGTGCTGCGGCGGCTGACCAGCAGGAAGCGCCGGACGTCGTGCTGCCGCGCCAGGTGCCGGACGAGCGCGCCGCCGATCGCGCCGGACGCGCCGGTGACCAGCACGGTGCCGCCCGGGTGGAAGTACGCCGGTTCGGCGGCCGCCGCGGTGCGCACCAGGCGCGGGACGAGCACCGTGCCGAAGCGGACGGCGGCTTGGGGTTCCCCGGTCCCGAGGACCTGGGGCAGGACCTCGGCCGCGGTGCTTTCCGCGTCCAGGTCCAGCAGCACGAACGTGTCCGGGTTCTCCTCCTGCGCCGAGCGCACGAGTCCCCAAGCCGCTGAGGCGGCGAGGTCGCTGACGCCCCCGGCGGCGGCAACGGCTCCGCGGGTGACGACGACCAGGCGCGCGTCCGCCGGGTGCTCCTCGGCGAGCCAGTTCTGCAGCGCGGCCAGCACACTGTGGGTCAGTTCGTGGGTGTCGGTGCCCGCGCACTCGAAGACCTCGGCGGCGGATGCGTCCACAGTGGACTCAGCGGGGATTCGCTGCCATTCGATCCGGTAGAGCGGCGCCTCGGCCGCGACCGGCGCGGTGAACGCACGGAACACGGTCTCGGCGACGGTGGCGACCGGCGCGCCGGTCGTGTCGGCGAGGTCGACCGCGAAGCCGTCCTCGGTGGTCGGGGTGAACCGCACCCGCAGCGCGGAGGCGCCGGTGGCGTGCAGCTCGACGCCGGTCCAGCAGAACGGGACGCGGCCGACTCCGCCGTCTCCCCCGCCCGCGACGCGCAGTGCGTGCGTGCAGGCGTCGAGCGCGGCCGGGTGGAGGCCGAAGCGCTCGGCGTCGCTGTCCTCGGGCAGGGCGACCTCGGCGAACACCTCGCGGCCGCGCTTGAAGACGGCGCGCAGCGAGCGGAAGAGCGGGCCGTAGGTGAGGCCGGTGTCGGCGAAGTCGTCGTAGATGCCGTCGATCGCGACGGGCTCGGCGCCCGCGGGCGGCCATTCGGTCAGTTCGGTGCCGCGGTGGGTCTGCGGCGCGACGGTCCCGCCGGCATGCAGCACCCACGGCTCGCCGGTGTCTTCGGGGCGCGAGTGGATCTGCACCGGGCGGACGCCGTTCTCGTCCGCGGCACCGACCGTCACCTGCACCTGGACGCCGGTGCGGTCCGGGACGACCAGGGGGCTGCCGAGCGTCAGTTCTTCGATCCGGCCGCAGCCGACCTGGTCGCCGGCGCGGATGGCCAGCTCCAGGAAGGCCGTGCCGGGCATGGTGGCGACGTCGCCGAGCCGGTGCCCGTCCAGCCAGGCGTGCGTCTCGAGCGACAGGCGGCCGGTGAGGACGACGCCGTCGGTGTCGGCGAGCGCGATGGCCGCGCCGAGCAGCGGGTGCCCGGCGGACGTCAGGCCGGCCGCGGTCACCTCGTCGCGGTTGGCGCGGGCGTCGAGCCAGTAGCGCTTGCGCTGGAAGGCGTACGGCGGCAGGTCGGCGCGCCGGGCGCCACGGCCGTCGAACACCGCGGCCCAGTCCGGGTTCAGGCCGCTGACGTACAGCTCGGCCAGCGCCGTGAGCGCCGCCCGCGGTTCGGGACGGTCCTTGCGCAGGACCGGCACGACCACGGCGTCCGTCGCCTGCTGGGTGAGCGCGGACAGCACGCCGTCCGGCCCGACCTCGACGAACCGCGAGACGCCCTGGTCGCTGAGCGCGGTGAGCCCGTCGTGGAACCGGACGGCCGCGCGGACGTGCGAGACCCAGTACTCCGGCGTGGCGATCTCGGCCCCGGCGATCGAGCCGGAGACGTTGGACACCAAGGGGATCGTGGGCTCGGAGTAGGTGAGCGTGCGCGCGACCTCGGCGAACTCGGCCAGCATCGGCTCCATCAGCGGCGAGTGGAACGCGTGCGACACCTTGAGCTTCGACGACTTGCGGCCTTCGAACCGCGCGACCACGGCGGTGACGGCGTCTTCGGTACCGGACAGCACAACCGAGTCCGGGCCGTTGATCGCGGCGATGCTGACGTCTTCGGTGAGGTGCGGCGTGACCTCGTCCTCGGTCGCCCGCAGCGCGACCATCGCGCCCCCGGTGGGCAGCGCCTGCATCAGCTTCGCCCGGGCCGCGACCAGCGTGCAGGCGTCGGCCAGGGACAGCACCCCGGCGACGTGCGCGGCGGCCAGCTCGCCGACCGAGTGGCCGAGCAGGAAGTCGGGCTTGATGCCCCACGACGACAGCAGCCGGAACAGCGCGACCTCGATCGCGAACAGCGCGGGCTGGGTGTAGCCGGTCTGGTTGATCAGGCGCGGCTTGTCGAACACGACCGTCTTCAGTGGACGGTCGAGGTGCTGGTCCAGCTCGGCGCAGACCTCGTCCAGCGCGGTGGCGAAGACCGGGAACGCGGCGGCCAGCTCGGCCCCCATGCCGGCCCGCTGCGCGCCCTGACCGGAGAACAGGAACGCGGTCTGCCCTTCGACCAGCTCGCCGGCTTCCACGGCCGCGAGACCCGCCTTGCCGTCGAACACCACCGCACGGTGGCTCAGCGGCGAGCGTGACGTCGCCAACGAGAACCCGATGTCGAGTGCCGAGGCCTCCACCTCGGACAGTCGGGCTGCCTGCGCCTTCAGCGCGGCGGCACCGTGCCCGGAGAGGGGCCACGGGACCGGCACGTCCGCGGGCCAGCTCGGCGTGACGTCCTCGACGTCGATGGCGGGCGCTTCCTCGATGATCACGTGCGCGTTGGTGCCGCTCACCCCGAACGACGACACACCCGCGCGACGCGGCGTCGAGCCCGCCTCCCACGAACGTTCCTCGGTCAGCAGCTCGACGTTCCCGGCCGTCCAGTCGACCTCGGTGGTCGGCTCGGTGACGTGCAGGGTCTTCGGCAACAGGCCGTTCCGCATGGCCTGCACCATCTTGATCACGCCGCCGACGCCGGCCGCGCCCTGGGCGTGCCCGATGTTCGACTTGATCGAACCGAGCCACAAGGGACGGTCGCGGTCCTGGCCGTAGGTGGCGAGCAGGGCCTGCGCCTCGATCGGGTCGCCGAGCGTGGTGCCGGTGCCGTGTCCTTCGACGGCGTCCACATCGGACGCCGAGAGCTGCGCGTTCGCCAGTGCCTGGCGGATGACGCGCTGCTGGGACGGCCCGTTGGGAGCGGTGAGGCCGTTGGACGCGCCGTCGGAGTTGACCGCGGACCCACGCACGACGGCGAGGACGGGGTGGCCGTTGCGGCGCGCGTCGGACAGGCGCTCCAGCAGGAGGGTGCCCGCGCCCTCGGCCCAGCCGGTGCCGTCGGCGCTGTCGGAGAACGGCTTGCAGCGGCCGTCGGCGGCGAGCCCGCGCTGGCGGCTGAAGGCGACGAACGGGCCCGGGCGCGACATCACCATCACGCCGCCGGCGAGCGCCAGCGCGCAGTCGCGCTGGCGCAGGGCCTGCACGGCCAGGTGCAGCGCGACCAGCGAAGACGAGCAGGCCGTGTCGATCGTGATGGCCGGGCCTTCCAGGCCCAGTGCGTAGGCGATCCGGCCGGAGATGACCGAGCCGGCGTTGCCGGTGCTCAGGTAGTCCTGCACTTCACCGGCGAGCACCGACGGCGGCAGCTCGTCGTAGTAGTCCTGGTCGCCGCTGCCGAGGAAGACGCCGACCTGCTGCTTCGCCAGCGAATGCGGCGCGATGCCGCCGCGTTCGAAGGTCTCCCACGCCAGCTCCAGGACCAGCCGCTGCTGCGGGTCCATGGCCAGGGCTTCGCGCGGCGAGACGCCGAAGAAGGGCGCGTCGAACTGGGCGACGTCGTGGATGAAGCCGCCCTCGCTCACGTAGCTGGTGCCGGGGCTGTCGGGGTCGGCGTCGAACATCGAGTCCAGGCCCCAGCCGCGGTCGGTGGGGAACGGGCCGATGGCGTCGCGGCCTTCGGCGACCAGGGTCCAGAGGTCCTCCGGCGAGCGGACGTCGCCGGGGTACCGGCAGCCCATCGCGACGATCGCGATCGGCTCGGCGTCCGCGGCTTCGACCTCGCGCAGCCGCTCCCGCGTCTCCTGCAGGGTGGCGGTCACCCGCTTCAGGTAGTCGACCAGCTTGCTTTCGTCAGTCATCGTGGAGATACCTCTCAGGCGCCGAGCTCGTTGTCGATGAGGGCGAACAGCTCATCCGTGGTCGCGGTCTCCAGCACGTCGGTGGCCTTGGTGCCGGACAGGGTCTTGTGCAGGGTGGTGACCATCGCCTGCAGCCGGGCGACGATCCGGGACCGGTCGATCTCGGCGGCGTCCAGCCCGGCCGCCACGGCTTCCAGCCGGTCCAGCTCCACTTCGAGCGGGACGGCGGCCTCGCCGCCGCCCAGCTGGGTCCACAGGTGCTCGGCGAGCGCCTGCGGGTTGACGTGGTCGAAGGCGACGGTCGCCGGGAGCTTCAGCCCGGTGGCCGCGCCGAGCCGGTTGCGCAGGTCGACCGCGGTGACGGAGTCGAAGCCCAGCTCCTTGAACGCGCGGGCCGGCTCGACCGCCGATCCGCCGTCGTAGCCGGCGACCACGGCGACCTGGCCGCGCACCAGGTCCAGCAGCGTCCGCTGCTGCTCGGCCGGGGTGAGCGCGGCCAGCTTCGCCTTGAAGTCGCCGGTGTTCTCGACGGCTTCGGTCTTGTCCTCGGCGACCTCGGGCAGCGCGCGCAGCAGCGGCCGCGGGCGGGCGAGCTGGTAGACCGGGGCGAACGCGGCCCAGTCGATGTCCGCGACGACCAGGTGGGTTTCGTCGTGGTCGAGGGCCTGGCCCAGTGCTTCGACGGCGAGTTCCGGTGCCATCTCGGCCAGCCCCATGCGGCGCAGCAGGTCGCTCGCCTCGGCGTCGACCATGCCCCCGCCACCCCAGGAGCCCCAGGCGATCGCGGTCGCGGTGCGGCCCGCGGCCCGGCGGCGCCGGGCGAGGGCGTCGAGGTAGGCGTTGCCCGCGGCGTAGGCGGGCTGGCCCGAGGTGCCCCACACGGCGGCACCGGAGGACATCAGCACGAAGGCGTCCAGCTCGGTGTCGCCGAGCAGCTCGTCGAGCAGCGCCGCGCCGGTGACCTTGGCGCGAGTGGCCGCGGCGAACTCGGCGGGCGTGACGTCGGACAGCGGCGACTCGGCGGTGAGGACACCGGCGGCGTGCACGACGGCGGTCGGCGGGTGCTCGGCCAGCAGCGCCTCGACCTGCTCCTTGTCGGAGACGTCGCAGGCCACGACCGTCACCCCCAGTTCGTCGGCCAGCTCCCGCGCACCGGGCGCGTCGAGCCCTCGACGGCTGGTGAGCACGATGTTTTCGGCGCCGCGACCGGCCAGCCAGCGCGCGACGTGCGCGCCGACCGCCCCCGTGCCGCCGGTGACCAGGACCGTCCCGCGCGGCTGCCACTCGTCCGCGGTGCCCTTGAGCGGGGCATGGACCATGCGCCGGGCGAACACGCCCGACGGCCGGATCGCGACCTGGTCTTCACTGTCCACACCGGACACGACGGCGGCCAGGCGGGCGGCGTCGGCGGGGCCGTCGACGTCGACGAGGCCACCCCAAGTGGCGGGCTGGTCGAGCGCGGCGACCGTGCCGAGGCCCCACACGGCGGCGGCGGCCGGGTCGGCGCCGGAGAAGGCGTCGACCGCGACGGCGCCACGAGTGACGACCCACACCGGAGCGTCGCTGTCGCGGAGGGCCTGCAGAAGTGCGATGGTGGCGGCGACGGCGGTGCTGAGCGCGGGATGCTCCGGGTGTTCGCGGGTGTCGAGGGCCAGCAGCGACAGCACGCCGTCGAACGGCCGCACCGCCGTCGCTTCGGTGAGCACCTCGACCAGTTCCCCGTGCTCGGCGATCACCCGGACGACATCGCCCTGATCGGCGAGTGCGTCGGCCAGTTCGGCCGCCTCGGGGACGCCGGCCGGGACGACGACCAGCCAGGTGCCGATCAGCCCGCCCGTGACGCTCACCGGCGCCCAGGAGACGCGGTAGCGCCAGGACTCCACTGTGGACAGCTCAGTGCGGCGGCCGTGCCAGGCCGCGAGTGCCGGGACGATCTCGGCCAGCGGGGCGGCTTCGACGCCGAGCCGCTCCGCGAGACTGTCGACGTCTCCGCTCGTGACGTCCTGCCAGAAGTCCTGGTCGGCAACCCGCGCGGGCGCCGCCGTCGTGGTGGCTTCTTCCTCGAGCCAGAAGCGCTTGTGCTGGAAGGGGTAGGTCGGCACGTCGGTGATCCGGCCGCCGGGCACCAGCGACGCCCAGTCCGCCGCGCCGCCGCGGACCGAGTGCTCGGCCAGCGACGTCGCGAACCGCGTGAGGCCGCCTTCGTCGCGCCGCAGGGTGCCGGTGACGGAACCGTGGTACCCGCCTTCGTCCAGGGTCTCCTGGATGCTCATCGCGAGCACCGGGTGCGGGCTGATCTCGACGAACCGGGTGTAGCCCGCCTCGGCGAGCTTCGCCACGACCGGCGCGAACCGGACCGTGGTGCGCAGGTTGGTGAACCAGTACCGGGCGTCCATGGTGGCCCCGGGCTCCTCGGTCACCGTGGACGTCATCGCGACGCTTCCGGCACCGGGCGCGATCGGGCCGAGGTCGGCCAGCAGGCGGTCGGCGAGGTGCTCGACGTGCGCGGAGTGCGACGCGTAGTCCACCGGCACGCGCTTGGCGCGGAAGCCCTCCTTGACGAGCTGGTCGCGCAGCTCGTCGAGGGCCTCGCCGTCGCCGGACAGCACGGCCGAGGTGGCGCCGTTGTCGGCGGCCAGGGAGATCCGGCCGTCCCAGGCGTCCAGCCGGGTGAGCAGCTCGGCGGCGGGGAGACCGGCGGCGAGCATGCCGCCGCCGCGGCCACCGAGGACGTCCCCGATCGCCTTGCTCCGCAGCGCGACCACGCGGGCACCGTCCTGAAGGGACAGTGCGCCGGAGACGCTCGCCGCGGCGATCTCGCCCTGCGAGTGCCCGATGACCATGTCCGGCTCGACGCCGTGCGCGCGCCACAGCGCGGCCAGCGAAACCATCACGGCCCACAGCATCGGCTGGACGACGTCGACGCGGTCGGCCGGCGGCGTGCCGGGCTCGCCGCGCAGCACGGCGAGCACCGACCAGTCCGTGAACTCCCGCAGCGCGGCGTCGCACTCGGTCATCCGCTCGGCGAACGCGGGCGACTGCTCGATCAGCTCGATCGCCATGCCGGTCCACTGGGAGCCCTGGCCGGGGAAGACGAACACGGTCTTGCCGCGGACGTCGGCGGTCCCGGTGACGACGTCGGGCCGCGAACCGCCCGCGGCCAGCGTCTCCAGGGCCTGCGTGGCGTCCGTCGAGAGCACCACGGCGCGGTGGTCGAGCTTCGCGCGCCCGGCGGCGAGGGTGTAGGCGATGTCGGTGAGGTCACCGTCCACTTGCGACGCCAGCTGCCCGGCGGCCTCGGCCAGCGCGGCCGGGGTCTTCGCCGACAGCACGAGCGGGCAGACCGCGGGCTTCGGCGCCTCGGCGACGTCGGCCTCGGGGGCCTGCTCCAGGATGACGTGCGCGTTGGTGCCGCTGACGCCGAACGACGACACGGCGGCCCGGCGCGGCCGGTTCACCTCGGGCCAGTCGCGCGGCTCGGTGAGCAGCTCGATGGCGCCGGCCGTCCAGTCGACGTGCGTCGACGGCGTGCCGACGTGCAGGGTGCGCGGCGCCTTGCCGTGCCGCAGCGCCTGCACCATCTTGATCACGCCCGCGACACCGGCGGCGGCCTGCGGGTGGCCCATGTTGGACTTGATCGAGCCGAGCAGCAGCGGCTCGCCCGTGGCCCGCTGGCCGTAGGTCTCCATCAGCGACTGCGCCTCGATCGGGTCGCCGAGCGCGGTGCCGGTGCCGTGCGCCTCGACGAGGTCCACATCGGACCGCGACAGGCCGGCGTCGGCCAGCGCGGCCTCGATCACCCGGACCTGTGACGGGCCGTTGGGCGCGGAGAAGCCGTTGCTGGCACCGTCCTGGTTGATCGCGGAGCCGCGCAGCAGCGCGAGGACGCGGTGGCCGTTGCGGCGTGCGTCGGACAGCTTTTCCAGCACGAGGACGCCGACGCCCTCGGCCCACGACGTCCCGTCGGCATCGTCCGAAAAGGACCGGCTGCGGCCGTCGGCGGCCAGCCCGCGGCGGCCGCTGAAGTCGACGAACATCTCGGGCGTCCCCATCACGGCGACGCCGCCGGCGAGTGCGAGCGTGCAGTCGCCGTCCCGCAGGCCCTGCGCGGCCATGTGCAGCGCGACCAGCGACGACGAGCACGCGGTGTCGACCGAGACGGACGGGCCTTCGAGGCCGAGGGTGTAGGAGACCTGGCCGGAGACGAGGCTGCCGTCGGGGCTGCCGCCGCTGTAGTCGTGGTACATGACGCCGGCGTAGACCCCGGTCGGACTGCCTTTGAGCGCGTGCGGGTCGAGCCCGGCGCGTTCGAAGGCCTCCCACGAAGCTTCCAGGAGGATCCGCTGCTGCGGGTCGGAGCGGCGGGCGTCTCGGGGGCTGATGCCGAAGAACTCGGCGTCGAAGCCCGGGGCGTCGTAGAGGAAACCGCCGTGCCGCGTGTAGGTCTTGCCGGGCCGGTCGGGGGTGGGGTCGTAGATGCCCTCGACGTCCCACCCGCGGTCGGCGGGGAACTCCCCGATGACGTCCCGCCCCTGGTCGACCAGGTCCCACAGGTCGTCCGGCGTGCGGACGTCCCCGGGGTAGCGGCAGCTCATGCCGATGATGGCGATGGGTTCGGAGTGCTGGGCTTCCAGCTCCTGCACGCGGCGGCGGGCCGCCTGCAAGTCCGCCGTCGCGCGCTTCAGGTAGTCGCGGAGCTTGTCCTCGTTGCTCATGGCTTTCCCGTTCATCGAAGCTCCAATCGACTGCGCCCCCTGGGTTCGCCCAGAAGAGAAAGCCTGTTCCGTCGGTGGGACGCGCTACCTTGATCACGATGTCCAGATACCGGTTGCTGCCCACGCCCGTCCAGGTGGCCGGGCTGCTGGAACACGCCCGGCAAGCCAGGTTCGTCTGGAACCTGGCAGTCGAACAGCACGCGTACCGGCGGCCGGGCGGCGGCGCGGCACCCGGCTACTTCGAGCAAGCCCGTCAGCTGACCGAAGCCCGCGCCGAATTCGCTTGGCTTCGGGCCGGATCGGTTACGGTGCAACAACAAGCGTTGCGGGACTTCGCCCAGGCTATGCGGAACTTCTTCGCGGGCACAACCCGGCAACCGTCCTGGCGGAAAGCCGGCCGCGATGAGGGGTTCCGCCAAGTTGCGGTGAAGCCCGACCATGTGCAGCGACTCGGCCGCAAGGCCGGCCGTGCGTGGGTGCCGAAGGTGGGCTGGGTGCGATTTCGCTGGTCCCGTGTAGTGCCCGGGGGCGTGAAATCCTATCGGATCACCCGGGATGCGGCGCACCGTTGGCATCTTGCGTTCGCCGCCGTCCCGGACCCGATCCCCGCGCCCGGAAACGGTGCGGTGGTAGGGGTCGATCGAGGCGTCGTGGTCTCGGCCGCGCTTTCCACCGGCGAACTTCTCGTAGTTCCCCCGCTGACCGCCGGCGAACGGCGGCGGCTCCTTCGCCTGCAGCGCAAGTTCGCCCGCTGCGTGCCCGGTTCGCGCCGGCGAGCCAACGTCAAGGCCGCCATCGCGAAGCTCAAAGCTCGCGAGCGGGATCGACGTAAGGACTGGGTCGAAAAGACGAGTACCGAGCTGGCTCGCCGGTTCGACGTGATCCGAATCGAGAACCTCGATGTCACGAGTATGACCAGGTCCGCGAGGGGCACCCGGGAGCGGCCGGGCGTCCACGTCCCGTCCAAAGCCGGGTTGAACCGGGGCATCCTCGCCAGCGGCTGGGGCCTGCTCGCGACCCGGCTGGAGCACAAAGCCGCCGGTCGGGTGGAAAAGACCAAGGCCGCGTACACGTCGCAGACTTGCTCGGTCTGTGGGCACCGCGCGTCGGAAAACCGCAAGAGCCAAGCGGTGTTCCGATGCGTTGCCTGCGGACACCGCGCCAACGCCGACGTCAACGCCGCTCGCAACATCGCCGCCGGGCAGGCGGTCGCAGCACGCGGAGACCTCGGCAACAGCCGGTCTGCGAAGCGTGAACCTCACCTCTCGACCTCCCTCGCGTAGGCGCTGGTTCTGAGTTGAATCCCTCACCGACCGGCGAGGGAGGATGTCAAGAGATCCCCAGTTCTTCATCGAGCACGGCGAAGAGCTCGTCGTCGGTGGCTTCGTCCAGGTCGGCGGCCTCGGGGGTGCCCGTGTTCGCCTCGGTCCACTTGCGGGACAGCGCCTCGAGGCGGGCGGTGACCTTCGCCGTCGAGCCGTTCAGCGAGCCCGCGGCGGCCAGGGACGCCTCCAGGCGGTCGATCTCGGCCAGCAGCGAGTCGGCCGGGCCGCGGCCCGGGCCCAGTAGGGCGTGCAGGCGCGCGGCCAGCGCGGCCGGTGTCGGGTGGTCGAACACGATCGTCGCGGTCAGCTTCAGGCCGGTCAGGGCGCCGAGCTGGTTGCGCAGCTCGACCGACGTCAGGGAGTCGAAGCCCATCTCCTGGAAGGCCCGCTCCGGCTCGACGAACCCCAGGCCCAGCACCGCCTTGACCTGGCCGGACACGACCTCCAGCAGGTACGCCTGACGTTCGGACTCCGGGAGCGTCGCGAGCCGGGCCGGGACGGCGCCGTCGGTCTTCGCCGCCGTCCGGCGAGGTGCCGCGGGCCGGACCATGCCACGCAGGACCGGCGGCAGCGAGTCCGCGCGAGACCGCAGGGCCGCCATGTCCAGCATCACCGGCGCGAGGACGGCGTCCTCGGCGACCAGGCAGGCGTCGAACAGCGCGAGTGCGTCGGCGGTGGCCATCGGCGGGGTGCCGAGGCGGCGCAGGCGGCGGAAGTCGGCCTCGGCCAGCTCGCCGGCCATGCCGCCGTCTTCGGCCCAGGCGCCCCAGTCCAGCGCGGTCGCCGGGAGACCCTGGGCGTGGCGGTGGCGGGCGAGTTCGTCGAGGAAGGCGTTGGCCGCGGCGTACCCGGCCTGCCCGGCGGCCAGCACCGTGCTCGCGGCCGAGGAGAACAGGATGAACGCGTCGAGGTCGCGCGTGAGCTCGTGCAGGTGCCAGGCACCGTCGACCTTCGGGGCGAAGACGCGGTCCAGCTCCTCGTCGGTGAGGTTCTCGACGCGGCCCGCGGACGGGACGCCCGCCGCGTGCACCACCGCGGTCAGCTCGACGCCGTCGAGCAGCGCCGCCACTGACGCGCGGTCGGTGACGTCGCAGCTGGCGATGGTGACTTCGGCGCCCCAGGACTTCAGCTCTTCGCGCAGGGCCGCGGCGCCGGGTGCGTCCGCGCCGCGGCGGCTGGTCAGCAGCAGGTTCCGGACGCCGTGGTCGGTCACCAGGTGCTTCGCGACGACAGCGCCGAGGCCGCCGGTACCGCCGGTGATCAGGACCGTGCGTTCGAGGTTCCAGCCCAGGTCACCGGACGGCGTCGCCGCGACCAGCCGGGGGACGTACGCCTTTCCGTCGCGGACGGCCACCTCGGGCTCGCCGGTGGCCAGCGCGGTTTCGGCGTCGCCGTCGACGAGCACGAACCGGCCCGGGTTCTCGGCTTCCGCCGCGCGCACCAGGCCCCACACCGTCGCGAGCGCCGGGTCGACGTCCTCGCCGTCGACCGACACCGCGCCGCGCGTGACCACGGCCAGGCGCTCCTCGGAGCCCTGGATGGCGGCCAGCACCTGCCGGGTGGCCGCGCGGGCCCGCTCCGGAACCGGACCGTCCGGTGTGGACACTTCCAGCACCTTCGCGACGACCGCCGGGCCCGAGGGTGCCGGCTCCCAAGCCGTGCGGAACAGCGCGTTCGGGGTGAGCTTGTCGAGCGAGATCGCCCGTGCGGCCAGGGAATCGACCGTCAGCACCGGGTTTCCGGTGGCATCGGCGATCCGCAGGGTGATGGTCTCCGGCCCGGTCGGCGACACGTGGACGCGGACCGCTTCGGTTCCGGCGGCGTGCCAGGTCGTGCCGCTGAAGGAGAACGGCAGCATCGGCTTGACGTCGTCGTCGCCGGGGGCCGGGCCGAGCAGCTGGGCGTGCATCGCGGCGTCGAACAGCGCCGGGTGCAGGCCGTAGTCGCGGGCGCCCTCGGGGAGCGCGACCTCCGCGTAGACGTCGTCGCCGCGGCGCCACATCGCGCGCAGGCCCTGGAACGCCGGGCCGTAGTCGTAGCCCAGGTCCGCGAGCTGCGCGTATGGGTCTTCCAGGGGGATCTCGGTGGCTCCGGCGGGCGGCCATTCGGCGAGGTCGAACGCCGGCACGTCCGCTTCGGCCGTGATGAACCCTTCGGCGTGCCGGGTCCAGGCGTCTTCGCCGTCCGGTCGCGAGTGGACGGTCAGCCGCCGCCGGCCGCCGTCCTCGGCGTCCAGGGTGACCTGGAGGGCCGCGCCCGTCGTCAAGGCGAGCGGGGCCTGCAGGGTCAGCTCTTCGATCCCGGTGTAGCCGATCTCGTCGGCGGCGGCGCGCGCCAGCTCGACGAACGCCGTGCCGGGCAGCAGGATCGTGCCAAGCACGACGTGGTCGGCGATCCACGGCACGGTCTCGGCCGACAGCCGCCCGGTCAGCACGACCGTGTCCGACTCGGGCACGCGGACGACGGCGCTGAGCATCGGGTGCGCGGCCGGCTGCTGGCCGTGGTCGGCGGCGTCGCCGGTCGTGGTGGTGGCCGGCAGCCAGTAGCGGGTGCGGCGGAAGGCGTAGGTCGGCAGCTCGACGCGTCGCGCCCCGGCGTAGAACGCCGTCCAGTCCACGGGAATCCCGCGGGCGTGCAGCGCGGCGACCGCGGTGACGACGGCGTGCGCCTCGTCGCGGTCCTTGCGGGCGGCCGGGACGAAGGCGAGCGATTCGTCGTCGGAGGCGGTGCTCGCGGCGGCGGTCAGGACCGGGGCCGGGCCGATCTCGACGAACGTCCGGACGCCCTCTTCGAGAAGCGAGCGCAGGCCGTCGTCGAACCGGACGGTCGCGCGGACCTGCTCCACCCAGTACTCCGGCGAAGTCAGGTCGGCGTCGGCGGACACCGTGGAGACGATCGGGATTTCGGGCTTCGCGTAGGTGAGTTTCGCCGCCACGGCCGCGAACTCGGCCAGCATCGGCTCCATCAGCGGCGAGTGGAAGGCGTGCGAGACGTGCAGCTTCTTGGGGCGTTCGAAGTGCGCGACGACGGCGGCGACCTCGTCCTCGGCGCCCGAGACCACCAGGGAGCGGGGGCCGTTGATCGCGGCGATGCTCACCCCGGCCGTCAGCAGCGGGGTCACCTCGGCCTCGGTCGCCGGGATCGTGACCATCGCCCCGCCGGCGGGGAGAGCCTGCATGAGCCGCGCACGGGCCGCGACGAGCGTGCAAGCGTCGTCGAGCGAGAGGATCCCGGCCACGTGGGCCGCGGCCAGCTCGCCGATCGAGTGGCCCAGCAGGTGGTCGGGCTTCAGGCCCCACGACTCGAACAGCCGGTATAGCGCGACCTCGAACGCGAACAGCGCGGGTTGCGTGAAACCGGTCCGGGCCAGGGCATCGGCGTCGTCGAAGACCGCGCGGTCGAGGTCGAGCCGGTCGCACACGGCGTCGAGCGCGGCGGCGAACACCGGGTACTTCGCGGCGAGGACCGTGCCCATGCCGGCGCGCTGGGCGCCCTGGCCGGTGAAGAGGAAGGCCGTCCGGCCGGTGCCCCGGCGGTCGCGGACGACGTTCGGCGCGTTCTCCCCGGCAGCGAGCGCGGTCAGCCCGGCACGCAGCTCGGCGATGTCGGAGCCGACGACGACGGCGCGGTGGTCCAGCGCCGAGCGGGTCGTGGCCAGCGAGAACCCGACGTCCGCCAGGTCTCCCTCGTGGTCCACGAGCTGCTGGGCCTGAGCGGCGACAGCGTCCGCGGTGTCCGCCGAGACCGGCCACGCGACCACCGGGACGTCAGCCCCCGAGGGCTCTTCGGCGGCGGATTCGGCCTGCTCGATGATCACGTGGGCGTTGGTGCCGCTGATGCCGAACGACGACACCGCGCCGCGGCGGGGCCGGTCGGCCGCGGGCCACTCGCGGGCCTCGGTGAGCAGTTCCACCGCACCGGCCGACCAGTCGACGTGCGGTGACGGCGTGTCCACGTGCAAGGTCTTCGGCAGGACGCCGTGCCGGATGGCCTGCACGACCTTGATCACGCCGCCGACGCCCGCGGCCGCCTGGGTGTGCCCGATGTTGGACTTGAGCGAGCCGAGCCACAGGGGCTGGTCCGCCGGGCGGTCCTGGCCGTAGGTGGCCAGCAGCGCCTGCGCCTCGATCGGGTCGCCGAGCTTCGTGCCGGTGCCGTGCCCTTCGACGAGGTCGACGTCCGCTGTGGACAGTCCGGCGGTGGCGAGGGCCTGGCGGATCACGCGCTGCTGGGCCGGTCCGTTGGGGACGGTCAGACCGCTGGAAGCGCCGTCGGAGTTGACCGCGCTGCCGCGGACGACGGCGAGGATCTCGTGGCCAAGGCGCTGGGCGTCGGAGAGGCGCTCGACGACGAGCACGCCGACGCCTTCGCCCCAGCCGGTGCCGTCGGCACCCGCGGCGAAGGCCTTGCAGCGGCCGTCGTCGGACAGGCCGCGCTGCTCGGTGAAGTAGACGAACGTTTCGGGGGTGGCCATCACCGTGACGCCGCCGACGAGGGCCAGCGAGCAGTCGCCGCGGCGAAGCGCCTGCGTGGCCCAGTGCAGGGCGACCAGGGACGACGAGCAGGCGGTGTCGACCGAGACCGCGGGGCCTTCCAGGCCGAGTGCGTAGGCGACCCGGCCGGAGACGACGCTGCCGGCGGCCGCGTGGCCGAGGTAGTCGTGGTACATCACGCCGGCGAAGACGCCGGTGCTGCTGCCGCGCAGGGTTTCCGGGACGATGCCCGCCCGCTCCAGCGCCGTCCACGACGTCTCCAGCAGCAGCCGCTGCTGAGCGTCCATGCCGAGCGCTTCGCGGGGCGAGATCCCGAAGAACTCGGGGTCGAACTCCGCGGCGTCGCGCAGGAAGCCGCCTTCGCGCGTGTTCGTGGTGCCGGGCCGCTCGCCCGCAGGGTCGTAGAGGCGGTCGAGGGGCCAGCCGCGGTCGGCCGGGAACGCGCCGATGGCGTCGGTCCCGGTGCCGACCAGCTCCCAGAGGTCGTCGGCGGAGGAGACCCCGCCGGGATAGCGGCAGTCCATGCCGACGATCGCGATCGGCTCGCTGTCGCGCCGCCGGACCTCCTGCAGGGCGCCCTTGGCCTCGCGCAGGTCGGCGGTCGCGCGCTTGAGGTAGTCGAGCAGTTTCCGCTCGTTTTCGGCGCTCACGCCATTACCCCCTGGAAAACGGTATTCACGTAATCGACCACCTAACCGCGGAAAAGAGTGGAAGGTGCCACGTCGAAAACGCTACCGACGGTCTTTGTGCCGCCCCACCCCTAACGGCCCCACAATCAGCGGGTCAGCGCGCCGATCAGCTCGCGCGGCGCCGGCAGGCCGGCGATCTCGTCCCGCAACGCGGTCGCCGCGGCACTCAGCGCAGCCAGCTCCGCGACGCCGCCCGCGGACCCCACCAGCCCGGCGCCGACCGCCGCGATGCGAGCGCCGATCGCCGTCTCCGTCAGGGAAAGCTGCGGCACACCGTGCGTCGCCGCCGCGAGGGCGAGGGATGCGTCGCCGTCGTGGATGACCGCTGAGCACGTCGGCAGGAGCGCCGCCGGAGGAGCGGTGTCGACGAGCCGGACGTTGGGCGGCATCGACACGCCCGCGGGGCTCGAATCGGTCGCCCAGACGACCTCGGCCTCGAGACCGCCGACGGCGTCGAACACCGGCCCGGCCAGCGTCGGGTCCGTGAGCGACAGCAGCACGCGGCTGCGCCTTGCCTTGCGGCGCAACCACTCCGGCACCACGACCGGACCGGAATACGGCACGTGCCGGACCGGGCGGACGTTCGAAGAGTCCCGCAGCGACGGCGGCACGGTGTCGAACGTCGTGTCCGCGTCGGAAGAGCCAGGCTCGTCCAGCGGACCCAGCACCCGGACCGTGTCGCCACCGTAAGCAGGGGCCCCCGGGGAGGAGACCACGACGTCGGGCCCCCACAGCTCGGCGAACCCGGTCAGCGCCGCGGACTCCGAGGTGCCGAGGTCGACGGCGACGCAACCCGTGCGAAGGATCTCGTCGACGAACGATGTCCGTCCGGCGATCTTCACGTCGTGGCCGGCGGTCCGCAGTGCCCACGCGAGGGGAACCAGGTTGTGCAGCCGCGCGGGCGACGGCGGGGCGGCCAGGAGTACGCGCATGGGGATCCACTCCAGAAAAGGAAACCGGGCCGGCCCGGTGCGGATAGTCGATTTCGACACTATCCGCACCGGGCCGGCCCGCTAACCCCTATGAATCGCTATTGCCCCGGCAGCGTCACCGCTTCGATCGGGCTGCGCCGCATCGCCAGCCGCGAGGAGAGCGCGGTGACCGGCCAGACGATCAGGAACACCGCGGCGATGACCGCGAGGAACACCCACAGCGGGCCGTCCGGCACGATCGTGCCGGACGAGAGCGCCATGGGAATCACCGTGAACAGTGAGATCCCCGTGCCGAGCACCAGGCCGAGCACGGCGAGGATGCCGCCCTCGATCATCAGCATCGACCGGACCTGTCCCCGCCGCGCACCCGCGAGCCGCTGCACGCCGAACTCGCGACGCCGCGAAAGCACCGCCACGGCGAGCGTGTTCACCGCCGCGATCGCCGCGTACGCGATCGCCAGCACGGCCAGCAGGTAGTGGATCATCGCCTCGATGTCGGCACTGGCCGCGAAGCTTTCGGTGACCGCGTCGGAGTCGCCGACGGTGGCTCCCGGCCAGTTCACCGTCGCCGACGTGACCGCCGAGACGACCGCGGCAGCGTCCTGTCCGTCCGCCGCGCGGACCAGCAGCCGGTTCGCCACGCCCGACGTCGTGTGCGGGGCGAGCAGCGCGGCCGGCAGCACGATGCTGGGGTAGCCCGACGGGCTGTCCAGCAACGCGACGATGCGAACCTTCGCCTGTGCGCCGTCGCCGAGGCGCATGGTGATCTGATCGCCGAGCTTCAGGTCGAGGTCGTCCGCGATGCCTTCGGGCAGCGCCACCGTCTCCCCGGTGAGCTCCCCCAGCGAGCCGGACGTCACCGGCGTCGCCAGCACGCCGTTCGCGTCCCGGACGTCGAGGCCGAGCAGCCGGCCCGGGTCGCTGCCGTTGCCGTCGTAGGGCTCTTCGATCCAGCCCTGGCTGGTCACCAGCGGCGACACCGACCCGACGCCCGGCGCCTGCCGGACGGCGTCGGCCAGCGCGGGCGAGACCGCCCCGGTGCCGCTGGTCACCACCGCGTCGGCCCGCAACTGGTCGGCGTAGGCACCGATGATCGCGTGCTGCTGCGTGGTTTCGGCGTAGACGTTGCCGAGCGCGACCGCGGTGGCCAGCGTGATCGGGGTCAGTACGGCGGCGAACGCCACCGCCCGGGTCCGCGAGTTGATCACCGCGAGCACCGCGTCCCGGCCGCCGACCCGCCGGATCAACGGGCCGAAGCGGGTCGCGACGAACGCCATCAGCTCGGGGCCGATCAGCGCGACGGCGATCGAGCCGGTGAGCACGGCGGGACCGCACACGGCGGAGGCGATGTCGACCGGCATGAACAGGGTCGCGACGGCCAGCAGCACGGTCACCCCGGCGAACACCTTCGCGCCGAAGCGGCGGACGTCGTTCACCTTCGCGGGCGGGATGGACGCCTCGACGAGCGCCTGCAGCGGCCGGGCCCGCGCCGCCGGCAGCGCGGCGAACCACGCGGCGGCGAACGAAATCGCGAGCGAAAGCACGAGACCGCCGCCGAAGGCGATGATCCCCTGCTGGAACTCCAGCTGGGGCGGCAGCATCCCGTTGCCCGTGGTGAAGCTGAAGATCTCCGCGCCGATGAAACGGCCGCCGGCCAGCCCGGCGAGAGCACCCAGCGCCGCCACCACCATCGTCTCGGCGAGCACCATCCGGTGCACCTGACGCGGGGTCGCGCCGGTCGCCCGCAGGAGCGCGAGCTCCTGCTGCCGCTGCCGCACGGTGAGGCTGATCGTCGCCGACACCACCAGCGCCATGACCACCAGGACCATGCCGCCGAACACGCCGGCGAGCAGGATCAGCGGCAGCTGGGCGCCGTCGATGCCGGGGAACTCGGCGGACCCGCGGTCCGCGCCGGTCAGCACGTTCAGCCCGGGCACGCGCTCGGCGATCCGGGCGGCGAGCTCACCGGCGTCCACGCCGTCGGCGGGGAAGATCCCGGCCAGGTCGACCGTGCCGGGGTGCACCGAGAACTGCTGGGCGTCGGCGGGTGAGAAGAACAAGGCGGGGCCGACCGTGTCCGCGTGCGCGATCCCGGTGACCACGAAGTCACGCGGGGGCGCGCCGTTCACGGCGATGCCGACCTGGCCCCCGGTGCCGACTCCCGCGGCCTGGGCCGAAGCCTCGTCGAGCACGACCTGGCCCGGGGTGTGCGGCGGCGCACCGTCCACAAGGGAGTAAGGCGCGAGCGCGGCGGAGTCCCAGCCGTGCCCGGCGAGCGGAGCGTCGGCGCTCTGCGGACCGGACCCGGTGACGACGACCGCGGCGAACGTGGTGTCCGGCACGACCTGCCGCACGCCCGGCACCGACGCGAGCTGGGCCAGCTGCCCGGCCGGAATGCCGGAGCGCTCTCCGTAGGGAACGACCTGCGACTCCTCGTCCGGCAGCTTGAACCCGGCCGAACCGGTCACGACGACCGGCGCGGCCGCCAGCCGCTGCGGCTGGGCGTCGAGCGAGAGCGCCGTTTCGAACAGGCCGCCGCACGCGATCAGCAGCGAGCAGCCGACCAGGACCGCGACGAGCGTCGCCAGCGAGGCGGCCGCGCGGAACCGCAGGCTGGCCAGCGCCATCCGCAGGACCACCCGCCGCGGGCTCACTGCCGCCCCCTCGCCTGCTTGGCCTGGGCACCGAGACGCGCCAGCTCCGCGGCGACCATCTCGACGGCCGGGGTGGCCATCTTGGTCACGATCTGCCCGTCCACCAGGAAGAGCACCTCGTCGGCGAACGACGCGGCGACCGGGTCGTGGGTGACCATGACGATCGTCTGGCCGGCGTCGGCCAGCTCGCGCAGCAGACCGAGCACCTCGAGCGCGGTGGTCGTGTCCAAGGCGCCGGTCGGCTCGTCGGCGAAGGTCACCGCCGAGCGGCCGGCGAGCGCGCGGGCGATCGCCACGCGCTGCTGCTGGCCGCCGGACAGCTCGCCGGGACGGTGCCCGACCCGCTGCGACAGGCCGACCCGCTCGACGACCTGCGCGATCCACGTCCGGTCCGGTTCCTTGCCCGCCAGCAGCATCGGGAGGGTGATGTTCTCCTCGACGTTGAGCGCGGGCATCAGGTTGAAGGACTGGAAAACGAACGCCACGTGCTCGCGGCGCAGTTCGGTCAGCTGGGTCTCGTTGCGGCCCTTGAGGTCGACGCCGACGAGCGTGACGCTGCCCTCGTCGGGCCGGTCGAGCCCGGCGGCGCAGTGCAGCAGGGTGCTCTTGCCGGACCCCGAAGGCCCCATCACGGCGGTGAAGCTGCCGGCGGGGAACTCCACGCTGACCCCGGCGAGCGCGACCACGCCGCTCTCGCCGCGCCCGTACGTCTTCTTCACCGAGTCCAGCCGGACGGGCGAACCGGTGGTCGTCAAGGTAGTCATCCCCGGGCGATCCGTTCGGTCGAGCGGTTGCGGGTCGCGAGGTACCAGGGCACCACGATGACCGCGCCGCCGATCAGCGGCCAGATGAAGAACGGCGAGTGCAGGCTGAGCGTCGCGAAGCACATGATCAGCCAGATCAGCAGGTGAATGCCGGTGCCGGCGAGCCACACGATCGTGACCACCTTGAGGGCCGTGCGCCCCCCGGTCGTGGAACCGTCTGTCGTCTCGGCCATCTCGGCCCCCGATCTCAGGTACGAACAAAACTGTGTATGGATTGCACAGTTTAACGCAGTCCCGCGCCGAGGGGAACCCGGACCCCGGTGACCGGGAACAGGGGTCGCCCCTACTCGCCCAGCCGCATCCGGCGGTCCCGCTCCCGCGTGGACCACAGGCCGAGCACCAGCAGGCCGCCGCCGAGCACCGGCCACAGCACCCACGGCCCGTCCCACTGGCCGTTCGCCATCCCGAGGACCAGGTAGACCACCAGGTTGACCACGCTGACCACGGCCCAGACCGCGAGCCCGACCCGCGGGGCGGCTTCCAGGATGGGCGGCACCGCGGATTCGGACCGGCCGGCGACCGCGCTGTCCAGCGCCGCCTGCGTCGTGGCCAGCCGCACGCGGGCGAGCCTGACCTCGGCGTCGGGGCACCGGCCCTCGGCGCGGTCGTGCTCGATCCGCGTGATGGCGAGCTTGCGATCCAGCTCGGTGACCCGCGTACGCTCCGGCCACAGGAGCCGGCCGACGGCCGTGGCCACCGGCCTGTTCTCGCTCACGTCGCTCGCCCTCCGCCCAAATCAGTGTAAGACTCTCACAGTTTACTGCCGGAGCACTCGCCAGGGAAGACGCACCATGCTGGACAGGGACACCACCCCGGAGCTGCCCCCCGGGATGACACTGGCCTGGGGCGGCACGCCGCCGCCCCGCCGCGGGCCCAAGCCGTCGCACTCGGTGGCGCAGATCGTCGCGGCGGCCGTGGGACTCGCCGACGCCGAGGGCGTGGCGAACGCCTCGCTGCCGAACATCGCCCACGAGGTGGGCGTGACGACCAACGCGCTGTACCGGTACGTGAGCTCCAAGGAGGAGCTGACGGTCCTGCTCGCCGACGCGGGCTGGGGCCCGCCGCCCGAGGGGCTCGCGTCGTCGGGCGACTGGCGTGCCGACGTCCGGGACTGGACGCGGGCGGTGCTCGACCGGCTGCTGAGCCGGACCTGGCTGCTGGACCTGCCGATGCGCGGCGACCCGGTGACCCCGAACCGCCTGGCGTGGACCGAGCTCCTCCTGCGGGCGTGTGCCGCCGCGGGTGTCCGCGGTGAGCACCTGCTCGGCTGCGAAACGATGGTGACGGGGTTCGCCACCGCCGCGGCCGTCCGCCTGGCCACCCCGGCGGCGCCCGCCGAAGCGGCGGCCGTGCGCGACCACCTGGCGCTCCACCTGCCCCGGCACGGGTCGGACGAGCTGGCGGCCCTGGTGTCCGACGGCCGGTACCCGGTCACCGCCGAGGACCGCGAAGCGTTCCTGACGGCCGGGCTCGAGCCCGTGCTGGCCGGCGTGGCCGGGATGGCGAGCATCTTCTGACCCGGGTCTGCCGCGGCTGGTCGTGAGTGAGAAACAGGGTTAGAACACTGTTTCTCACTCACGACCGCGTCAGTCCAGGCCCGCGAGCCAGTCGGCGACCGTGGCCGCCGTGGTCGGGGCGTCGGTGTCGATCAGCGTGAAGTGGTGCCCCTTCGCGATGCGCACGTCGTCCGCGTGCGACCACGTCGTCTGCCAGTTGCGGGCCTCCGCGTCGAACGGCTCCCCGGCGCGGACCAGCAACGACGGCGTCGAGATGCCGCCGATCGCGATGCCGGGCAGCAGGTCCATGTAGCGGGCCATCGCCGTCAGCTTCGCCCGGTCGAACGAGCCGTACTGGGACTCGTTCGCCAGCATGCCCTTCGCCAGGTCCGCCGCGCCGTCGCCGATCGCGTCGTCGCCGTTGATCACGTACGTGTCCAGGAGGACGATGCCCGCCGCCGGGGTTCCGCCGCGTTCCAGGCACTCCGCCACCGCGTGCACCAGGATGCCCGCCGAGGAGTACCCGAGCAGCGCGAACGGCCGGTCGCCCGCGGACTTGCGCAGGCTCTCCGCCAGCACCTCGACGATCGCCTCCGACGTCGCCGGAAGTGCTTCTCCCGGCAGGAAACCGGGCATCGGCACGGCGTGCAGCTCCCGGTCGTCGCCGAAGCCGGCGGCCAGCTTCGCGTACTGGTAGACGCCGCCGGTCGCGACCGGCGTGCTGAAGCAGAACAGCTCGGTCCCGGCCGTGCCTTCCTTCAGCCGCACCGGGGCCGGCAGGCCGTCGATGTCGGCGGGCGAGGTGAACGCCGGCCGGAGGTTGGCCACCGCGGCCAGCATGCTCAGCCCGTCCTCGACGCGACCGGCCCGCACCGCGTCGGCGAAGACGTCCGCCAGCGCGTCGGGTTCCGCGGCCCGCACCGCCACGGCCACGTCACCGTCCAGTTCGGACAGCAGGTGCGCGGCCAGCCCCGCGGGAGTCTGGTGGTCGAAGACGACGGTCGGCGGCAGCCGCAGCCCGGTGTCCTCGTTGAGCCCGTTGCGCAGCTCGACGGCGGTCAGCGAGTCCAAACCGGACTCCAGGAAGTGCCGCTGTGCCTCGATCGCGCTGCCGCCGGCGTAGCCGAGCAGGCCCGCGGTCCGGTCCAGGACGAGGTCGAGCACGGCCCGCTCCCGCCGCAGCGGTTCGAGCCCGGCCAGGCGCTCCTTCAGCGTCGGCCCGCCCGCCGACGCCGTCCGCCGCGTTTGCGGCACCAGTGCCCGGAACGCCGGCGGGACGTCGCCCGCCTCCGAACCGGTGTCGACCTTCATCGGCACCAGCAGGGCCTCCGGCCGGGCGACGGCCGCGTCGAACAGCGCCAATCCTTCCTCTGTGGACAGTGGCGTCAGGCCGGTGCGCGCCATCCGCGTCCGGTCCACTTCGGACAGCCCCGCGGTCGCCTCCCACAGCCCCCAGGCCAGGGACTGCGCGGGCATTCCCTGGGCACGCCGGTGCGCGGCCAGTCCGTCGAGGAAGCTGTTCGCGGCGGCGTACGCGCCCTGGCCGGCGTTGCCCAGGAGCCCGGCGACCGACGAGAACAGCACGAACGCCTTCAGGTTCGACGTCAGCCGGTGCAGGTTGAGCGCCGCGTCGACCTTGGGCCGCAGGACGGCGGCCAGCCGGTCGGGGGTCAGGGACGGCAGCGTCGCATCGTCCACCACGGCCGCCAGGTGCACCACCGCGGTCACCTCGTGCTCAGCAAGCACTTCCTTCAGCGCGTCGGCGTCGGCGGCGTCGCACGCGGCGACCGTGACGTCCGCGCCCAGTTCGGTCAGCTCCTCGACCTGGCCGGGAGCCGCGCCCCGGCGGCTGACGAGCACCAGCTTCCGGACGCCGTGCTCGGTGACCAGGTGCCGCACCAGTTGCGAGCCGAGCGCGCCGGTCGCTCCGGTGACGAGCGTGGTGCCGTCGAACTCCGACGCGGGCCCTTCGGTGGACGGCGCGAGCCGGGTCAGCCGACCGCCGTACGCGACGCCGTTCCGCACGACGAGCTGCGGTTCCCCGGCGGCCACGAGCCGCGGCAGGACGGCCGCCGAACCGGCGTGCGCGTCGATGTCGGCGAGCACGAACCGGCCGGGGTTCTCGGACTGCGCGGAGCGGATCAGGCCCCACACGGCCGCACCGGCCAGATCGGTGACGTCCTCGCCGTCGAGCGCGACCGCGCCGCGGGTGACCACCACCACCGTGGCCTGCGACCCGCTCAGCCGGTCCCGCACCCGGTCGAGCACCCGGGCCAGGGTCTCCGCCACCGAGTCCGAAGTGGGCGGATCCAGGATCTCGACGTCGGCGACCGGACCGGTGGGCACGGGCACTTGCTGCCACGCCCAGCCGTGCAAGGACTTGGGCGGCCGCGTCACCGCGACACCCGTCGCCGCCGCCGCCCGCAGCACGAGCGAACCGACCGAAGCGACCGGGCGGCCCGTCTGGTCCGCCAGTTCGAGGGACACCGAGTCGGCGCCGAGCGGGACGACTCGGACCCGCAGCCGGGACGCGCCCGCCGCGTGCAGTTCGACGCCGGTCCACGCGAACGGCAACCCGCCCGCGACCGTCACGGTGTCGCAGAGGCCGATCGCGTGCAGGGCCGCGTCGAGGACGGCCGGGTGCAGCCCGAACCCGGCAACGGCCTCGGTCGCGACGACCTCGGCGAACACCTCGCCGTCGCGGGTCCAAGCCGCGGACAGGCCCTGGAACGCGGGCCCGTAGCCGAGCCCGGCGGCGGCGAACCCTTCGTACAGCCCGTCCAGGGAAACCGGCTCGGCACCGGCGGGCGGCCAGGCCGTCAGCCCACCCGGCTCCGCATCCGCGGCGGGCGCCAGGACACCAGCGGCGTGCCGGATCCAGGGGTCGTCGCTGTCGGTCTGCGAGTACACCGCGACCGCGCGGTGGCCGGAAGCCGCCGGCTCGTCGACGACGACCTGCAGCCGCACCTTGCCCAGCTCGGGCAGCACCAGCGGCGCTTCCAGGGTCAGCTCGTCGAGCCGCGGGCAGCCGGTCTCGTCGCCGGCCCGCACGGCCAGCTCGACGAATCCCGCGCCGGGGAAGACGATCGTGCCACCGACGGTGTGGTCGGCCAGCCACGGGTGCGTGTGCACCGAGATCTGCCCGGTCAGCACCACCTGCGTCGACCCCGCCACCGCGAGCGCGGCGGAGACCAGCGGGTGCTCGGTCGAATCGAGCCCGGTCGCGGCGAGGTCGCCGGTCGCGTGCAGGGCTTCCATGTCGACGTCCGGCCAGTACCGGCTGCGGTGGAAGGCGTACGGCGGCAGCGCGACGCGCTCGGCGCCGCGGAACAGCTTCGCGCCGGTCAGGCCGAGGCCGTGGGCGAAGAAGCGTCCCGCCGCCAGCTGCGCGCCCCGGACCTCGTCCTGGGTCTTGGCCCGCAGCGCGATCACCACGGCGTCGCGCGGGTCGCCGGCCAGGCAGCCCTGGGTCATCGCGGCGAGGGTGCCGTCGGTGCCCAGCTCGACGTACCGGCCGACTCCGGCGGCTTCGAGGGCGCGGACGCCGTCGAGGAACCGGACGGAGTTCCGGCAGTTGGCCACCCAGTACTCCGGGTCGGCCCACCGCTCCGGATCGATCGCGGTGCCGTCCACTGTGGACACTGCCGGGATCCGGGCGGGTTCGTAAGTCAGTTCTTCGGCGATCTCGCGCAGCTCGTCCAGGATCTCGTCGAGCAGCGGTGAGTGGATCGCCTGGCTGATCACCAGCCGCTTGGTCCGCCGGCCCCGCGCCGTGAAGTGCTCGGCGATCGCGACGACGTCGGACTCGGCACCGGACACCACCAGAGACGTGGGTCCGTTGATCGCCGCGATCCCGCAGGCGGCGGTGAGCAACGGCGTCACCTCGTCCTCGGCGGCTTCCACCGCGACGACGGCACCACCGGACAGCTCCCCCATGAGCTGACCGCGGTGGGCGACCAGCTTGACGGCGTCCTTCAGCGAAAGCACCCCGGAAACGTGGGCCGCGGCGATCTCGCCGACGGAGTGGCCCATCAGCACATCCGGGCGCAGGCCCCACGACTCGACCAGGCGGTAGAGCGCGACCTGCATGGTGAAGAGCGCGGCCTGGGTGAACGCGGTCCGGTCGAGCAGCTGCGCGTCGGCCGAGCCCTCCTCGGCGAACATCACCTGGCGCAGCGACCGGCCGAGGTGGCCGTCGAAGAGCGCACTCGTCTGCGTGAAGGCGTGCTCGAAGACGCCGAACGCGGCGCACAGCTCACGGCCCATGCCGGGCCGCTGGGTGCCCTGGCCGGGGAACAGGAACGCCGTCTTGCCGCCGCGGGCGGTTCCCCGCACGACGATCGGCGAGTCCTCACCCGCGGCCAACGCGGTCAGACCAGCGACGAAGTCGTCTCCGACCACGGCGGCGCGGTAGGGCAACACCGGCTCGCGGACGGCCAGCGAGAACCCCACGTCCAGGGGATCCAGGTCCGGGTGCTCGTCCAGGTGGGTCAGCAGCGCGGCGGCCTGCAGCGGCAGGGCTTCCGGGGTGCGGGCGGTCAGCAGCCACGGCGGGAGCACCGACGGCCGCTCTCCCGCGGCGCGCACCGGCTCGGCCGCTTCGGCCGGCGGGGCCTGCTCCAGGATCACGTGCGCGTTGGTGCCGCTGTAGCCGAAAGCCGACACACCGGCGCGGCGCGGGTGGCCCCGGTCCGGCCACGGGATCGTCTCGGCGAGCAGCCGGACCGCGCCCGCGGACCAGTCGACGTGCGGCGACGGGTCGTCGCCGTGGCGGGTCATCGGCAGCTCGCCGTGGCGCATCGCGAGGATCATCTTGATGACCCCGGCGACGCCGGCCGCGGCCTGCGCGTGGCCGATGTTGGACTTGACGGACCCCAGCCACAGCGGCTCGTCGTCGGACCGGTCGCGGCCGTAGGTGGCGAGCAGGGCGTTGGCTTCGATCGGGTCGCCCAGCGTGGTTCCGGTGCCGTGGCCCTCGACGGCGTCGACGTCGGCCGCGCGAAGGCCGGCGATCTTGAGCGCGCGCTTGATCACGCGCTCCTGCGACGGGCCGTTCGGGGCGGTGAGGCCGTTGGACGCGCCGTCGGAGTTCACCGCGCTCGAGCGGACGACGGCGAGGACCTCGTGCCCGTTGCGCCGGGCGTCGGAGAGCCGTTCGACGACCAGCAGGCCGACGCCCTCGGCCCAGCCCACGCCGTCGGCCGCGGCCGAGTAGGCCTTCGTCCGCCCGTCGGTGGCGGTGCCGCTGTTGTCGAAGTGCACGAACGGTTCCGGCGAGACCAGCGCGGCGACGCCGCCGGCCAGGGCCAGCGAGCAGTCACCCTGGCGCAGGGCCTGGACGGCCAGGTGCAGCGCCACCAGCGAAGACGAGCAGGCGGTGTCGATCGACACCGCGGGCCCCTCGAGCCCGTAGGTGTAGGCGACCCGGCCGGACACGACGCTGCCGAGCGCGCCGGAGCCGCGGAAGAGGCCGTTGTGCTCGACCGTGCCGAGCGGGCCCGGGTCGTAGTCGGACTGCATGACGCCGGCGAACACGCCGGTGTCGGTGCCCTTGAGCGACAACGGGTCGATGCCCGCGGATTCGCATGCCTCCCAGCACGCTTCGAGCAGCATCCGCTGCTGCGGGTCCATCATCACGGCTTCGTTCGGGCTGATGCCGAAGAAGCCGGCGTCGAAGTCGGTGGCACCGGTGACGAACCCGCCGTTGGGCTCCTTGCCCGCCGCGGCCGCCATGCCGAGCCAGTAGTCGAGGTCCCACGAGCGGTCTTCGGGGAACCGCGAAGTGCCGTCGCGGCCGGCCGCGACCAGCTCCCACAGCTCGTCCGGGGTCGTGACGCCGCCGGGGAACCGGCAGGCCATGCCGACGATCGCGATCGGCTCGTCGGTGCTCGCGGTGACTTCTTCGGCCTCGACGGCGTCTTCCAGCTCGCCGAGCAGCGACTCGTGGAGGTGCGCCGCGAGGTCGCCCGCGGTCGGGTAGTCGAAGACGAGCGTCGCGGTCAGGGTCAGGCCGGTGGCCTCGTTGAGCGCGTTGCGCAGCTCGACCGCGGTCAGCGAGTCGAACCCGAGGTCCTTGAACGCGCGGTCGGCGTCGACCAGGTCGGCCGAGCCGTGGCCGAGCACCGCGGCCGAGTGCTGGACCACCAGGTCGAGCAGGTGGCCGAGGCGCTTCTCCGCGGGCAGCCGGATCAGCTTGCCCAGCAGCGAGTCCGCACCCGCCTCGCGGTCGGACACCGTCCGCCGGGACGCAGGGACGAGGCCGCGCAGCAGGTCGGGGACGCCGCCGCCCGCCTCGCGCAGGGCGGGCAGGTCGAGCTTGATCGGGACGTACTCGTCGCCCGCCGCGCCGACCGCGGCGTCGAACAGGGCCAGGCCCTCCTCCACGCCGAAGGCGCCGAGGCCGCGCTTGCCGTGGGTTTCGCCGGCCATGCCGGCCGCCGACTCCCACATGCCCCAGGCGAGCGAGTGCCCCGGCTTGCCCTCGGCGCGGCGCACCGCGGTGAGCGCGTCCAGGAAGGCGTTGGCGGCGGCGTAGTTCGCCTGGCCCGGCGCGCCCAGCACGCCGGCGGCCGAGGAGAACGTGACGAACGCGGTGAGGTCGCCGGCCAGCTCGTGCAGGTGCCAGGCGGCCAGGGCCTTCGGGTCGAAGACGCCGTCGATGCGCTCGGGCGTCATCGAAGCGAGGACACCGTCGTCGAGCACGCCGGCCGCGTGGACGACCGAGGTGACCGGGTACTTCTTCAGCAGGGCACGGACCTTCGCGCGGTTCGCGAGGTCGGCGGCCACGACGGTCGCCTCGGCGCCCAGCTCGGCCAGTTCGGCGACGAGTTCCGCGGCGCCCCCGGCGTCCGGGCCGCGACGGCTGACGAGCACGAGGTCCTTGACCCCGTGCTGCCGCACGAGGTGCTTCGCGACGAGCCTGCCCAGCGCGCCGGTACCGCCGGTGATGAGCACCGTGCCCCACTCCGGGGTATCTCCGGCCTCGGGGGTGGCGCGGACCAGGCGCGGGACCGCGACTTCGGTGCCCGTGACGCGCACGGACGTCTCGTCCGCGGCGGAGATCGCGGCGAGCTGCTCCGGCGTCGCGGTGCCTTCGACGAGCACGATCCGGCCGGGGTTCTCGACCTGCGCCGAGCGGACGAGCCCGGCGACGGCGGCACCGGCCAGGTCGCCGGAGGTCACCACGAGCAGGCGTCCGTCGGCCTCCCGGATCTCCGGCAGTGCACTGTGGACGGCCTTCTTCGCCGCGGCGGCGGTCGTTCCCGGCTTGACCTCGTACACCGAGAAGTCCACTTCGGACGCTTCCGGCAGCGTCGTGGGAACCCAGTCGACGCGGTAGAGGGAGTCGGTGCCACCCGGCTTGGCGCGGGCCGCGGCGAGCTGTTCCTCGCTGATCCGGCGCAGCCCCAGCTGCCCGACGCGGGCGACCGGCGCCCCGGCCGAATCGGCCAGGCGCAGCTCGACCGTCTGGTCGCCGGTCGGGCGGACGTGCACCCGCAGCGAAGCCGCGCCCGCGGCCAGCAGCTCGACGTCGGACCAGGAGTACGGCAGCGTGGTGCCCTCACCGGCAGCCGAGCTGAGCCCGACGGCGTGCAGGGACGCGTCGAAGACCGCGGGGTGCAGGCCGAACGCTTCGGCGCCGAGGCGGTCCTGCTCCGGCAGGGCGACTTCGGCGAAGATGTCGTCGCCGGCCCGCCAAGCCGCGCGCAGGCCCTGGAAGACGGGGCCGTACGCCATGCCGGCCTCCGCCAGCAGGTCGTACATGCCGTCGAGGTCGACGACCTCGGCACCGGCGGGCGGCCACGCGCTCAGGTCGAACGTCGTCCCGGCCGTGGCGGGAGCGAGGGTGCCGTCGGCGTGCCGGGTCCAGCCGGCGGTCACGGCCAGGTCGTCCGGTCGCGAGTGGACGCTGATCGGGCGTGACCCGTCGGCGGCGGGCTTGCCGATCCAGACCTGGATCCGCGCGGCGCCCTTCGCGGGCAGCACCAGCGGGGCGTGCAGGGTCAGGTCGCGGACGCGGCCGCAGCCGGCTTCGTCGCCCGCGCGGACGGCCAGCTCGACGAACGCCGTGCCGGGCAGCAGGATCGCGCCGCCGACGACGTGGTCGTCGAGCCATGGGTGGGTGGTGGCGGAGATCCGGCCGGACAGCACCAGGCCGTCGGCGTCGGCCAGCAGCGTGGCCGCGCCGAGCAGGGGGTGGTCGACCGGGTCGAGGCCGATCGACGAGAGGTCGCCGGACTCCGACGAGACCTCCAGCCAGTACCGCTGGTTCTGGAAGGCGTAGGTCGGCAGGTCCGCCCGGCCCGCGCCGCGGGAGGCGAAGTGCGCGGCCCAGTCCGGGACGACGCCACGGACGTGCAGGTGCGCGAGCGCCGTGGTGAGTGCGACGTCCTCGGGGACGTCCCGGCGCTGCGCCGCGACGGCGACCGCGGTTTCGGCGGACTGCGGGACGGCGGCGGTCAGCGGCGCGTCCGGGCCCAGCTCCAGGAACCGGTTGACGCCCTCGGCGGCCAGCGCGCGGACGGCGTCGGCGAACCGGACCGGCTGCCGGACGTTGCTCACCCAGTACTCGGGGTCGGTCAGCTCGGCGGAGACCTCGGCGCCGGTGACGCTCGAAATGACGGTCAGCTCGGGCCGCGCGTACGTGAGACTCTTCGCCACCGCACGGAACTCGGCGAGCATCGGGTCCATCAGCCGCGAGTGGAACGCGTGCGAGACCTTCAAGCGCGTCGTCCGGCGTCCGGCGTCGACGAACTTGTCGCCGACCGCGACGACCGCGCTTTCGGCACCGGAGATGACGACGGATCGCGGGCCGTTGACGGCGGCGACATCGACCGTCCCTTGTGGATCGTAGGCGGCGACCTCTTCGGGCGTCCCTTCGACGGCGACCATCGCGCCGCCGGTCGGCAGGGCCTGCATCAGCCGTCCGCGAGCGGCGACGAGCTTCGCCGCGTCGGCGAGGGAAAGCACGCCGGCGCAGTGGGCGGCGGCGAGTTCGCCGATGGAGTGGCCGCAGACGGCGTCCGGGACCAGACCCCACGACGCGACGAGCCGGAAGAGCGCGACCTCGAAGGCGAACAGGGCGGCTTGGGTGTTCCCGGTCTGCGACAGGGCGTCCGCGTCGGTGTCGATCACTTCGCGGATCGGGCGGTCGAGGTGCTGGTCCAGCTCGGCGCAGGCCTCGGCGTACGCCTGCGCGAACACCGGGTACTTCGCGCCGAGGACCGCGCCCATGCCGGATCGCTGGGAACCCTGGCCGGAGAACAGGAACGCGGTGTTCGTCTCACCGCGGGCGACGCCGGTCAACGCGCCCGGCTCGCCGTCCGCGAACCCGCGCAGCGCCGTGAGCAGCTCGGCACGGTCGCTCGCCACGAAAGCGGCGCGGTGGTCGAGGTGCGTGCGCCCGGCGGCCAGCGTGCGAGCGACGTCGAGCAGTTCGGCGGGGTTCTCGTCGAGGGCCGTGAGCAGCCGCTCGGCCTGCGCGCGCAGCGCCTGCGGCGTCCGGCCGGACAGGACGAACGGGATCGCGGCGTCGTCACGCGGGGTCTCTTCGATGTCCTCGGGGTCCGGGGCCTCTTCGAGGATGACGTGGGCGTTGGTGCCGCTCAGGCCGAAGCACGAAACGGCGCCGCGGCGCGGGTGGCCGTTGCGCTCCCACGGCCGTCGCTCGGTGAGCAGCTCGACCTGCCCGGCGCTCCAGTCGACCTGCCGGGTCGGCTGGTCGACGTGCAGCGTCTGCGGCAGCACCTCGTTGTTCAACGCCAGCACGATCTTCAGCACGCCGGCGACGCCGGACGCGGCCTGCGTGTGGCCGACGTTCGACTTCACCGAACCCAGCCACAGCGGCGAGTTCTCGGGGCGGCCCTGACCGTAGGTGGCGAGCAGCGCGCCCGCCTCGATCGGGTCGCCGAGCTTGGTGGCGGTGCCGTGCGCCTCGACGACGTCGACCTCGTCCGGGCTGACCCGGGCGTTGGCGAGGGCCTGGCGGATCACGCGCTGCTGGGCGGGACCGTTGGGCGCGGTCATGCCGTTGGACGCGCCGTCCTGGTTGATCGCGGTGCCGCGCACGATGGCGAGGACCGGGTGACCGTTGCGTCGGGCGTCGGAAAGCTTTTCCACCAGCAGCATCCCGCAGCCCTCGGACCAGCCGGTGCCGTCGGCGGAGTCGGCGAAGGCGCGGCAGCGGGCACTGCGGGCGAGCGTGCCGTCGAGGCTGAACTCGACGAAGGTGCGCGGCGTCGACATCACCGAAACGCCGCCCGCGAGGGCGAGCGAGCACTCGCCGGAGCGCAGCGCCTGCACGGCCATGTGCAGCGCGACGAGCGACGACGAGCACGCCGTGTCGATGGTGACGGCGGGCCCTTCCAGGCCGAAGGTGTAGGCGAGCCGGCCGGAGATGACACCGGAAGAGCCGTAGCTGCCCTGGTAGTTGTGGTACATCGTGCCGGCGAAGACGCCGGTGGGGCTGCCCTTCACCGAATGCGGCGCGATGCCCGCGCGTTCGAAGGCCTCCCAGGAGGTTTCCAGCAGGAGCCGTTGCTGCGGGTCCATGAGCAGCGCTTCGCGCGGGCTGATGCCGAAGAGGTCGGCGTCGAAGTCCAGGGCGTCGTGGAGGAAACCGCCTTCGCGGACGTAGCTCGAGCCCGTGCGCTCGCCGGTCGGGTCGTAGAGCCGGTCCAGGTCCCAGCCGCGGTTCGCGGGGAACTCGCCGATCGCGTCGACGCCGCCGTCGAGGATCCGCCAGAGTTCCTCCGGGGTCGTGGCGCCGCCCGGGAACCGGCAGGCCATGCCGATGATCGCGATCGGTTCCCGCGCGGCTTCGGTGAGCCGCCGGTTCTTCTCGCGCAGCCGTTCGCTCTCCTTGAGGGAGGCACGGAGCGCACCGACCAGCTTGTCTTCGGAGTTGCCCACGAGTCCTCTTTCCTTCCACGTCGCCTGCGCTGGAAAGGGGGATCGCGCACCCCCACAGCAATACGGCTGACGATACGAGCGCACCGCGGGCGCACCCACCCCTAATGGCCCCGGATGACACGGTGATCGCGCCCCTAAGCCGGGCGTCCGCCGCCCCGCCAAGGTCCGCTTTAGACGGTCTTTAGGGGTTGTCGGTCGCGACCGGCGGATGTCAGATTTCTGCGAAGACACTTCCGCTGCTCGTGATGCCGTGCGACGGCACTTCCATCAGCACCGAGACTGGGGATCCGCTATGCACAGGAAAATAAGCAAGCTGCTGGTCGTGGGAGCGCACGGCGACGACGAGACCCTCGGCGCGGGCGGCACCATCGCCCGGCTCGCCGACGAGGGCGTGACGATCTCGCTCTGCATCCTCACCAACGACGACGGCTCGCGCTCGGCGAACGGGGCCGGGGTCGTCAACCGCACCGCCGCGATCGAGCTGGCCGCGAAGACGCTCGGCATCGAACGCGTGCGCATCCACGAGTTCGGGGACAACCGCCTCGACACCGTCAGCCACCTCGAGCTGAACCGGACGGTGGAGAACGAGGTCCGGGACTTCGAGCCCGACACGATCCTCACCACCAGCATGTGCGACCTGAGCACCGACCACGCGCTGGTCAGCCGGGCCGCCCGGGTCGCGGGCCGGCCGGGCAAGGGCAGCGTGCAGGAGGTGCGGACGTTCGAGATCCGCTCCGCCACCGACGTCGGCGAGGCGTCCGGGCTCCCGGTCACCTTCCGCCCCAACTGCTGGCAGCGCCTCGAGGAGACGCACATCGAGCGCAAGGTCGAAGCGCTGCGCGCGTACGGCAAGGAACTCGAGCCGTGGCCCCACCCGCGCAGCGAGCGGGGTGTGCGCGCCCTGGCCGAATACCGCGGCTCGCAGATCTCCACCGAGCTCGCCGAAGCTTTCGAAATCGTCCGGGTCGTGTACTGACCCCTTCCACCGTGCAAGAGACGGGTGAACCACAATGACGAGTACTGTCGCCGAACACGAAATCCTGGCCGAGCTGAACGAACTGACCTCCGTCGCGGTGATCGGGATGGGGTACGTCGGTCTGCCGACCGCCCTGGGCCTGCACGAGAGCGGTGTCGGGATCATCGGCATCGACCTTTCGCAGAACCGCCTCGACGCGATCCGCTCCGGCGAGGTCGACCTGATCGAGGCCGACCACCGCCGGCTGGAGAAAGCCGTGCACCAGGAGGACTTCCAGCTCACCGCCGACCTCGCGCGGATGGCCGAGGCCGACGCGGTGCTGGTGTGCGTGCCGACCGGGCTGGACGAGTACCTGATGCCCGACCTCGGCCCGCTCGAGAGCGCCTGCGCGGCGTTGATCGCGCACGCCCGGGTCGGCCAGACGCTGATCCTCACCTCCACCAGCTACGTCGGCACCGCCGGCCGGTTGCTGGTGAAGCCGCTGGTCGCCAAGGGGTTCAAGATCGGCCGCGACATCTTCGTCGCGTCCAGCCCCGAGCGCATCGACCCCGGCAACGTCACGCACACGCAGCAGGAGACCCCGCGTGTCCTGGGCGGCGTGACGCCGGCGTGCACCGCGATGGCGCAGCGCGTCGTCAACCTGCTGACCCCGGCGGTGCACTGCGTCAGCTCCGCCGAGGTCGCCGAGCTGACGAAGCTCTACGAGAACACCTTCCGCGCGGTGAACATCGCACTGGCCAACGAGTTCGCGGAGATCAGCGACGGCTTCTCGATCGACCCGATCGAGGTGATCGACGCCGCGGCGAGCAAGCCGTACGGCTTCATGGCCTTCCACCCCGGCCCGGGCGTCGGCGGGCACTGCATCCCCTGCGACCCGCACTACCTGCTCTGGCAGCTGCGCGCGACGCAGCACAACGCGCCGCTCGTCACGCAGGCCATGCACGCCATCGCCGAACGTCCCAAGCAGGTCGTCGAGCGCATCGGCAACACTCTGTCCCGCAACGGGAAGGGCCTGGCCGGCACGCGCGTGCTGGTCGTCGGCGTGACGTACAAGCCCGGCGTCCAGGACGTCCGGTCGTCGTCCGCTTTGGACATCATCGACCTGCTGGCGGCGAAGGGCGCGAAGGTCGGTTACCACGACCCGCTCGTGTCGACCATCCGCGTCACCGGCGGCCAGCTGGACAACGTCGCCGAGCCGGACGGTGAAGACTGGGACGTCGCGCTGATCCACACCATCCAGCCCGGCCACGGGTACGACTGGCTCGGCGAGTGCCCGCTCGTCATCGACGCCACCTACCGCTTCGACCCTTCGCTCTTCGCGAACTGAATCTTCCGGGGCTCCGCCCCAGGCCGGGGCTCCGCCACCCGGAACCCCCCAAAGACATTGAGAGGACACCCGACGTGCGTTACCTCATCACCGGCGGCGCCGGCTTCATCGGCTCCCACCTGACCGAGCACCTCCTGGAGCGCGGCCACGAGGTCGTCGCGCTCGACAACCTCAGCACCGGCACGCTCGACAACCTGGCCGGCGTGCGCGACCACCACGGCTTCCGCTTCGTGCGCGGCTCGGTGACCGACCCTTCGGCGGTCGAGGCGTGCATGGCCGGCATCGACGCGATCTTCCACCTCGCGGCCGCGGTCGGCGTCTTCACCATCCTCGACAAGACGATGGAAAGCCTGCGCACCAACCTGCACGGCACCGAGACCATGCTGGACGCGGCGCTGCAGCACGACGTGCCGATCCTGGTCGCGTCCACCAGCGAGATCTACGGCAAGAACGCCGCCGACGGCCTCACCGAGGACGCCGACCGGATCATCGGCTCGCCGCTGAAGAACCGCTGGTCCTACGCCGAGGCCAAGGCGCTGGACGAGACGTTCGCGTACCTGTACGCGGTCGAGCACGGCCTCCGCACGGTGATCGTCCGCCCGTTCAACACGGTCGGCCCCCGCCAGACGGGCCGTTACGGCATGGTCATCCCCCGCTTCGTGAAGCAGGCACTGGCCGGCGAACCGATCACGGTCTTCGGCGACGGCCAGCAGACGCGCTGCTTCTGCCACGTCCACGACGTCGTCCCGGCGCTGGTGGCGCTGCTGTCCGACGAATCCGCGTACAGCAACGTGTTCAACCTCGGCAGCACCGAGCAGACGACGATCGCCCAGCTCGCCGAGCGCGTGATCTCGGCGACCGGCTCGGCGAGCACGATCGCGAAGGTGCCGTACGAGGAGGCGTACGGCGACGGGTACGAGGACATGCAGCGCCGCATCCCGAACTGCGAGAAGGCGTTGGGGCAGATCGGGTTCTCCCCGACCCGCACGCTGGACGACATCATCGCCGCGGTGGTGGCGGACCAGCGCGGTTCCTGAGCCGCGTCTGCGCGAAGCCGTGAAGGCCACCATGGATCCCATGGTGGCCTTCACGGCTTTACCGCTTTGCCGGGCCCAGCTTCCGGTACACCGTCTCCAAAACCCCCGCCGCGTCCTCTGGCCGCACCCCCAGCACCTCCGCGATCGCCTCGATGCCCGTCGCGTCCGCGGCCAGCTCGGCGACCCGCAGCTCGGCCTCGGTCAGCAGCACGTTCACTGTCCGCCCTCGGCGTCGGCGAACTCGCCGGCCAGCGCGGCCCGGCCGGCCACGCCCAGCTTGCGGTACACCCGGGTCAGGTGCTGCTCCACCGTGCTCACCGTGATGTACAGCGTCTCCGCGATCTGCCGGTTCGTCCGGCCCTCCACGGCCAGCTCGGCCACCCGCAGCTCCGCCTCGCTCAGCACGGACGCCGACGGCGACGCCGGCTCGGGGCGCGCCACCGGGCGGGGAACCGCCGGCCGGGACCGGCCCTGGCGCGGCACGTGCACCGCTTTCACCAGGCTTCCCGCTCGCTCCGCGCGCTGGCTCAGGTGGTTGATCGTGCGCATCGTCTTCGCCAGCTCCAGCCGGTCGCCGGACGCCTTGAACGCCTCCGCCGCCCGGTTCAGCAGCCCCGGGCGGGCCGCCGCGTCGCCGGCCAGGGCCAGCACCCGCAGCGCGGACCCGCGCGAGTACGCGTCCACCGGGCCGGCCAGTGACTGCCGGGCCAGCTCGACGGCGATGGCCGTGTTGCCCAGCCCGAGGTTCGCCTCCGCGAGGTCGGCCTGCCACGGCAGGACCGCCGGCAGCTCCAGGTCCTGCTCGTGCAGGATCCGGCGGCACTGCTGCAGGTCGCTCACGGCCGCGAGGCCACGGTTGGTCGCCAGGTGGAAGTGCCCGCGGGCCCGCAGGTACCGGACGCCGCCCAGGGTCCCCCACGCCGCGTCCGGCAGCGGGTGCCGCAGGATCGCCGCCGCGTCCTTGAACGCCCCGGCCGCGGTGTGCGCGATCAGCAGCGTGGCCAGCGGGTAGCTGATCGCGACGCCCCAGTTCGGCGCGTCCAGCATGCCCAGCGCCCGGGTCCCGAGGTCGACGGCGCCGGGGACGTCGCCCCGCCGCAGCCGCAGGCTCGCGCCGATCGCGTCGAGCATCGCCTTCCACGTGATCGCGCCCCGGTATTCGGCTTCCTCGCTGAGCGAGGTGCACCAGCCTTCGGCGCGGTCGGCCTTGTCGTCGTGGGCCAGCGCGAGGATCGCCGTCGCCAGCGCCTCCAGCGAGGTGTCGGAAAGCCGGCAGTTCTGCAGGATCCGTTCCGCGCACGCCGACGTCGTCTCGGTGCCCCCGGTGCGCCACATCGCGGCCAGCGAGGTGGCCGTGTGCAGCCAGGGATCGCCGGGCTCGGCCGTCGTCGTCGAGACGCCGTAGTGCCAGTAGCCGGCGAGGACGAGCTCGGCCGAGGTCCGCGGGTCGAGCGGTTCGACGTCGTGCTCGAGCGCGGCGAACGAGCGCTCGAAGGTGTCCCGGTCGCCGAGCCACAGCGACTGCCGGGCGAGCCCGATCCGGTCGGAGGAGTCCAGCGAACCCGCCTCGCGCAGCGATCTCAGGTGCGGCGCGGCGGCCGCCGGGTTGACGCGCCAGGTGATCTTGGCGAGCAGCTGGGAGATCGTCTGCTGCTCCCAGCGCGCCGTCGAGACCGACGCGGCGAGCTTGAGGCAGCGGGTGGCGAAGTCGATGTCGTCGCCGAGCATCACCTGCTCCGCCGCCGCGACAAGCACCGGCAGCGCCCAGTCGGCCTCGGCCTCCCCGGCCGCGACGAGGTGCCGGGCGACTTCGGCGGGGCTCAGCCCGCGGGCGTGCTTGACTTCGGCGGCCCGGACGTGCAGCCGGACCTTCTCCGGCCCGCGCAGCCCGCACACCACCGCGGCGGCGGCCGGCGGCCGGAACCGGAAGCCCGCGACCAGCCCCGCCTCGGCGAGCCGCCCGGTGGACGTCTCGGCCTCCAGCGGGTCGACCCCGGCGACGATGGCGACGGCCTCGGTGGTGACGTCGCTGTCCAGCACCGCGATCGCGGTCGCGACCTCGCGGAGCGGCGAGCCGTAGCGGTGCAGCAGCCGCTGGACGGCCTCGGAGTACGCCGAGCCGGTGTCCGCGCTGCCGCGGTGGGCGTCGACGAGCGCCCGGACCAGCAGCGGGTTCCCGGCGCTCAGCTCGTGGATCCGCTCCGGCAGCCCTTCCCCTTCCACCAGCTCCGCGATGGCCTGGACCGACAACGGCGTCAGCTCGACGTGCCGGTGCGGCAGCGAGGTGAACGGCGAATCGGCGTACGACCCGTCGGTGTGGTTGAGGACCAGCAGCAACGCCGCGGAGGGCGCCCGTCGCTGCAGGCGGAGCAGGAGCCGCGCCGAGGTCTCGTCCACGTGGTGGAGGTCGTCGACCGCCACCAGCACCGCGCGTTCGCGGGCCAGCCGGTGGATCGCGCTGCACAGCGCGGCGATCCGTTCATCCGTGTCGGCGCCGTCCCCGCCGGCCGGGAGGCCGGTCAGTGACGGCGGCAGCAGCGGGCTCGCCAGCAGCTGGTCGATCACGCCACCGTCCACGCCACGCTCGTCGGCGGCTCCGGCCGCGGCGAGCGTGACGATGCCCAGCTCTTTGGCCCGCACCACCACCTGGTGCTGCAAGTGTGTCTTCCCGCTGGCCGGTCCCCCACCGACCAGCACCGTTTCTCCTGTGCCGGCGTCGCATTCGATCAACAGGTCCTCGAGAAAAGCCAAGGCCCCCTGCGGATTTTCGCGGCGGTTCTGCCCCCAGATCGCGCCCATCGCAAGCTCCTCGAAGCAGGCGGTTGTCTTCCTGCCCCTACGACGTTCGCAGCAGGCGCCTAAGCAGGGCCAACCGCAACCTAAAGTCACCCAACGGAGTGAATCGCACACAGTTTCGGTAGGGGTTGCCAGAGCGGGGAAAGCCCCGAACACTTCGGAAACTGTGACAGCCCTGAACGAAAGAACGAGCCGGTGGATCCGGCGCTTCCACGTGGCCGACGACGCCGCCGTGCGGCTGGTCTGCCTGCCGCACGCGGGTGGGTCCGCGACGGCGTACTTCCCGTTCTCGCGCGCGGCCGCCGGAGCCGGGCTGGACGCCGACATCGTCGCCGTCCAGTACCCCGGCCGTCAGGACCGCCTCGGCGAAGCTTGTTACGACGACGTCGACGCCATGGCCGACGCGATCGCCGACGACCTCGGCCCGTGGTTCGACCGGCCCGTGGCGCTCTTCGGCCACAGCATGGGCGCGACGCTCGGCTACGAGGTCGCCCGCCGTCTCGAAGCGCGGGGCGCGCGGCCGCTGGGCCTGTTCGCGTCCGCCTGCCGGGCGCCGTCCGCCCAGCGGATCGAGTACGTCCACCAGCGCGACGACGACGGCCTGATCGCGGCCATCCGGGAGCTCAGCGGCACCGACAGCGCCGTGCTGGGCGACGACGAGCTGCTGCGCATGGTGCTGCCGGCGATCCGCGGCGACTACACGGCGGTGGAGACGTACCGGCACCGCCCGGGACGTGAGCTGGAGTGCCCGATCCACGTGCTGGTGGGCGACGACGACCCGGTGACGGAGATCGCCGAGGCGGACGCCTGGCGCGCCCACACGACCGGCGAGTGCGTCGTGGAGGTGTTCCCCGGTGGGCACTTCTACCTGAACGCGCAGCTGGCGGGCGTCCTGGCCAGTGTCAAGGCCCGGCTGGGTGACTGGATCCCCTAGGGGGTGGGGTGAGGAAACCCCAGGCGGAGTTCAGGTGCGGACCCCATGGTCCGGGAGGGCCCGGTCCGCGAAACTTGGTACATCGAGAAAACGACCCGCCCCTCGGAGGTAGTCATGATGGCGATCCAGACCGTTCCCGGCGTCACCCAGCGGATGCTCCCCAACGGCCACCTCCGGCTGAGCTGCCGCAACACGAGCCGCCAGGTCGAGTGCGAGCCCGTGGCGGCGGCGATGTGGATCGCCCTGAAGCAGCACAACGGAGACGTGGACCGCGCCAGCGCGGTGCTGGCGGCGCTGTGGGAGACCGACGTCGAGGAGACGCGGTACGACATGATGCTGCTGGCGGGTTCCCTGTGCTCCCTGGGGCTGCTCGCCGAGGTGTGACGGGCTTGAGAAGAGGCGGTGCACGGCTCGGGTCGCCGTACACCGCCTTTTTGCTGTGCTCACGGACCTCCCGGTTCCGGCGACCGGCACGGCACGCACAACGAAAGGGACCGCCTCCGACGCCGTTGGCGGAAGCGGTCCCTGATCCCGGCCGGGGGAGGCGGCCGGGAGACTCAGCCCTGCGACTCCAGTTCCTCGTCCAGCATCGCGAACAACTCGTCCGCGCCGGCCTCCTCGAGTTCCCGGTCGGCCGGGGAGAACGTCGCCACCAGCTCGCGAAGGCGGCCCACGACCGACGCCCGCCCGGCGGAGTCCAGCGCGCGCAGCTCGGTCTCCAGGTCGCTCAGCCGGACCTCCACCGCGGACGGCGGTTCGGCCAGCCCGTCGCCGAGGAACGAAGCAAGCGCGCCGGCCGACGGGTGGTCGAAGATCAGCGTGGCCGGGAGGCGTTGTCCCGTCAGGGACTCCAGGCGGTTGCGCAGCTCGATCGCCGTCAGGGAGTCGAAACCCAGCTCGATGAAGCCCTTGCGCGGGTCGATCGCGTCACGACGCTCGTGGCCCAGTACCACCGCCGCCGTGCCGCACACCAGGTCCAGCAACGCACGTCCGCGCTCCGCCACCGGCAGCGCCACCACCCGGGCCCACGAGTCGTCGACCACCTCGGCCCGGCGACGGACACCGCCGCGGACCAGACCCCTCAGCATCGCCGGGACGCTGTGCGCGTCGGCACGCACCCCGGACATGTCCAGCCGGACCGGCACCAGCGACGGCTGCTCGGTCCCGAACGTCGCGTCGAACAGCGAAAGCCCGTCCGCGAACGACAAGCCCAGCACGCCCGAGCGGGCCATCCGGATCAGGTCGGTGTCGGCCAGCTCGCCCGACATGCCGCCCTCGGACCACAGCCCCCACGCCAGCGACACCGCGTGCCGTCCGGTGGCCGCGCGGTGGTGGGCCAGCGCGTCCAGGAAGACGTTCGCCGCCGAGTAGTTCGCCTGGCCCGCCGCGCCGAGCGTGCCGCCCGCGGACGAGTACAGGACGAACGGGATGTCCAGCGACGCGGTCAGCGCGTGCAGGTTCCACGCCGCGTCGACCTTCGGCCGCAGCACCGCGTCCATCCGCTCCGGCGTCAGCGCGAGCAGCACGCCGTCGTCGACGACGCCCGCCGTGTGCACGACCGCCGACAAGTCGACACCCGTGAGCAGCCCGGCCACCGCGTCCCGATCGGCGAGATCGCAGGCCGCGAGCGAAACCTCGGCCCCCAGCTCGGTCAGTGACGAAACCAGCTCCGAGGCTCCCGGTGCCGAAGCACCACGACGGCTCGTGAGCAGCAGGCTCTTGACGCCGTGCTCGGTCACCAGGTGCCGCGCGATCAGCTGCCCCAGCACGCCGGTACCGCCCGTGACCAGCACGGTTCCGGCAGGATCGAGGCGGGCCGGTTCCGCCGAAGGGACGTACTTCGCCAGCCGGTGCACCAGCACCGCACCGTCCCGCACCGCGACACCCGGCTCGTCGGCGTACATCGCCCCGAGCACCGCGTCGAGGGGCAGGTCACCACCGTCGACGTCCACGACCATGAATCGGTCCGGATACTCCAGCTGAGCGGTCCGGATCACGCCCCACAGCGCGGCGTGCGTCAGATCGTCGACGCCCTCCTCGGGACGCGTCCCGATCGCCCTGGACGCGACCACGACCAGCCGGGACGACGCCAAAGTCTCTTCGGCGACCCAAGCCTGGGCCAGCGCCAGCAACCGATGCGTCGCCTCCCGGGCCGCGACCGGCGAAGCCGAGACGGGCGCCTCGAACGGCGCGAACACGACATCCGGCGCTACCCCGGCGGAAATCAGCTCGGGAAGGTCCACATAGGACTTACCCGGCAGTCCGAAGCCGGTGCCGAGCACCGCGGACGAGACACCCGAGACGGCGTCACCCGCGAACGGCTGCCACTCGACGCGGAAGAGCGAGTCGTCCACCGCCGAGCGCGCGGCGCGGAACGCGTCAGCCGCGATCGGGCGCAGCGACAGCGATTCGACGCTGAGCACCGGCGCGCCGGTGGCGTCCGTCGCGGTCAGCGACACGGTGTTCTCGACGTCCGAAGAGATCAAGACCCGCAGTTCGGCCGCGCCGGCGGCGTGCAGCGACACACCCGACCACGCGAACGGCAGCACCGGCTTGTCCTCCGTCGGCCCGGCCAGGCCGATCGTGTGCAGCGCGGCGTCGAGCAGCGCCGGGTGCAGGCCGAACGCCGACGCGTCCGCGTCCTCCGGCAGCGCGACTTCAGCGGCCAGCGTGTCGCCGTCCTGCCACACGCGACGCAGCCCGGCGAACACCGGCCCGTAGTCGAAGCCTTGGGCGGCGAGGTCGTCGTAGCGGGAGGTCACGTCGATCTCGGTCGCCCCCGCGGGCGGCCACTCGGTCACCGCGGCGGGAGCCGGGACCGCGGAAGACAGGCGTCCGGTGCCGTGCTGGACCCACTCGGAAGAGTCCTCGGCCTGCGAGAAGATGCCAAGAGAGCGCTGCTCTGCTTCGAGAGCACCGACGACGACCTGCAGCCGGACGGCCCCGTCCGGCGGCAGGATCAGCGGCGCGGCCAGGGTCAGCTCGTCGAGCCGCCCGCAGCCGACCTCATCGCCCGCGCGGACCGCCAGCTCGACGAACGCCGTCCCGGGGAACACCAGCGAGCCCTGCACGACGTGGTCGGCGAGCCACGGCTGCGTCCGCGCCGAAAGCCGGCCGGTCAAGACGGCCCCGCCCGAGTCGGCCGCGACGACGACGGCACCCAGCAGCGGGTGCTCCGCGTCGCGCTGCCCGATCTCGGCGACGCCGCGGACGCGGGCGCCGGTCGGGTTCTCCAGCCAGTAACGCTTGCGCTGGAAGGCGTACGTCGGCAGCTCCACCACCGAGCCACCGGCGTAGAACGCCGAGAAGTCCACAGTGGACCCGGTCACGAAGAGCGCCGCGACCGCGGCGGCCGCCGACTCGGCTTCGGGCCGGTCCTTGCGCAGCACCGGGACGAACGTCGCCGAGTCGTCCGCGCCCAGGCACGTCCGGCCCATCGCGGTGAGCACCGCCGACGGCCCGACCTCGACGAACGTCGTGACGCCGGCGTCGAGCAGCGTGCGGATCCCGTCGGCGAACCGGACCGCGTCGCGCACCTGGCTCACCCAGTACTCCGGCGAGGTCAGGTCGGCGTCCGGCGAAACCGTCGAGACGATCGGGATCTCCGGCGTGCGGTAGGTCAGGTTCCGGGCGATGAAGGCGAAGTCGGCCAGCATCGGCTCCATCAGCGCCGAGTGGAACGCGTGCGACACCTTCAGCCGCGTCGTCTTCGAGAAGTTCGAAGCCAGGGCGAGCACCGCGTCCTCGTCGCCGGAGAGCACCACCGACGACGGCCCGTTGACGGCGGCGATCGACACGCCCTCGGTCAGCAGCGGCACGACGTCGGCTTCGGCCGCCGCCACGGCGACCATCGCACCGCCCGTCGGCAAAGCCTGCATCAATCGCGCCCGGGCGGTCACCAGCGTGCACGCGTCCTCGAGCGAGAGCACGCCGGCGACGTGCGCCGCGGCCAGCTCGCCGATCGAGTGCCCGAGCAGGTAGTCCGGCTGGACGCCCCACGACTCGAGCAGGCGGAACACCGCGACCTCGACGGCGAACAACGCGGGCTGCGTGTACCCGGTGTCGTCGGAGCCGAGCACGGTCTTGAGGGGAACGTCCAGGTGCTTGTCCAGCTCGGCGGCCACCAGGTCGAAGACCTCGGAGAACGCCGGGAACGCGGCCGCCAGCTCCAGGCCCATCCCGGCCCGCTGCGCGCCCTGGCCGGTGAACAGGAACGCCGTGCGCCCCGGCCCGGCCACGCCCTCGACGACCCCGGCCGGACGTCCGGCCGCGTACTCGGTGAGGGCGCGCAGAGCACCCGCCCGGTCGGCGGCCACGACCCCGGCGCGGTGCTCGGCGAGGGTGCGGGTGGTGACCAGCGAGTATCCGACGTCCACAGTGGACGCGTCGCCGGCGGAAGAGGCGAGCTTGCCGGCCTGGGCCCGCAGGGCGTCCGGGTCGTTGGCGGACAGCAGCCAGGTCACCGGCCCTTCGTCCGACGACGAAAGAGCCACGGGGTCACCTTGCTCCACGATCACGTGGGCGTTGGTCCCGCTGATGCCGAACGACGACACCCCGGCGCGGCGCGGCCGCCCGGTCTCCGGCCACGGCAGTTCCGCGCTGAGCAGCGAGACCGTGTCCGTCCACTCGACGTGCGGTGACGGCTCCTCGGCGTGCAGCGTGCGCGGGAGGACCCCGCGCCGCAGCGCTTCCACCATCTTGATGACGCCGCCGACGCCGGCGGCCGCCTGCGTGTGGCCGACGTTCGACTTGAACGACCCGACGTGCAGCGGCCGCTCGGGCGTCGCCGCCTTGCCGTAGGTCGAGATCAGCGCCTGTGCCTCGATCGGGTCACCCAGCTTGGTGCCGGTGCCGTGCGCTTCGACGGCGTCCACATCGGACAGTTCGAGCCCGCCGTCGGCCAGCGCCGCGCGGATCACCCGCTGCTGCGCGGGCCCGTTCGGCACGGTGATGCCGCTGGACGCGCCGTCGGAGTTCACCGCGCTGCCGCGCAGCACGGCCAGCACTTGGTGGCCGTTGCGGCGCGCATCGGAAAGCTTCTCCAGCAACAGCATCCCGGCACCCTCGGAGCAGCCGACGCCGTCGGCGCCGCTGCCGAACGCCTTGCAGCGGCCGTCCGGGGCGAGGCCCTGCTGCTCGCTGAAGTAGACGAACATGTCCGGCGTCACCATCACGGTCACGCCGCCGGCCAGCGCCAGCGAGCACTCGCCGCGGCGCAGTGCCTGCGCCGCCCAGTGCAGGGCGACCAGCGACGACGAGCACGCCGTGTCCACCGACACCGACGGGCCTTCGAGGCCGAGGGTGTAGGAGATGCGGCCGGAGATGAGACTGCCGTCGCTGCTCCCGGCGCCGTAGTCGTGGTACATCACGCCGGCGAAGACGCCGGTCTTGCTGCCGCGCAACGTCGACGGCACGATGCCCGCGCGTTCCACGGCCTCCCACGCCGTCTCCAGCACGATCCGCTGCTGCGGGTCGAGCGTCTTGGCTTCGCGCGGCGAGATCCCGAAGAACTCCGGCTCGAAGTCGGCGGCTTCGAGGAGGAAGCCGCCCTCCTTCGAGTACGTCGTCCCGGGCCGGCCGGCGGGGTCGAAGATCGCCGCGGTGTCCCAGCCCCGGTCGTCCGGGAACTCGCCGATGGCGTCGGTGCCGCCCGCGACGAGGTCCCAGAGCTCCGACGGCGTGGTGACGCCACCGGGGTACCGGCAGCCCATCCCGATGATGGCGATCGGCTCGCTCATCGCCGCGGTGAGCTTCTGGTTGTCCGCCTTGAGCCGCTCGTTGTCCATCATGGACTGGCGCAGCGCGGCGACGATCTGCTCGGTGGACGGCGCCTGAGTCACTTCGAGTCCCCTCCATCGGTCTGGGTGCCCGCCATCGCGGACTTGACCAGGTCGGCCAGGTCCATCCCGGCGATGGCGGCCACTTCGTCGGTTCCGTTGGCCTCGGCGACCTCTTCGACCGGCTCGCCCAGTTCGGGCAGCAGCTCGCCGAGCAGGAAGCGGGTCAGCGGCAGCGGGCTCGGGTAGTCGAAGATCAGCGTGGCCGGCAGGCGCAGCCCGCAGGCCGCCCCGAGCCGGTTGCGCAGTTCCAGCGCGGCCAGCGAGTCGATGCCCAGGTCGGTGAAGCCCTTCTCGACGCCGACCGCCGACGCGTCGTCGTAGCCGAGGACGGCCGCCGCGTGCTCGCAGACCAGCTGCAGCAGCGCCGCTTCCCGCTCGTCGGCCGACATCCCGGTCAGCTTCTCGGCGAACCCGGCTTCGGGTGCCGCCGTCACACTGCCCGCCGCCGCGGCGGCGCGTCGCGGAGTGGCCGTGACCAGGCCTCGCAGGAGCGGCGCGATCCGGTCGGCCTCACGCAGGTCGGCGAGCTTCACCGGCACCAGGGCCGGTTCGCCGGCCGCGAGCGCGGCGTCGAAGAGCGCGAGACCGTCGGTGACGGCCAGCTCCGCGACCCCGGACCGGGCGATGTGCGTCAGGTCGACCGCGTCCCCGCTGCCTTCCCACGGACCCCAGGCCAGCGCGGTCGCCGGGAGGCCCAGCGCCGCGCGGTGCTCGGCCAGCGCGTCGAGGAAGACGTTGCCCGCGGCGTAGTTCGCCTGCCCGGCGGCGAGCAGCAGGCCGCCCGCCGAGGAGTAGAGGACGAACGCCTTGAGGTCCAGCGACGCGGTCAGCTCGTGCAGGTGCCAGGCGGCGTCCACCTTGGGCCGCAGGACGTTCTCGATCTGCGACGGCGTGAGCGCGTTCAGCACCGCGCTGTCCATCTGCCCGGCCGCGTGGACCACGGCGGTGAGGTCGGGCAGCGACCCGATCAGGGTCGCCAGCTCGTCCCGGTTCGTGACGTCGCAGGCCGCGACGGTCACCGAAGCGCCCAGCTCGTCGACCAGTTCACGAGCACCCGGCGCGTCCAGGCCCCGGCGGCTGGTCAGGACCAGCTTCCGGGCGCCGCGAGCCGCGAGGTGCCGGGCCAGGTGGCCGCCGAGCAGGCCGGCGCCGCCGGTGATGAGCACCGTGCCGTCGGCGTCCCACTCGACCGGGTCGCCGACCGTGGTGACCTTGGCCAGCCGCGGCACGCGGACCTCGCCGACCCGGACGGTCGCTTCCGGCTCACCGGAGGCGACCACCGCGGGGAGCGCCCGCATCGACTGGGACAGGTCGTCGACGTCGACGACCTGGATCCGGCCGGGGTTCTCCGCCTGCGCCGCCCGCACCAGTCCCCAGACCGGTGCCTGTGCGAGGTCCGGGCGGTCCGCCACGGCGTTGCGCGTGACGACCAGGAGCTTGCCGTCGGACGAACCGCCGAGCCAGGTCTGCAGCTGCGCCAACGTCTTCCGGACGGTCGCGTGGACCTGCGACGGCACGTCCCCGGCGCCGGACACGACCGGCAGGACCAGCACGTCGGCCGCCACCGGCTCGTCGTGCGTCGGCACGCCCAGGCCGAGGTCGTCGGCGCCGAGCACGGCCCAGCCCTCGAGGGACTTGACCAGGCGGACACCGGCCGCGGGCTGCCAGTCGATCCGGTAGAGCGAGTCGGGCACCTTCGCGCCCAGCTGGCCCTCCGACACCGGCCGCGTCACCAGCGACTCGATCCAGGCGACCGGCGAACCGGTCGCGTCGGCCAAGGCGAGCGAAGCGTCCTTCCCTTCCTTACGGACCCGCACCCGCAGCGTCGTGGCACCGGAAGCGTGCAGCGAGACCTGGTTCCAGGCGAACGGGATCGTCGTCTCGGTCAACGCCTTCGGGCCGCCGGGGACGAGGAAGTCCGTCGCACCCAGCGCCGAGTCCAGCAGACCCGGGTGCAGCCCGAACTCCCTGGAATCGGTGCCCTCGGGCAGCGCCACCTCGGCGAAGACTTCGCCGTCACGCAGCCACACCGCACGCAGGTTCCGGAACACCGGGCCGTAGCCGAAACCGAGCCCGGCCAGGTCGTCGTAGAGGCCGGCGAGGTCGACGGCTTCGGCGTTCTCCGGCGGCCACACCGAGAGGTCGAACTCCGCCGGCCGCGCACCCGTGGCGAGCGTGCCCGCCGCGTGCTGCGTCCACACGTCTTCGGTACGGGAGTGCACCGACAGCTCGCGACGGCCGTCCGCGCCGGGTGCGCCGACGACGACGCGGATGTCGACGCCGCCCTCCTCGGGCAGCAGCAGCGGGGCCTGCTGGGTCAGCTCCTCCAGGACGTCGCAGCCGACCTGGTCGCCGGCGTGCAGGGCCAGCTCGACGTACGCGGTGCCGGGCAGCATCGTCCGGCCCAGCACCACGTGGTCGGCCAGCCAGGTCTGCCGGTCGACGGCGAGCCGACCGGTGAGGACCGCGCCGCCGTCGGGCAGCTCCACCAGCGCGCCGAGCAGCGGGTGCCCGGCGGCCTTGGCACCGAGCGAGCCGACGTCGCCGGCCCGGTTCGTCGCGTTGAGCCAGTACTCCTTGTTCTGGAAGGCGTACGTCGGCAGGTCCACAGTGGACGCACCGCGGCCGGCGAACACCGCGGCCCAGTCGGGCTTCGCACCCCGCGAGTACAGCGTGGCCAGCGCGGTGAACAGCGTCGGGACCTCGTCGCGGCCCCGGCGCAGCGCGGGCACGCCCACGACGCGGTCGGGCCGGTCGGCGGCCGAGGTGTCGCATTCGCGGGCCATGCCGGTCAGCACCGCGTCCGGGCCCAGCTCGACGAACCGGGTCACCCCGGCGGCGAGCAGCGTGCCGACGCCGTCGGCGAACCGCACGGCTTCCCGCACGTGGTTCACCCAGTACTCCGGCGAGCAGAGCTGCTCGGCGGTGGCGATCCGGCCGGTCACGTTGGAGACGACCGGGATACCCGGCGCCGAGTACGTCAGCTTCTCCGCCACCACGGCGAAGTCGGCCAGCATCGGCTCCATCAGCGAGGAGTGGAAGGCGTGCGAGACGACCAGCTGCTTCGTCCGCCGTCCGGCGTTCTTGAAGGCCGCCATCGCCGCCTTCACCGCGGCCTCGGGCCCGGAGACGACCACCGAACGCGGGCCGTTGACCGCCGCGACGTCCACGTCGGCCGGGAGCGCGGCGCGCACCTCGTCCTCGGTGGCCGCGATGGCCGCCATGGCGCCCCCGGCCGGCAGCGCCTGCATCAGCCGGCCGCGGGCGGCGACCAGGGCACAGGCGTCGGCCAGGGAAAGCACCCCGGCGACGTGCGCCGCGGCCAGCTCGCCGATCGAGTGCCCGGCGACGTAGTCCGGCGTGAGGCCCCACGACTCGACCAGGCGGTAGAGCGCGACCTCGATCGCGAACAGCGCGCACTGCGTGTACGCGGTCTTGTTCAGCAGTTCGCCGTCCTCGGACCCCTTCTCGGCCCAGATGACCTGCTTCAGCGGGACCTCGGTGTCGAACAGGCCGCACGCTTCGTCGAAGGTTCCGGCGAAGACCGGGAAGGCCTCGTACAGCTCGCGGCCCATGCCCGGCTGCTGGGCGCCCTGGCCGGTGAACAGGAACGCGGTCAGGTCGGCCGCGCTGGTCGTGCCGGTCACCGTGCCCGCCGGGGTCCCGCCGGTGGCGAGGCCGTCGAGCGCCTTCAAAGCGGCGTCACGGGTCGCCGCCAGGACCACCGAGCGGTGGTCGAGCGCGGCCCGCCCGGTGGCGAGCGAGTAGCCGACGTCGGTGAGGTCCAGCTCGGGGTTCGACCGGATCCACGCGGCCATCCGGGCGGCCTGGCCGGCGAGGGCCGCGGCCGTGGTCCCGGCGATCGGCAACGGCACCGACGGCAACACCGGCGCCGTCCGGCGCGGACGTTCCACAGTGGACGGAGGCGCCTCTTCGATGATGATGTGCGCGTTGGTCCCGCTGATGCCGAACGACGAGACACCGGCTCGGCGCGGACGCCCGTTGGGCAGCCACGGCCGGGCCTCGGTCAGCAGCTCGATGTCGCCCGTGGTCCAGTCGACGACCGGCGACGGAGCGTCGATGTGCAGCGACTTCGGCAGCGTGTTGTGCCGCATCGCCTGGACGACCTTGATCACGCCCGCCGCGCCACCGGAAGCCTGCGCGTGGCCGATGTTGGACTTCACCGAGCCCAGGTACAGCGGCCGCCCGTCCGGACGGTCCTGGCCGTAGGTGGCCAGCAGTGCCTGCGCCTCGATCGGGTCACCCAGCTTCGTGCCCGAACCGTGGGCTTCGACGGCGTCCACTTCGGACGGCGTGAGCCCGCCCGCCGCGAGGGCCGCGTGGATCACGCGTTCCTGCGACGGCCCGTTCGGCGCGGTGAGGCCGTTGGACGCGCCGTCCTGGTTGACGGCGCTGGAGCGGACCACGGCGAGGACCTCGTGCCCGTTGCGCTGGGCATCGGACAGCCGCTCCAGCAGGAGCAGGCCCGCGCCCTCGGCCCAGCCGACGCCGTCGGACGCCGCGGAGAACGACTTCGACCGGCCGTTGGGCGAAAGCACACCCTGACGGCTGGAGTCGACGAACAGATCCGGCTGCGAGAGCAGCGTGACACCGCCGGCGAGCGCCAGCCCGCACTCCCCCGCCCGCAGCGCCTGCACCGCGAGGTGCAGCGTGACCAGCGAGGACGAGCATGCGGTGTCGACCGTCATGCACGGGCCTTCCAGCCCCAGCAGGTAGGAGATGCGGCCGGAGACGACCGCGCCCGAGCTGCCGTTGGGAATGTAGGCGGCGACGTCGAGGGGCGCGCCGGGGACGCGGCTGCCGTAGTCGTCGTACATCGCGCCGGTGAAGACGCCGGTCATGCTGCCGCGCAGCGCGGTCGGGTCGATGCCGGCCCGCTCGATGGCCTCCCACGCCGTCTCCAGCAGGAGCCGCTGCTGCGGGTCCATGGCCAGCGCCTCGCGCGGGCCGATACCGAAGAACGCCGGGTCGAACAGGGTGCCCTCGTGGAGGAAGCCGCCTTCGCGGGCGTAGGTCTTGCCGCGCTTGCCGCGCTCGGGGTCGTAGATGCTCTCGATGTCCCAGCCGCGGTTGGTCGGGAACTCCGACACGGCGTCGACTTCGTCGACCAGCAGCTGCCAGAGGTCCTCCGGCGACCGGACGCCGCCGGGGTACCGGCAGGCCATGCCGACGATCGCGATCGGCTCCTGCATCGACGCGTTCGTCCGGGTCGTCGTGGCCGGGACCTTGGCGACGGCGCCGAGCAGCTTGCCCTTGACGAAGTCCGCCACCGCCTTGGCGGTCGGGTGGTCGAAGATCAGCGTCGCCGGCAGGGTCAGGCCGGTCGCGGTGCCGAGCAGGTTGCGCAGCTCGACCGCGGCGAGCGAGTCGAAGCCCAGCTCCTTGAACGCGCGGGTGCCGTCCACTTCGGACTTGTCCGCGTAGCCGAGCACGGTGGCCACCTGCGTGCGGACGATGTCCAGCAGCACGCGGTCACGCTCGTTGTCGGCCAGCCCGGCCAGCTCGGCGGCCAGTGCGTTGTCGGCCGCCTTCGCCGCCTTGGCGGTCCGGCGGGCCTTCGGCGGGACGAACCCGCGCAGCAACGCGGGCAGGTCGTCGGTCCGGGCCCGCAGCGCCGCGACGTCGACCCGCAGCGGGGCGATCACGGCGTCCTCGGTGGCGGTCGCCGCGTCGAACAGCGCGAGCCCCTGCTCCGCGGTGACCGCGGGGAGGCCGAGCCGCGCCATCCGGGCGAGGTCCGCCTCGGCCAGCTCGCCGCCGAGGCCGGTGTTCTCGGCCCAGAGACCCCAGGCCAGCGCCGTCGCCGGGAGGCCCGAAGCCCGCCGGTGGGCGGCGAGTCCGTCGAGGAACGCGTTGGCCGCGGCGTAGTTCGCCTGGCCCGCGGGCAGCACCTGGCCACCGGCCGACGAGAACAGGACGAACGCGGCCAGGTCCTGGGTCAGCTCGTGCAGGTGCCAGGCGGCGTCGACCTTGGCCCGCAGGACCGAGTCGAGCCGTTCCGGGGTCAGCGAGTCGAAGACGCCGCTGTCGGCCGTGCCCGCCGCGTGCACCACGGCGGTCAGGCCGTCGATCGCCCCGAGCAGGCTCTCGACCTGGGCGCGCTCGGTGACGTCGCACGCGGCGACCCGCACCCGGGCCCCCAGGTCCTTCAGGTCTTCGACCAGCTGCCGGGCCCCCGGCGCGCCGAGCCCGCGACGGCTCGTGAGCACCAGGTCGGTGACGCCGTGCTCGGCCACCAGGTAGCGGGCCAGCAGGCTGCCGAGCCCGCCGGTCCCACCGGTGATCAGCACCGCGCCGTCGCCCCAGGGTCGTGAGTGAGAAACAGGGTTAGAACCCTGTTTCTCACTCACGACCGTCTTGGCGTAGCGAGGCACGAGCGTAGCGCCGGCGCGGATCGCGGCCTCCGGTTCCCCGGAGGCGATGACCGCCGCGATCGAGGCGGCCGCCGTGCCGGAATCGGCGTCGACCACGAACACGCGCCCGGGGTGCTCGGCCTGTGCCCCGCGCGCCAGGCCCCACAGCAGCCCCTGCGTGACGTCCACAGTGGACTCACCGGCGGGCACCGCGTCCTGCGTGACCACGGCCAGCTTGGTGATCCCGAACCGGGCGTCGGCCAGCCAGGCCTGCAGTTCGGCGAGCAGCCACGCGGTGTTCTCGCGGGCCGCCGCCGGGACATCCCATTCGGCGCCCGGCACGGTCACCGTGATCAGGGCCGGTACCGGCTCGCCGCGGTCGATGGCCGCGACGAGGTCGGCGAACCCGGCGTAGGTGGCGGCCACCCCGATGCGGCCGCGGCCGATGGCGACCACCGCGGCGTCGGACTGCGGCACGGAAACGGGCTGCCAGGCGATCTTCAGCAGCGAGCCGTCGGTCTCGGCGGCCGACGCCGTCAGCTCCCGGCGGACCGGGCGTGAGACGAGCGAGTCGATGGTCGCGACCGGGCGGCCCTCGCTGTCGGCCACCTCGATGGCCGACACCTCGTCGCCGTTCAGCCGCTCGATCCGCACCCGCAGCACCGAAGCACCGGCGGCGTGCAGCGTGACGCCGTTCCAGACGAACGGCAGCAGCGTCGCGCCGCCCGGGTCGCCGAGCAGGTCGGCGTGCATCGCGATGTCGAGCAGCGCCGGGTGCAGGCCGTAGAGGCTCGCCGTCGACGCCGCCGGTTCCGGCAGCGCGACCTCGGCGAAGACTTCGTTGCCCCGCTTCCAGGCGGCCGTGAGCCCCTGGAAGGACGGGCCGTAGCCGTACCCACGCTCGCTGAGCAGGTCGTACGCGCCTTCGACCTCGATGCGGTTCGCGCCCGCCGGCGGCCATTCGGTGAGCCCGGCGGGCTCGGGCCGCGGCGCCGCGGACAGCGTGCCGAGCGCGTGCTGGGTCCACTCGTCGCCGTCGGTCGGGCGGGAGAACACGGTGACCGGGCGGCGGTCGCCGTCGGCGGGACCGACCACGACCTGGAGCGCGACGGCGCCGTCCGGCGGCAGGACGAGCGGCGCCTGCAGCGTCAGCTCTTCGACCGTCGAGTGGCCGACCTGGTCGCCGGCCGCGATGGCCAGCTCGACGAACCCGGTGCCGGGCACCAGGATCGCGCCCTTGACGACGTGGTCCGCCACCCACGGCACCGACCCGGCGGACAGCCGGCCGGTGAGCACCGTCGTGTCCGAGCCGGACAGCGGGACGACCGCGCCCAGCATGGGGTGCGGCAGCGGCTGCTGGCCTACCGCCGTCACGTCGCCGGACGGCGTCGCGTCGAGCCAGAAACGCTTGTGCTGGAAAGCGTACGTCGGCAGGTCGAGCCGGATCGGGCCGTCACCGAGCACGCGGTCCAGCCGGGCGGCACCCCGGGTCTGCAGGCGGCCGAGCGCGGCCAGCGCGGTGCGGACCTCGTCCCGGTCGCGGCGGCCGAAGGGCACGAACGCGACCGCGTCCGGGTTCGCCACGCTCTGCGGGCCGAGCGCCGAGAGCACGCTGTCGGGGCCCAGCTCGAGGAACGTCTCGACGCCGTCGGCCTCCAGGGCCGTGATCGCGTCCCCGAAGCGCACGGCTTCGCGGACATGGGTGACCCAGTACTCCGGCGAAGTCAGGTCCGCGCCGGGCGAAACCGTGGAGAAGATCGGGATCTCCGGCGCGTGGAACGTCAGCCCGGCGGCGATCTCGCGGAACTCGTCGAGCATCGGGGCCATCAGCGGCGAGTGGAACGCGTGGCTCACGCGCAGCCGGCGCGTCCGGATGTCGGCGACCGTGGCCGCCCGCTCGATCCGCGCGACGACCTCGGCGACGCCGGAGACGACGACCGACTCGGGGCCGTTGACGGCGGCGATGCTGACCTCGTCCTCGTGCCCGCGCAGCAGCTCCCGCGCGGCCTCTTCGGTCGTGGCCAGGGAAACCATCGCACCCGGCGGCTCGCTCAGGGAACCCATCAGGCGTCCGCGAGCCGCGACCAGCTTCGCCGCGTCCTCGAGGGAGAGCACCCCGGCGACGTGCGCCGCGGCCAGCTCACCGATGGAGTGCCCGGCCAAGGCGTCGGGGACGATCCCCCACGCCTCGGCGAGCCGGAACAGCGAAACCTCGACGGCGAACAGCGCGGTCTGCGTGTACTGCGTCTGGTCGAGCAGGCCGCGGTTCGCCAGCGCGGTCGTGTCGAAGACGACGTCGCGCAGCGGCAGGTCGAGCAGCGGGTCGATCGCGGCGCAGACGGCGTCGAAGGCTTCGGCGAACACCGGGTAGGTGGCGTGCAGCGCCTGGCCCATGCCGACGCGCTGGGCGCCCTGACCGGAGAACAGGAACGCCAGCTTGCCCTCGCCGGCGGTGCCGGTGACGACGTCGGTGCCGGGCTCGCCGGTCGCCAGCGCGTCCAGGCCGTCGGCCAGCTCGGCCGGGGTCCCGGCGATCACCACGGCCCGCTGTTCCAGGGCCGCCCGGGTCGAGTTCAGCGACCGGGCCAGCTCGGCGACGGTGACGTCCGCGTGGTCGGCGACGTACTCCCGCAGCCGGGCGGCCTGGCCGCGCACGGCGGCCGGGGTGCGGCCGGAGAGCGCGACGGGGACGACGGCTTCGGGCTGCGGCTCGGCCGGCTGCTCGGTGCCAACCGGGGCTTCGCCCCGGGCCGGGGGCTCCGCCACCCGGAACCCCCGAAAGACGGTGGTGACGGCGTCGGCCGGGGCCTGCTCGATGATGACGTGGGCGTTGGTCCCGCTGATGCCGAACGACGAGACGGCGGCCCGGCGCGGGTGGCCGTTGGGCGACCAGTCGCGCGCCTCGGTGAGCAGCCGCACCGCACCGGTGTCCCAGTCGACCACAGTGGACGGAAGGTCGACGTGCAGGGTCTGCGGCAGCTGCTCGTTGCGCAGCGCCATGACCATCTTGATGATGCCCGCGACGCCCGCGGCGGCCTGGGTGTGGCCGATGTTGGACTTGATCGAACCGAGCCACAGGGGCTGGTCCTCGGCGCGGTCCTGGCCGTAGGTGGCCAGCAGGGCCTGGGCCTCGATCGGGTCGCCCAGCGTGGTGCCGGTGCCGTGGCCTTCGACGGCGTCCACTTCGGACGGATTCAGGCCCGCGTCGGCCAGTGCCTTCGTGATCACGCGCTGCTGCGAGGGACCGTTCGGGGCGGTGAGGCCGTTGGACGCGCCGTCGTGGTTGACCGCGGAGCCCTTGAGCAGCGCGAGCACCGGGTGCCCGTTGCGCTTGGCGTCGGAGAGCCGCTCGACGAGCAGCATGCCCGCGCCCTCGCCCCAGCCGGTGCCGTCGGCCGCGTCGGCGAACGAGCGGCAGCGGCCGTCGGCGGACAGGCCGCGCTGGCGACTGAAGTCGACGAACGTGTCCGGAGTGGACATCACGGTGACACCGCCGGCCAGGGCGAGCGTGCACTCGCCGCGGCGCAGCGCCTGGACCGCCCAGTGCAGGGCGACCAGCGACGACGAGCACGCCGTGTCGACGGTGACCGTCGGGCCCTCGAGACCGAGCGCGTACGAGACGCGGCCGGAGACGACGCTGGCGAGGCTGCCGTTGCCGAGGTAGCCCGCGATGTCGTCGGACACCGTGCCGAGGCGGGTGCCCCAGTCGTGGTACATGACGCCGGCGAACACGCCGGTCGCGCTGCCGCGCAACGAAACCGGGTCGATGCCGGCCCGCTCGAACGCCTCCCAGGACACTTCCAGCAGCAGCCGCTGCTGCGGGTCCATCGCGGCCGCCTCGCGCGGGCTGATCTCGAAGAAGTCCGCGTCGAACTCGGCGGCGTCGTGCAGGAACGCGCCGTGCTTGACGTAGGAGTGGCCGGGCTTGCCGGGCTCGGGGTCGTAGAGGGCGTCGACGTTCCAGCCGCGGTCGGCCGGGAACGGCGTCAGCGCTTCTTCGCCGCCCGAGACGAGCCGCCACAGGTCCTCCGGCGTCGCGACGCCGCCGGGGTAGCGGCAGGCGATGCCGACGATGGCGATCGGCTCCTCGGGGTCGGCCGTGGTCACCGGCGCGATCGCCTTGACCGGGGCCAGCCCGGCGATGCGCGTCACGAGGTACCCGGCCAGCGCCCGCGGGGTCGGGTGGTCGAAGACGAGCGTCGCGGGCAGCCGCAGGCCGGTGACGGAGTCGAGGATGTTGCGCAGCTCCACCGCGGCGAGCGAGTCGAAGCCGATCTCGCCGAACGGGCGGGACGGGCTGATCGCCGACGGGCCGTCGTGGCCGAGCACGGCCGCCACGTGGGTGCGCACCAGGTCGAGCACCGCGCGGTCGCGGTCGGCCTCGGACAGGGAGACGAACCGCTCGGCGAACTGCCGCTCCGGCGTCAGCTCCCCGGCGGCCGCGGCGGCGACCCGACGGCGTCCGGCCGGGGCCAGGCCGCGCAGCAGGGCCGGGATGTCGTCGCGGGCCCCGAGGGCGACGCGGTCGACGCGGGTGGGCACGACGGTGGCCGTGTCCGAGGCGATCGCGGCGTCCAGCGCGGCCAGGCTTTCGGCCGCGGTCAGCGGGGCGAGACCCAGCCGGCCGATCCGGCTCAGGTCCTTTTCGGACAGTCCGGCGCTCATGCCGAGCGCGGCGCCGTCGTCGGTCCACAGGCCCCAGGCCAGCGACGTCGCGGGGAGGCCCTGCTCGCGGCGGTGCTCGGCGAGCGCGTCGAGGAAGGTGTTGCCCGCGGCGTAGTTGGCCTGGCCCACGCCGTCGACCAGGCCGGCCGAGGAGGAGAACAGGACGAACGCGGCCAGGTCCGAAGTCAGCTCGTGCAGCGCCCACGCGGCGTCGACCTTGGGGCCGAGGACGGCGTCGAGGCGCTCGTCGGTGAGCGAGCCGATCAGGGCGTCGTCGAGCACACCGGCGGTGTGGACGACGGCGGTCAGCGGCTGCTCGATCTTCTTCAGCGCGGCCGACAGCGACCGCTTCTTCGTGACGTCACAGGCGATGACCTGCACCGTCGCGGTTTCCGCCAGCTCCGCGACCAGCTCGGCGGCGCCCGGGGCGTCGCTTCCGCGGCGGCTGAGCAGCACCAGGTGCCGGACGCCGTGGGTGGTGACGAGGTGCCGCGCGACCTGCGCGCCGAGGCCGCCGGTGCCGCCGGTGATCAGCACGGTGCCGTCGGGCTGCCAGGCCGGTGCGTCGGTGTGCAGGCGGACGAGCCGTGGGGCCAGCACCCGGTCACCGTCGACGCGCAGCTCCGGCTCGCCGGACGCGAGCGCGGTGGCCAGCGTCGCGGCGGTGGTGTCGCCCTCGATCAGGACGATCCGGCCCGGCTGCTCGGCCTGCGCCGAGCGCACCAGCCCGCGCACGACGGAGTCGGCGAGCGAGCCGGGAGTCCGGAGCACGAGCTTGGCCGCGGCGAAGCGCTCGTCGGCGACGAACGCCTGGAGGACGGCGAGCACGCGGTGGGCGGCTTGCTTGGCCGCCGCCGGGACGCTCCGGCCCTTCGCGGCGACCGGCACGACGATCGTGTCCGGCACCTCGGTCAGCTGGGCCAGGTCGGTGACCTCGGTGACGGCGATGTCCCCGTCGGCGATCGCGACCGGCGTCCATTCGACGGTGTGCAGCAGGTCCTGGGCCCGCGGGCCCAGGTCGGCGCCGCTGACCGGGCGGGAGCGGAACGACTCGACCGACAGCACCGGCGTCCCCGCCGGGTCGGTGACCTCGAGGGAGACACCGCCGGTGGCGGGCGAGGTGATCCGCACCCGGACCTCGGCCGCGCCGGAGGCGTGCAGCCGCACGCCGGTCCACGCGAACGGCAGGCGGATCTCGTCGGCCTCCCGGGCCTCGCCCGGGGCGAAGTCGGTGGCGTGCAGGACGGCGTCGAGCAGCGCGGGGTGGATGCCGAAGGAGTCGTCCCGCGTGGGCAGGGCGACCTCGGCGTACACGACGTCGTCGCGCTTCCACGCGGTCCGCAGGCCCTGGAACAGCGAGCCGTAACCGTAACCCTGCGCGGCCAGCTCTTCGTACAGCTCGTGCGTGGCGACGACCTCGGCGCCGGACGGGGGCCACTCGGTGATCGGCGCGGGCTCCGCGGCCGGAGCCTCGGCCAGCACGCCGACGGCGTGGCGGGTCCAGGCGACGTCGTGCGTGGTCCGCGAGTAGAACTCGATGGTGCGGCGCCCGTCCTCGACCGGGCCGACCACGGCCTGCACCTCGGCGCCGGCGCCTTCGGGCACGGCGAGCGGCGCCTGCAGGGTCAGCTCGTCGACGACGTCGCAGCCCGCGCGCCCGGCGGCGTGCAGGGCCATCTCGACGAACGCGGTGCCGGGCAGCAGAGCCGTGCCGGCGATGGTGTGGTCGGCGAGCCACGGGTGCGACCGCAGGCCGATGCGGCCGGTCAGAACCAGGCCGTCGTGGTCGGCCAGGCCGATCTCGGCGGCCAGCAGCGGGTGGCCGGAGGCGAGCTGGCCGAAGTCGGTGGCGCCGCGCGCGGTGAGCCAGAAGTGCTTGCGCTGGAAGGCGTACGTCGGCAGGTCGACGGCGTTGGCCGGGCCGAAGAACGCGGTCCAGCCGACGGCCACGCCCCGTGTGTGCAGCCGGCCGAGCGCGCCGGCGAGCGCCGGGACCTCGGCGTGGCCGCGGCGCTGCGCGGGCACGAACGCGATGTCGCGGCCGTGCGGGCCGGTGGCGGCCATCGCCGCCAGGACGGCGTCCGGGCCGACCTCGAGGGCGGTGGTGACGCCGGCCGCGGCGAGCGCGGCGACGCCGTCGGCGAACCGGACCGGCCGTCGCACGTGGTAGAGCCAGTAGCCGGGCGAGCACAGCTCCTCGGCGGTGGCCAGGCGGCCGGTGACGTTCGAGACGAGGGGGATCGACGGCGGCGCGTAGTCGACGACCTCCAGGACCTCCCGGAACCCGGCGAGCATCGGCTCCATCAGCGGCGAGTGGAACGCGTGCGACACGCGCAGCTCGCTCGTCTTGCGGCCCTGCAGGCGGAACACCTCGGCGACGGCCTCGACCTCGGCGCGCTCGCCGGAGACGACGACCGACGTGGGCCCGTTGATCGCGGCGATGCTCACGCCGTCCGTGAGCAGCGGGCCGACCTCGTCCTCGGTCGCGGCGATGGCGACCATCGCCCCGCCCTCGGGCAGGGCCTGCATGAGCCGCCCACGCGCGGCGACGACCAGGCAGGCGTCCTCCAGCGACCAGACACCGGCGATGTGCGCGGCGGCCAGCTCGCCGATCGAGTGGCCGAGCAGGACGGCCGGCCTGACGCCCCAGGACTCCAGCAGCCGCGCCAGCGCGACCTCGATCGCGAACAGCGTGCACTGCGCGTACTGGGTGCCGTTCAGCTCCTCGGCGTCGTCGCCGAAGAGGACGTCCCGCAGCGGGCGGTCCATCTGGACGTCGAGGTGGTCGATGGCCTCGTCGAAGACCTCGGCGAAGACCGGGTGGGCGAGGTACAGCTCCTTGCCCATGGCGAGGCGCTGCGAGCCCTGGCCGGTGAACAGCATGGCGAGCTTGCCCGGCGTGCGTTCGCCGGTGACGACGGCGCTGTCCGGCTCCCCCGCGGCGAGTGCGCGCAGGCCGCGGACGGCGTCCTCGGTGCTCTCGGCGACGACGACGGCGCGGTGGTCGTGCGCGGCACGCGTGCCGGCGAGGGAGAAACCGACCTCGGTGAGATCAGCGGACTCCACCGCGGACACCAGCTTTTCGGCCTGCGCCCGCAGGGCTTCCTCGCTGCGGGCCGAGACGAGCAGCGGCACGACGGGCAGCGGCCGGGTGTCGACCGTCTCGTCGGCGGTCTCGGGCGCCTGCTCGATGATGACATGCGCGTTGGTGCCGCTGACGCCGAACGACGAGACACCGGCGCGGCGCGGACGCTCGACCGCGGGCCACTCGCGGGCCTCGGTCAGCAGCTCGACCGCGCCCGCGGTCCAGTCGACGTGCGGGGTCGGCGCGTCGACGTGCAGGGTCTTCGGCAGGCGGCCGCGGCGGATCGCCTCGACCATCTTGATCACGCCGGCCACGCCGGCCGCGGCCTGGGTGTGGCCGATGTTGGACTTGATCGAGCCGAGCAGCAGCGGGGTTTCGCGGCTCTGGCCGTAGGTGGCGAGCAGCGCCTGCGCCTCGATCGGGTCGCCGAGCCGGGTGCCGGTGCCGTGCGCCTCGACAGCGTCCACTTCGGACGCTTCCAGGCGTGCGTCGGCGAGAGCGCGGTGGATGACGCGCTGCTGCGACGGGCCGTTGGGGGCGGTGAGGCCGTTGGACGCGCCGTCGGAGTTGATGGCGGTGCCGCGGACGATCGCGAGCACGGTGTGCCCGTTCGCGACGGCGTCGGACAGCCGTTCCAGCACCAGGACACCGACGCCCTCGGCGAACCCGGTGCCGTCGGCGGCCGCGGCGAAGGCCTTGCAGCGGCCGTCCTCGGCGAGGCCGCGCTGGCGGCTGAACGCGGTGAACGTGCCGGGCCCGCCCATGACGGCGACACCGCCGGCGAGCGCGAGCGGGGTTTCGCCGCGGCGCAGGGCCTGCACGGCGAGGTGCAGCGCGACGAGCGAGCCGGAGCACGCGGTGTCGACGGTCAGCGTCGGGCCTTCGAGGCCGAGCGCGTAGGCGACGCGGCCCGAGACGACGCTGGGCGCGTTGCCGGTGAGCATGTATCCGTCGAGGCCGTCCGGGGCCTCGTGCAGGCGCGGGCCGTACTCCTGGGCCTCGGCGCCGATGAAGACGCCGGCGGGCGTGCCGCGCAGCGTCGTCGGGTCGATCTTGGCGCGCTCCAGTGCTTCCCACGCCGTCTCGAGGACGAGCCGCTGCTGCGGGTCCATCGCCGACGCCTCGCGCGGGGCGATGCCGAAGAAGCCCGCGTCGAACTCGCCCGCGTCGGGCAGGAAGCCACCGGAGGTGACGTAGCTGCTGCCCGGGCGGTCCGGGTCGGGGTCGTAGAGGCCGTCGAGGTCCCAGCCGCGGTCGGTCGGGAACCCGGTGATGGTGTGCACCTCTTCGGCGACGAGCCGCCAGAGGTCCTCGGGCGAGGCGGCCCCGCCCGGGTAGCGGCAGCCGATGCCGACGATCGCGACCGGCTCGTCCGGGTCGCTCGTGTTCGCGAGTCCACTGTGGATGACCTCCGCACCGAACACCGCCGCGTGCAGGAAGCGCGCGACGGCGACCGGCGTCGGGTGGTCGAAGGCCAGGGTGACCGGCAGGTCGAGCCCGGTGGCCTCGGTGAGCCGAGCGTGCAGCTCCACCGCGGCCAGCGAGTCGAACCCGTGGTCGGAGAACGCCTTTTCGGGGTCGAGCACCGCCGGGACGTCCGGGCGCGCCGCCAGCAGCGCGGCCCGGGTGGCGTCGTGGACGACGTCGGCCAGGAATGCCGAGCGGTCACCGGAGGGCAGTTCGGTCAGCCGCTCCGCGAACCCGGACGCCCGATTCGATTCGGTTTCAAACTCACGCATTCCGCACTCCACCGCTGTAGCAAGCCAGCACTCATGGTCGTCTTTTTCGATCTTAGGTCGGCGCGCACCGCGGCCGGATCCCCTGAAAAGCGTTCTAGGGGCGGGAAATCACCAGGCGATGCGCAGCAGCGAAGGCCCGCGCACGATGACGCCGTACTCCCACTTGACGCCCTCGCGCCCATCCGCGAACCGCAGGTCCGGGAACCGCGCGAGAATCGCCTTCAGCGCTTCCTGCAGCTCCAGCCGCGCCAGCTGCGCACCGATGCAGTGGTGCGGGCCGTGGCCGAACGCCACGTGCGGGTTCGGCTTGCGGGTCAGGTCGATGCGGTCCGGGTCGGCGAAGACCTCCGGGTCGCGGTTGGCCGCGTGCAGCGCCGGCAGCACCGGGTCGCCCGCCCGCACGACGACGTCACCGAAGCGGATGTCCTCGGTGGCGTAGCGCGCGAACATCGCCGCGGTGTTGATCGGCACGTACCGCAGGAGCTCCTCGATCGCCGTCGGCATCAAGTCCGGGTCCGCGCGCAGTTGCGCCAGCAGCTCGGGCTGCGTGAGCAACGTGAAGACGAAGCTGGGCAGCGCCGTCGACACCGTCTCGACGCCACCGGTCAGCAGGCCGGCGCCGGCGATCGAGATCAGCTCGTTCTCGGTCAGCTTGTCCCCGGCGTCGCGGGCGTAGACGAGCGCGCCGAGCAGGTCGTCGGTCGGCTCCTCGCGGCGCTGGGCCACCAGCCCGGCGACGTAGTTGTCGAGCTGGTCGCCGTAGACGTCGAGGACGTCGCCCTTCGCCGTGGCGTCGCTGACCAGCGCCTGGGTCCACTCGCGGAAGATCTTGTGGTCCTCCTGCGGCACCCCGAGCAGGTCGCAGATCACGGTGACCGGCAGCGGCCGTGCCAGCTCTTCGACGAGGTCGGCGCTGTTCCCGTGCGCCTGCATGTCGTCGAGCAGGCGGTTGACCAGGTCCTTCACGCCGTCGCGCATCTGCTCCAGGCGACGCGCGGTGAACGCCTTGCCGACCAGGCGGCGCAGCCGGGAGTGGTCCGGCGGGTCCATCCCCATGATGCCGTCGCCCATCTGCTGACGGCGCATCCGCGGCTGGTCGAGGCCCTGCGCGAGCTCCCGGCTGAACCGCGGGTCGGTCGTCACCAGCTTGACGTCGGCGTACTTCGTCGCCAGCCAGGCCGGTTCGCCGAAGGGCATCTGCACCCGGCTCATCGGCTCTTCGCGCTGCAGGACGTGGTACTGCTCGGAAACGGAGATCTCGTGCATGTCGAACGGATACGCACGGACTGTCCGGCGTGAACTCGTCACGACTCGCCCCCAATCGCTCTCATCGGTTGTTCCAGCGCCTCGGCGTCGTAGACGTTCTGGATGTGGGAAAGCGCCGACATCAGCGTCGACGACGTGATCCGGTCCGCGTGGTGGCTCTCCACCACGCGGCGCAGCGGCAGCGACCCGAGCTCCGACCAGCCGAGCCGGCCCGTGGGGTCGAGGTAGCTGCGCGCCTGCCCGGCGTTGTCCGGGTGCAGGCAGTACGGGACGTCGAGCAGGCCGCGCTTGAACGCGACGACGATCGCGCGGCCGAGGTCGGCGTGGCTGTTCAGCACGGCGTCGACGAGCGCGTACGCCTCGCGGTAGACCTGGTTGTCCCTGTCCACGGTGGCCTTGCCGGTGACCGACCGCGCCACCGCGCCGGCGTGTTCCAGCGCCGCCACGTTCTCGGCCACCGTCGGGATCCGGTGCGCTTCGGCGGTGGTCTTGACGATCAGCCGTTCCGACCCGGTGCTCACGGCCAGCTCGGCCGCCGTCCCGAGCAGGCCCCGCGCTCCGTCCGACGTCCGGGGGAACAGGCCCATGTAGGCGTAGATCACGACGTGCCAGGTGGCCTCGGGCAGCAGCTCGGCGCACAGCCGGCGCAGCGCGGAGACGGCTTCCTGGTCCTGCGTCATGTTCGTCTGCTGCGCGTAGCTGACCGAAATGCTGCGCACACCCCTGCGGTAGAAGAACAACGCCTCCAGCACCGACAGTGCGACCAGCTCGCTCGGCGGGCACAGCTGGCCCATCATGCAGCCGCCGAACGTCTCCAGGTGCGGGCGCCCGGCCGGGTGCTCGGCGTCCAGGAGCAGGTCGCAGCAGTGCGCCCAGTTGCGCACGGACTCGTCGAGCGGCGTGCGGCTGTAGGGCAGGCAGTAGGAGACCGGGCCGCCCTCGGTGGCGTGCAGGCCGGCGGCGATCATGGCGCGGAAGATGTCCGCGGGCCGCGCCGAACCGTGCCGCACCTGCACCGGGAACTCCGGGCCTTCGAGGCCGTCGAGCATCGCGCGCGTGACGTCGGCCGGGTGGTTGACGATCGGGTAGCCGTTGAGGGCGATCCCGTTGCGCAGCGCGTGCGCGACGGACGCGGTGTCGCAGACGCGGGTGTAGCTGTCGAGCGTGACGGTGCCGACGGTCGCGGCGGCCGCCGACCTGGTCGCGGCCAGCCCGGCGCGCATGGCGGCGGGGTCGGCGAAGCCCATGCGAGGCTGGACGACAAGCTCGCCCGCGGCGTGGCGACGCGCGACGAACTCTTCGAAACTCACGCCTCCACCTGGGTCACGCCTGCCGAGAGCGTCGCGGCGAACCGGCGGAACGACGCGGCACCCTGCTGGTCGTCGAAGACCGCGTCGAACCCGGCGAGCAGCAGTTGCGCGGTCTCCTCCGCGCTGAGCGCCCCGCCGACGCCGAGCTTGCCGCCGATCACCACCGGCATGGCGCGCAGCTCGGGGAAGGTCCGCAGCCGCTGGATCACGCGCAGGCCGTCCTGGTGGCCGTGGCCGTTGACGCTGCTCAGCACGAGCATCGCCGGGCGGCGGCTCAGGCACTCCGTCTCCAGCAGCTCGTCGGGCACGCACGCGCCGAGGTTGACGACGTCGAAGCCCAGCTCGCCGACGAGCAGCTCGAGGTAGACCAGGTTCCACGTGTGGGAGTCCGAGGCCATGCTGCTCACGATCACCGTCCGCCGCGACGGCTCAGTGACGACCCCGCCCGCGTAGGAGTGCAGTTCTTCCGTCATGGCGAAACCTCGTAGACGCGCTGGTAGTCCAACCGCGATACCGAGACGACCTCGTCGCCGCGCACCACGACCTCCGTCGGCGCGGGCCGTCCGAGGAAGCTGATGAGACTCGCGGTGACGCCGTAGGCACCGACGTTGGGCACGGTGACGACGTCGCCGGAAGCCAGCTCAGGCAGCTTCGAGGCCTTGGCGAGCGAGTCGCCGGGAGTACACAGTGGACCGACGAGGCTGCCCGTCGCGTCGCCGGTCTCCTCGATGCCGACGGCCGCGGGGAGCAGCCTGCCGATCCCGGACAGGCCGCCGACGACGTTGATCCCGGCGTCGAGGACGACGAACCGGCTGCCGCGGCTTTCCTTGACGTTCACCACGCCGGCCAGCAGGGATCCGCAGCTGCCGGACAGGTAGCGGCCCGACTCGCACGCCAGCTCGATCCCGCCGTCGCGCCACTCGGGCAGGTGCAGGTCAAGCAGGGTCTCGAGGCCCGAGCGCAGCTTCGGGTAGTCGGTGCGCGGGCCCGGGACCGCGTACGGCGAGGAGAACCCGCCGCCGATGTCCAGGATCTCCAGGGGCAGCCCGACCTCGTCGCGCAGCTTCGCGGCCGAGGTGAGCACGAACTCGTACTCGCCGAGCAGGGCGTCCTCGTCCTGGGCGTTGCTCATGGTGAAGAAGTGCGCGCCGACGACCCGGGCGCCGGGTACCGCCTTCAGCGCGGGCATGATCTCGGGCAGCGTCTCGGCGTCGATGCCGAACTGCGACGGACGGCCCATCATCCGGATGCCGGTGCCGCCGCTGCTCGCGGTGGTGTTCACGCGCAGCAGCGCGGACGCGGTGACGCCGTGCTTCTCCGCCGCGGCTCCGACGTGCTGCAGGTCGGTCAGCGACTCGACGGAGAACAGCCGGACGCCGGTGGCGATCGCGTGCTCCAGCTCGTCGTCGGTCTTGCCGGGTCCGGTGTAGAGGATCCCGGCCGGGTCGAACCCGGCCTGCAGCGCGTTGGCCAGCTCGCCGGTGGAGCTGATCTCCGCGCGGCAGCCGCCGCGACGCAGCTCGCGGGCGATCTCGGGATGGGGGTTGGACTTCAGCGCGTAGAACAGGTGGAAGCCCTCGGGCAGCAGGCCGAAGAGCTGGTCACGTGACTCGGCGACGACGTCGAGGTCGTAGACGTAGGTGGGCGTGCCGTATTCACCGGCGATGTCGATGCTCATCGGCGGGCCCCTTCCACGAGCAGCGCGAGTTCCTTGGTGGCGTTCTTGCCGTGCGCCGTGAGCGGGAACTCCTCGACGACGTGGCACAGTGACGGGACCTTCTGCGGCTCCAGCCGTTTGGCCAGCTCGCGCAGCACCGTCGTGGGCGGCAGGTCGGTCTCGACGCAGATGGCGAGGTCCCGCGTGTCGCTCGGCGGGATCGCGCCGGCCGCGCGGACGCCGGGGATGTCCATCGCCGCGGCTTCGATCTCCAAAGTGGACATCCGGATTCCCTTGCGCTTGAACATGTCGTCGCGGCGGCCCTCGAAGTAGAGGTAGCCGTCGGCGTCGAGGCGGCCGTAGTCGCCGGTGTGCAGGCGCAGCTCGCCGGTGGTCTCGTCGCGGCGGAACGCGCGGGCGGAGATCTCGGGGGCCCGCCAGTAGCCGGGCATCACGTGCGGGCCGGCGGCGACGATCTCACCGATGTCCCCGGCCGGCAGCTCGGTCCCGTCGGCGGCGAGGATCAGCACGGAGGTGCCCGGCAGCGGCAGCCCGGACGAACCGGGTCGCTCGGTGTCCTCGCCGGGCGGCATGATCGTGATCCGCTTGCACTCGGTCTGCCCGAACTGGCGGACGACCTTGGCCTGCGGGAAGGCCGCGCGCAGCTGGGCGATGGTGGCGTCCGGCAGGGCGGCGCCGGTGTTGGTGAACAGCCGCACGGGCGCGGCGGGTTCGCTGTCGCGCGCGGCGAGCGTGGCGATCATGGTGGCCAGCGACGGCACGATCGGCACGACGGTGGCACCGACCTCCCGCATCCGCTGCAGCAGCCGCAGATCCGACTCGGCGTCGGCGAGCACGATCTCGCTGCGGCCCACTGTGGACATCAGGACCTTGTAGAGGCCGTAGTCCCAGGACATCGGGAACCGGCAGAAGACGACGTCGTCGCGGCGGTAGCCGAGGACTTCCTGGATCGCGCGGGTGGCGAAGGTGACCTGCCGGTGCGGGCCGATCACACCCTTCGGCGCGGCGGTGCTGCCGGAGGTGTAGACGAGGACGGCGATGTCGTCTTCGTGGATGTCGACGGGTTCCGCTTTGCTACCGCGGGCTTCCTCGACCTCGGTCCACAAGGGACCGAACTCCTCGGGGGTCAGCACCAGCACGGGTTCGGCGTTGGCCACGACGGAGTCGAAGTGGAACTTCTTCATCGCCGGGTTGATCGGCACGAACACCGCCCCGCGCCGCGAAGTGCCGTAGAAGAGGGCGACGAGCGCCCGATCGGTGGGCAGCTGCACGACGACGCGATCGCCGTGCCCGACCCCGCGGCGCGCGAGCACCACGGCGACGGCGTGGCTCCACGCGTCGAGCTCCGCGTAGGTCCACGCACCGGCGCGGTCGCGGACGGCCGTCGCCCCGGCCGCGTCGCCCACCGCGGCGTCGAGCAGAGAATGGACCAAGGAATCGTTCACGACTGCCACTCCGTAGGGACTCGAAGGATCACCGGGCCGGCGTGGAAGACACACCTGGAGACCTTCGAAAAGCTAGCCGCGCCGACCTGCGGATCCCCACCCCTAACGGCCCCTAACCCCCGCCTCACCGAGTCCGGGCACGCCAAAGCGGTCGTGAGTGGGAAACAGTGTTCTAACCCTGTTTCCCACTCACGACCAGGCCGCGGCAGACTGCTCAGCCCACGGGCACCGGGGCCAGGAGGTCGGCCGCGCGGGCGGCCAGGGTCTTGCGGTCGATCTTGCGGTTGGAGTTCAGCGGGAACTCGTCCACGTGCCGGTAGTGCCGCGGGATCACGCCTTCCGGCAGCACCGCCCGCAGGGCGCGCACCATTTCCAGCACCGGCCGTTCTCCGCCCGTGTAGAAGACGAACAGCTCGGTCCCCGCGTCTCCGGCGACGCCCAGCACCACCACGTCTCCGACACCGCAGTCGCGCAGGGCGTGCTCGACCTCGGTCAGCTCGACGCGCCAGCCCAGCACCTGGACCTGGGAGTCGAGCCGCCCGAGGTAGGCGAGACCGTCGGCGAGCCGGCGGACGCGATCGCCCGTGCGGTAGAAGCGCCGGCCGTCGCGGTCCAGGAACCGGCCCTGTTCGTCGGCCGGGTCGAGGTAGCCCGGGGTCATCTGCGGTCCGGCGATGCACAGCTCGCCTTCGCCGGCGGCTTCGTCCAGGAGCAGGTAGTCGTGCCCCGCGTGCACTTCGCCGATCGGCACCACGCCGTTGACCGCGACCCGCGGCGTCTCGACGTCGTCCCAGCGGTACCCCGAGACCGTCACCGTGAGTTCGGTGGGCCCGTAGAGGTTCTCCACGATCGACGACGACGCCGCGGCGCGCCAGTCGGCCGTGTCGCGCACCGTCAGCGCTTCACCCGCGAAGAAGCTCCACCGCAGGCCGGGCAGCGCACCCGGGGTCAGGCCGCCGGTGCGGCGGACGAGGTCGATGGCGCTCGGCGTGGAGAACCACACGGTCAGGCCGCGCTCGGCCGCGAACCGCGGCAGGTTCCGGTACGCCCCGCCCGGCAGCACGACCGCCGGTGCCCCCGCGCCCCACGCGCAGAACAGGTCGAACATCGCGCAGTCGAAGTTCAGGTCGAACGTCTGAGAGAAGACGTCGTCCGGGGTGAAGTCGTACCGCGCGTCGAGCAGGCCGAAGTAGTGGTCGAGCGCCGTGCGCCCGATCCGGACGCCCTTGGGACGTCCGGTCGACCCCGAGGTGAACAGCACGTACGACGTGTCTGCGGGCGCGAGCGGCGCCGAGAGAGCCCGACCGGCACGCTGGTCGAGAACGGGCACCCCCGCCGGGGCCTGCCCATCGGTGATGATCACGTCGATGCCCGCGGCCTCGACCATCTGGGCCGTCCGCGCCGCCGGGAAGTCGGGGCGCAGCGGCACGACCGTCGCCCCGGCGTACAACGCGGCCAGGACTCCCGCGTACGCGGTGACCCCCTTGCCCGCCAGCACCCCTACCGTGCGCGCGCCGCGCTCGGCCAGCGCGCCGCCCCACCGCAGCGCGAGCTCGTGCAGCTGTTCGTAGGTGAGCGCCTGGTCGCCGACGTGGACGGCCACGCCGCCGCCGGAAAGCTCCAGGCCGCGCAGGAACCGCGTGTGCGGCCCGCCCGTGAGCACCGTGTCCATCGAAGTCCTCCGCGTTCTGTGCTGATCGTTACCAATCCGGCCACAGTCACGGCCGAACGGCTCTCGTAGGAACAGTCGCCTACCGCTCAGGGGTCGGCCTGCTTTTGGCCGGATTGGTAAATAGGGGTGCCGATGCGTCGATCCGGGACGGTGACGCGCGGTAGAGTCCAAAACCGAACCGGGCGGTCGGTTTCCTCTCGGTAGATCCCAACCTAGCGATCCGGAGTAGCCATGTGGGACAGCACTTTCGACGAGACGCTGCGCTCGTACCTCCCGTTCCTGCCGGCCGATGAGGCGTTGACCGCCGAGACGCCGCTGCGGGAGTACGGGCTGGACTCGCTCGCCACCGTGGAGCTGCTTTCCGTGCTGGAGCAGAGCTACAACGTGCGGTTCGAGGACGACGCCCTGAACCTGGAGACGTTCGAGAACCCCGGCCGGCTGTGGAGCACGCTGGCCCGGCTGCAGCCCGCTAGCTGACCCGCGAGGGTCCTGCGCCCCGGCGGCGGGGCTGCAGGGCCAGGCGCGGGTTCACCGTGACGACCTCGAAGCGGCTCGTGGTGACGCGGACGCGCCCGAACAGCGTGTCCGGCCCCGCGATCCAGAGCTTGCCCACGCCGTTGTCCGCCAGCGTCGAGACGACGTCCGGCCAGCGCAGCGGTTTGACGATGCTGTCGAGCAGCATCGTGCGCACCTGCTCGCCGCTGCTCAGGATCTCACCGTCCTGGTCGGCGACGATCGGCAGCAGCGGGTCGTGGAAGTCCAGCCCGCCGAGCACCTCGTCCTCGGCCTTGCGGCGCAGCGCGCCGAACGCCCGTGAGTGCAACGGCGGCCGCATCGTGTAGAGGGAGAGCCCGCCCATGCTCCGGACCGTCTGCTTCAGCCAGTCGAGGTTCCGCTCGCGCAGCGAGACCATGTAGAAGTCGTGGTCGATGTAGCACGAGATGTCGAACCACTCGCCCTTTCCCTCCAGCTGGGACAGGGCATCGGTGAGCTTCTCCTCCGGCGTGCGGACGAACGAGTGCGTCACGACGTCGGTGTACTCGGTCGCGAAGAACTCGGTGAGGCAGCGGGCGAGCTCCGCCGTCATCCACACCGCGTCCGGGAAGGTGAGCGAACCGGCGTACACGCTGGCCGGCTTCTCGCCGAAGCTCGGACCGGCGCAGTAGTCGGGGCTCATCCCCTGCTCCTCCTCGGCCCACTGGGCCAGGGCGACGCAGGTGAGCATGAACCCGACCTGGGCGTAGGCCGAGTAGTCGCCTTCGGTCTCGCGGAAGCGGTCGACCAGCGAATAGCCGAGCCGGTCGTTGGCCTGCGAGATCAGCTTGCGGGCGAAGGGGTTGATGAGCAGGAACTTGCCGAAGTCGGCGAAGCGACAGGGGCTCATCCCGGGGAAGACGACCGCCGACCCCGGCCGGGTGGCCTCATCCATGGCTGGCGACCTCTCGTTCGGCGACCCGGCTCGCGGGTGCGGTGGGCTGGATGTCCTCGAGGAAACCCAGGAGGACTTCGCGGAACCGTTCGGGTTCCTCGAGGTGCGGGACGTGGCTGGAGTCTTCGAAGATCTCCCAGCGCACGTCGTGGATCCGGTCGAAGTACGGCTGGATCGTGACGGGGGTGGCTTCGTCGTGACGGCCGGAGACGAGCAGCGTCGGCACCTCGATGTCGTCGAGGTACTCGGTCACCGAGTAGTCCTTGAGCGTGCCGGTGACGGTGAACTCGCTCGGCCCGTTCATCGTGGCGTAGACGGTGTTGTCGTCGGCCATCTCCATGAACGAGGCCAGGTAGTCGGCCGGCCACGGCAGCACGCGGCAGACGTGCCGGTCGTAGAACGCGCGCATCAGCTCGAAATACTCCGGCGCGCCGGTGGTGCCCGCGGCTTCGTGCGCCCGCAGCTGGTCGTCGACGCCGGGCGGCAGCTGCGCGCGCAGCACGTCCATCTCCTGGCGCCACAGCGGGTACGACGCCGGCGAGTCGGCGATCACCAGCCCGCGCAGGCCGTCCGGCCGCTGCGCGGCGTGCCGCGCGACGACCAGCCCGCCCCACGACTGTCCGAAGAGGACGTAGTTGTCCTCGATGCCCAGGTGCTGGACCAGGTTGTCCAGCTCGTCGCCGAACAGCTCCGGCGTCCAGAAGTCCGCGCCCTTGCCCGGCAGCCGCGTAGAACCGCCGCTGCCCAGCTGGTCGTAGTGCACGACCGGGAACCCGTGCTCGGCGAGCGAGCAGAGGTTCAGCAGGTAGTCGTGCGTGCTCCCCGGCCCGCCGTGCACCACGACGACGGCCGGCAGCTCGCCCCCGGCGGTGCCGGTGACCCGGTACCAGGTGCGGTACCCGCCGAAGGGAACCCAGCCCTTCGCGATGGGTGCCACGGCCATGCTCATCACCTCTTCGTTTCCCTCGCACCCGGCACACGCGGCCGGACCCACGTTCCTGTCTAGTCGCCGCGAGCCCGCCGGAGCCAGCCCCTAAGGGGCGTCTAAAGCCGGTCCAAACTCTGCTCGACCTGCTTAGCGCACGGCGCAGCGCCGGGGAAGGAATCCGCGCCGGAACAGGGGTTCGCGACCCCTACCGCCGCGTTGCCGGGTCGGCCTGGCGGTGTGCCGGCACTACCTTTTCCCTTGTAGCGGTGTTTCGCCCCCGAGTTCGGAGAGTGCGTCGATGCGCGTCATGATGATGGTGTTCCCGACGAGGACGCACGTCTACAGCATGGCCCCGGTGGGCTGGGCGCTCGCCGCGGCCGGGCACGAGGTGCGCTTCGTCGGCCAGTGCAACCCGCGCGAGGTGGCGTCGTTCGCCGAAACCGGCCTCGACGCGATGTGGTTCGGCGAGGAGCTCGACATCGCCCGCCACCGGCAGCTGCAGATGGACGGCGACAACGCCATGCAGGGCGGCTTCCGCATCTCCGAAAGCCGGCCGGAGCGCTACACCGAGGAGTACGTCCGCACGGTCTACGAGCACTGGGTCGAGGTCTTCCGCTGGACCACCCCGGACTCACTGCTCGACGAGCTGGTGCGGTTCGCGAAGGGCTGGAAACCGGACCTGGTCGTGTGGGACCCGATGATCTACGCCGCCCCGATCGTCGCGCACGCCCTCGGTGTCCCGCACCTGCGGATGATGTACGCGGCGGACCAGACCGCGCGGATCGCGGCGCAGTACCGGGACCTGCGCGCGGCCCATCCCGAAGACACCACGCCGGACCCCTTCGTCGAGTGGATGTCCGCCGCCGTGGGCCGGTTCGGCGCGTCGTACGACGAGGCCCTGCGCCACGGCGTCAAGACCCTCGACTGCCACCCGTCCTACCTGCGCTACGACGGCGTCGACGTCGACTACGTGCCGGCGCGGTTCATCCCGCAGAACAAGCCGATGGCGATCCCCTCGTGGGTGCTCGAAAAGCCCGAACGCCGGCGCGTGATGCTGACCCTGGGCATCTCGAACCGGCAGGTGCTCGGCGTCGAGGAGACGTCGGTGGCCGACCTGCTCGACGGTCTCGCGGACCTCGACGTCGAGGTGATCGCGACGCTGAACGCCGCCCAGCTCGCCTCGGTGAAGAAGATCCCGGACAACGTGCGCGCGGTGGACTTCGTGCCGATGAACGAGCTCCTCGCGAGCTGCTCGGCCATCATCCACCAGGGCGGCGGCGCGACGATCGGCAACGCGGTCGTCAACGGCGTCCCCCAGCTGGTCATCCCCGGCACCACCTGGAGCGAGCGGGTCTCCGCCGTCGCCCAGGAGAAGCGAGGCAACGGCCTGGTGCTCGACCTCGAGGACGTCACGCCGCAGTCCGTCCGAAGTGGACTCCTCCGGCTGCTCGAGGAACCGTCCTTCCGGGACTGCGCGCTCGAGGTCCGCGACGAGATGCTGGCCACGCCGACCCTGGACGACCTCGTGCCGGAGCTGGAACGGATCGCACGATGCCGGTGACCGGACGGCCAAAGGTCGTGCGCACCATCGGGTTCCTCATCGGGAGCCTGCCGATGCGGATCGCGGCCTTCGTCGTCGTGCTGGTCACCATGCTGCTGGGCATCGCCACCACCATGCTGTGGGTCGGCATCCCGATCCTGATCACCGCCACCTCGATGGTGCAGAACTTCGCCGCCTTCGAGCGCCGCTGGGTCCACACCATGCTCGGCGTCGACGTCCCGCCGCCGCGCCGGCGCGAACACGGGCCCGGGCTGCTGCAGACGTGGCAGGTCCGTCTGGTCGACCAGACGACCTGGCGCGAGGTGAACTACGTGCTGCTCGCCTTCCCGCTGGGCATCGTCGAGTTCGTGGCCGGGATCGTCTCGGTCGCCGTGCCGCCGTTCGGGATCTTCGTCGCGCCGCGGATCGGGGCGATGCACGCCGCGCTGACAGCGTCGATGCTGGGACCGGACCGGACGCAGCAGCTGGAGGCCCGCACCCGGCAGCTGAGCGACTCGCGCGCCCGGGGCGTCGACGCCGTCGAGGCCGAGCGCCGGCGCATCGAACGCGACCTGCACGACGGCGCGCAGCAGCGGCTGGTGGCCGTCGCGATGAGCCTGGGCCGGGCGCAGCTGAAACTCGATCTGGACGACCCGGTCGCCGTCCGCGAGCTGATCGGCGCGGCGCACGCGGACGCCAAGCTCGCGGTGTCCGAGCTGCGCGACCTCGCCCGCGGGATCTACCCGCCGGTGCTGCAGGACCGCGGCCTCGACGCGGCGCTGTCGTCGCTCACCGCGCGGATGCCGATCCCGGTCGTCGTCGAGGTGAGCGTCGACCCGCGCCCGCCGGCGCCGGTGGAGACCACGACGTACTTCATCGTCAGCGAGACGCTGACCAACATCACCAAGCACGCCGGCGCCGACCGCGCGTCGGTGCGCGTGACCCGCGACGACGAGACCGTGGTCGTCGAGATCCTCGACAACGGTCACGGCGGCGCCTCCGTCCGCCCCGGTGGCGGCCTGGCCGGGCTCGCCGACCGGGCCGCGACCATCGACGGCGTGCTCACCGTGGTCAGCCCGGTGGGCGGCCCCACGGTGGTGCGCGCCGACCTGCCCGTCCGCTGGTGAACTCCCGGGAGAGCGAAATGCGTGTCGTCATCGCCGAAGACTCCGTCCTGCTGCGGGCGGGCGTGCAGAGCCTGCTCGCGGACGTCGGCATCGAGACCGCGGCCGCGGTGTCCAACGGCGACGACCTGCTGGTCGCCGTGCGGGAGCACCAGCCGGACCTCGTCATCGCCGACGTCCGGATGCCCCCGACGTTCACCGACGAGGGCATCCGGGCCGCGATCGCGGCCCGCAAGGAGGTTCCCGGCCTGCCGGTGCTGGTGGTCTCGCAGTACGTGGAGGGCAGCTACGCGGTCGAGCTGATCGCCGAAGGCACCTCCGGCGTCGGCTACCTGCTGAAGGAGCGCGTCGCCGACGTGGCCGACTTCCTCGAAGCGGTCCGCCGGGTGGCCGGCGGCGGTTCCGCGATCGACCCCGACGTCGTCGCGCAGATGCTGTCGCGCAACCGCAGCCCCCTCGAAGGCCTGACCGCCCGCGAGACGGAGGTCCTCGGCGAGATGGCGCAGGGGCTGTCGAACGCGGCCATCGCGAAGAACCTGGTCGTCACCCAGGGCGCGGTGGAGAACCACATCAGCAACATCTTCGCGAAGCTCGGCCTCGAAGCCAGCCGCGACCAGAACCGCCGCATCCGCGCGGTGCTCACCTACCTGGACAGCACGACGGTCCGGACCTGAGGTCGTGAGTGAGAAACAGTGTTCTAACCCTGTTTCTCACTCACGACCACTTGCACTCAGCGGCGGGTGCGCCAGCTGGTCGCCCCCTGGAACCGGGGGCGGCGGCGGGGGCGCGCAGGCTTGGGCGGTTCCGGCGCGGCGGGCTTCGCGGCGCCGACCGCGGCCAGGACCGTGAGAAGCGCCGCCAGCTCGGTCTCGTCGGGTGCGCCGCGCAGGACCCGCACCACCGGTTCGCCCATCAGACCGGCGGGTTCCCGTGCTTGCGCGCCGGGAGGTCGGCGTGCTTGGTGCGGAGCATCGCGAGCGAGCGGATCAGCAGCTCGCGCGTCTCGCCCGGCTCGATCACGTCGTCCACGAGACCGCGTTCGGCCGCGTAGTACGGGTGCATCAACTCGGTGCGGTACTCCTTGATCTTCAGCGCCCGCACGGCTTCCGGGTCGTCGGCCGCCTTGATCTCGCGGCGGAAGATCACGTTCGCGGCGCCCTCGGCCCCCATCACGGCGATCTCGTTCGTCGGCCACGCCAGCGAGACGTCGGTGCCGATCGACCGCGAGTCCATCACGATGTACGCGCCGCCGTAGGCCTTGCGCAGGATCACCTGCACCCGCGGCACGGTGGCGTTGCAGTAGGCGTAGAGCAGCTTCGCGCCGTGGCGGATGATGCCACCGTGTTCCTGGTCGACGCCGGGCAGGAAGCCGGGGACGTCCACCAGCGTCACGAGCGGGATGTTGAAGGCGTCGCAGGTCTGCACGAACCGGGCGGCCTTCTCGCTCGCCTCGATGTCGAGCACCCCGGCGAGGACGGCGGGCTGGTTCGCGACGATCCCGACGACGTGCCCGTCCAGGCGGGCGAGCGCGCACACGACGTTGGTCGCCCAGCCCGCGTGCACCTGCAGGAACTCGCCGTCGTCGACGATCTCCGCGATGACGTCGCAGATGTCGTAGGCGCGCGCCGGGTCGGTGGGCACGACGTCGAGCAGCCGGTCGGTGCGGCGGCTCGGCGAGTCGTCGGCGGGCACGTGCGGCGGTGCCTCGTTGTTGTTGGCCGGCAGCAGGGAAAGCAGGTAGCGGACGTCGGCCAGGCAGGTCGCCTCGTCGTCGTAGGCGAACGCGGCGACGCCGGAGGTCTCGGCGTGCACGTCGGCGCCGCCGAGGCCGTTCTGCGTGATCTCCTCGCCGGTCACCGCCTGCACGACGTCGGGCCCGGTGATGAACATCTGCGAGGTCTCGCGGACCATGAACACGAAGTCGGTCAGCGCGGGCGAGTACGCCGCGCCGCCCGCGCACGGGCCGAGCATCACGGAGATCTGCGGGATGACCCCGGAGCACCGGGTGTTGCGCCGGAAGATGCCGCCGTAGCCGGCCAGCGCCGTGACGCCCTCCTGGATCCGGGCGCCGGCGCCGTCGTTGAGTGACACGAGCGGCGCGCCCGCGGCCTCGGCGAGGTCCATCACCTTGTGGATCTTCTGCGCGTGCGCTTCGCCGAGCGCGCCGCCGAAGATCCGGAAGTCGTGGGCGTAGACGAAGACCGTCCGGCCGTCGACGGTGCCCCAGCCGCAGACGACGCCGTCGGAGTGCGGACGGCGCTGTTCGAGCCCGAACCCGGTCGCGCGGTGCCGGCGCAGGGCTTCGAGCTCGGTGAACGAGCCCGGGTCGAGGAGCAGTTCGATGCGTTCGTGCGCGGTCAGCTTGCCGCGGTCGTGCTGGCGCTGCGTCGCGGCGTCGTCGGGCCCGCGGCGCGCGGCCTCCTTGATCTCCCGCAGTTCGCCGAGCCGGCTGGCGAACGCGGCCGGCGCTTCGGACAACGCTGCCTCAGACACGGACGCCTCCCAGCTCGTCGGCGAGGCGCCGGAGGATCACGCCTTGGTGCCGGGTGAGGAAGAAGTGCCCGCCGGCCAGCTCGACCAGCTCGAAGCCGCCGGCGGTGTGGTCGGCCCAGGAGGCGACCTCGTCGACGGTGGCCATCGGGTCGTCGGAGCCGGTGAAGGCCACGATCGGCGCTCTCAGGAGGTCGCCAGCGGTGTACCGGTAGGTCTCGACGGCCCGGTAGTCGTTGCGCACGACCGGCAGGATCATGCGGACGACGTCGTCGTCGCCGAGCAGGTCCGCCTCGGTGCCACTGAGCCGCCGCAGCTCGGCGACGATGCCGTCGTCGGTCCGGGTGTGCACGCTTTCATCGCGGACTCGCGAGGGAGCACGCCGCCCGGAGACGAACAGGGCGGCGATTTCGTGACCGGCCCGCTCGAGCCGCCGGGCGGTCTCATAGGCGACCATGGCGCCCATGCTGTGCCCGAAGAGGGCGAGCGGCCGGTCGGTGTGCCTCAGCAGGAGGTCGGCGACCCGGTCGGCCATGGCATCGATGCTGGTCAGGAAGGGTTCGTGCCGCCGGTCCTGCCGCCCCGGGTACTGGACGGCGAGCACTTCGACGTCCGGCGCGAGCGCCTTGGCGACGGGGAAGTAGAAGGGTGCCGACCCCCCGGCGTGCGGAAGGCAGACGAGCCGCGCTTTCGCCTCGGGTGACGCGGCGAACCGGCGGAACCAGTTCTCCCCGGCGTTGTCCACGTGGGCGACCATGTCGTCCACCGCCCTTCGGTATCGGAGGCTCCTCCGGCCAAGCTAGCCAGCGCGCGAGGTGGGCAACGACCCCTAAGCCCCCCTAACGCGGCGGGTAAAAGCGGCAGTTCCGGGTAGTCCCCTTGAGATGGGTGCCGCAATCGGGGGAAAGCGCGGCGGCAGGAGGTCGAACGGTGCGCGTGAGCTGGAACGGAGCCGACCAGCCAGGCTGGCAGGTGCTGGACGTGGCGGGCACCGACCGGCCCGGCCTGACGGCGGCCCGCCGCTGGGCCGAGGCCAAGCTGGGCACGATCCGCGAGACGGATCTGATCGACACGCTGATCATCGTCTGCGAGCTGCTGGAGAACGCTTACGTCCACGGCGGAGGGCCCCGCCAGCTGCGGATCCACCACGCGCACGACCCTTGCGAGGTGACGGTGGCGGTAGCGGACGTCGGCGGAGGCGAGCCGAAGCTGCGAGCGCCGGACAGCAGGGGTGGGCGGGGGTTGTTGCTGGTGGATCAGCTTTGCTTGGACTGGGGTGTCAGCCGTCATGACGACGGGAAGCTGGTTTGGGCTCGGGTGGGGTGTTCGGAGGGTTAGCTCGGGGGCTTTGTTCATCGGCTCACGCTTGCTCGGCCGGTCGTGGCGGGGGCGGATACCGAATCGGCTGGTGCCAGGTCGGCGGAGTGCCTCGCCCGGTTAGCAGTGCCGGGTTCGAGGTTCGGTAGCGCCGGTAGCCTCTGGGATGCGGGTAGGCCTGGTGTCAACGGCCGCGAGCCCGCCGCCGGTGTCGAGTGTGGACGCCCGCTGAACCGCGAATCGGCTGTCACCAACGCTGGCGGAGTACCTGCGGATTGCCGACGCCCACGGTTGCGGCCGGACGAACGCCACAGTCGTGGTCGACCGTGGATGCCGTTGAACAGGCCGGGCGGCGATCGCTGCTTCGGCGGATCGCCCTGCGACTTCACGGGATGTTGCGTGGTAGTTGCGGACGAAGATGCCACTACCGGTGACAAGCAGAACGACTGCCGCCAATAGCGGCAGGGGATTGTTCGGGGCGTGGGTGTAGGCCCGCAGCCGGTGGCTGCGGGCCTTTCCCATGTCCTGTTCAGGCCGCGAACGGCAAAGGTTGATGAAGGTTGTTGCGCCTGGGTTTTCGACGCCTGTCCAGGAACACCGGTGGCAGGAACTCGGGCAACCCGTCGGCGGCGATGCGGACCTGCCAACCGGAACGATGCAGGAGCCGGTGATGGTGGGCGCACATCAGGACCAGGTTGCCCAGCTCGGTCGGGCCGCCGTCAGCCCAGTGGCGGATGTGGTGGCCCTGGCAGTGCCGGGGTGGGCGGTGGCAACCCGGGAAAGCACAGCCGCGGTCGCGCAGGTAGAGCGCGCGGCGGATTCCCGGCGGGACCAGGCGGCGCTGGCGTCCGAGGTCGAGAGGTTCGCTCTTGGCGCCCAGGACGGCGGGGATGAGCATGCAGTCACAGGCGTGGATCCGGGCCTCGGCCGCGGAGATCGTGCCAAGATCGCCGAGGGTGGCTCGACCGGTGCGCGCCTGGGGTCGGCTTCCGTCGCCGAGGATCCCTTGGCCAAGGCCGGACTTCAGGTCCTCCAGCGACACCGCGACCATCACGTGGGCTCGCTCCCCGGCCTGCATCGGCAGCTCCGGACAGCTCAACGCCAAGTCGATCGCGTCGGAGAACGCGTCGCCGTAGCGTTCCAGTGGGGAGCGTAAGTCTGGGCCTTCGTCGGTCGTGCGGCGGTGGGCCAGGGAGTCCAGCAGGGCGCTGGCTCGGGTGCCGGTCTCGTCGTCGAAACGGCCCTGAAGCTCCCAGGTCCCGGTTCTTTTGCGGCGCAACGAGAGTTCGCGGCTCGGGGTGGCCGGTTCGGTGGTGTCAGGTTCGGCGCCGTCGGGGTCGAGGTGGGCCAGGATCCGTGCACCCAACGCCGCGACCTGCTTGTGCCCGGCATCGGAGGCGAAGGACAGCAGATGCTGCTCAGCGTCGGCGCGGTGCTCGGGCGGGACTTGCGTCATCACGCCGACGATCGTGTCGATCATCGGAGTGCTCAACCGGCCAGCCAAAGCAGCAACCCCGGTGCCAGGAGCGACAGCAGGCACCGGAGTGCCGTCAAGCGCGCAGCCCGGTGTGAGCGCCCGGGCACGCTTCACCACAGCCTCAGCCGCAGCCTTGGGCACATCGGCCAGATGCTCGAAAAGCCGCGCCACAGAACGATATCCGAACAGCTCCATAACTCCGCGCGACTCGATTTCCGCGAGCAGCGAACCGATCTCCGCCTCCGCGGACCGCACAACGGTGAGCAGAGCGGAGATGCGGTCGGCCAAAGCCACCGCATCCGCACGCCACACCGCTTCGCTGTCCACAAACCAAGATTACCGCCGCCCGAACGCATGTTCATCACACGAACAGGTGATCAATCAGACCGAGAAACCTAAGACAACAGCGGCACCAGCTTCAACCAAGCCAAAGCCTCCTCCGCACTCCAATGCACCGGCAGCAAGGAATCCAACCCGAGAACAGTGATCGGCCGCAGCAGTGGACGGCACCGGCCGGCGACCGCGAACGGCACCGCGGACGTCGCCGCGTCCAGCAGGATCGTCAGCACACGCGCGCTGCAGAACGTCACCGCTGATGCGTCGAACACCAACGCCTGCGGGGCCAGCCGGATTTCCTCCTGCAATACCGTGGCGAGACGGCCGGTGACCGCCAGATCGAGGTCGCCGGTCGCGGTCACCACCGTCGCTTCGGATGTCGTGGTCACTTCGAACGTCGCGGATCGGCGGGTGCGCGGGGCGGGGATGAGCATCGCGAAGGCCTCCTTGGCGAAAACACCGTGAGGCCGGAAGCCGGTCCGGGCCCACGGCAGCCCGGGTGGGGGCTGCGGGGATCGAGGCACGACGGCTGCAGGCTGAACCGCTCCCTCTACCTTACAACCGATGCGCAAACGATGCACAGTGGATCAAATCCGCTGGTCACGGCGGAATCGGGCGGGCGTCGTCCCCAGTTCGGCCCGGAACGCGCGGGAAAACGCCGACTCCGACTGGTAGCCGACGCGGCCCGCCACCACGGCGACCGTCGCGTCGGAAGTGGAGAGCAAGTGGGCCGCCGCCATCATCCGGGCGCGGGTGACGAACTCCCCCGCCGTCGTTCCCGTCTCGCGGGCGAACCGTCGCAGGAACGTCGCGCGGGACATCGCCACCTGACGGCTGAGCCGCTCGATCGTCCAGTCCGCCCCGGGGTCGTCCAGGACGCTGGAAACGGCCTCCGCGATCCCTTCGTCGGTCACCGCCGTCCACAGCACGTCCGCCGTCGCCGCGCCGCGGGCCGTCCGCAGCACCATCGCCAGCAGCACCGTGCTCAGCGCGGACAGGATCGCCGCCGTCCCGGCCCCCTCGCGGCGCGCTTCCCCCCGCAACAGGAAACTCAGCCCACGCAGGACTTCGTCCGTTTCGGAAGACTGCCCGAACGACACGTGGATCGCGCCCGGCAGGCTCCGGAACAGCAGCGCGCCCGCGCCCGCGTTGACCGCGTAGTGGCCGCAGAACAAGTCGATGACCGGGTCGCCGCCGCGCTCGCTGTGCTGGGTCGCGAACGCCTCGCCGACGGTCTCGACGGTGCCCCGCGGCCGGCCCGCCCCGGCCGTGACCACCCGGTGCCCGGCGCCGCTCGGGATCAGCACGACGTCGCCGGGGCGCAGCTCGAACACCTGACGGCCGACGTGCAGCCGGCACTCCCCCTCGAGCAGCACGTGGAACGGCACCCTCAGCGCCCGGGACCGGGCGACGTCCATGCGCGTGCCCGCCCCGAGCAGGCAGTGCTTCTCGAGCGAAGCCACGAGGTCGGCCATGCGAAGCAACCGGCTGACAGTGTCCACGGTGATACTTTCGGGCAGAAAACTGATACTGGCAAGCCTGGTCGTCTCATCTTCGCCGAGGCACGCTCGACCGCATGGAAAAGCTCACCGCGGACGTCCTGGTCATCGGCTTCGGCAAGGGCGGGAAGACCGCCGCACACGCGCTCAGCGACGCCGGCCGGCGCGTCGTCCTCGTCGAGCGGTCCGCGAACATGTACGGCGGCACCTGCCCGAACGTCGGCTGCGTGCCGACCAAGATGCTCTTCCACTACTCGAACGGACGCCGCGTCGAAGACGACGCGCAGGAGTTCTTCGCCCACTCGATCGCCGGCGTCCGCGCGCTGACCAGCGCTTTCCGCGCGGGCAACTTCGCGTCGCTCGACGGGAAGAACACCGCGACCGTCATCACCGGCACCGCCCGGTTCGTCGACCAGCACACCGTCGCCGTCGGCGAAGGCGACGACCTCATCACGGTCACCGCGCCGACGATCATCCTCAGCACCGGCTCCGCGCCGGTCATCGCGCCGATCCCGGGCCTGGCCACCAGCAAGCACCTGGTCAGCAGCACCGAGCTCACGCAGGCGGCGACGCTGCCGGAGCGCCTGATCGTCGTCGGCGGCGGCTACCTCGGGCTCGAGTTCGCGTCGATCTACCAGCACTTCGGCACGCACGTCACCGTCCTCGAAGGAGCGGAACGGCTGCTGCCCCGCGAAGACGAGGACATCGCCGGCACCGTCCGGGAAATCCTCGAAGGCGACGGCGTCCGGATCATCACCGGCGCGAAGATCACCGAGGTCGAAGACAGCGGCGCCGTCGCGAAGGTCAGCTACGAAAAGGACGGGCAGACGCACAGCGTCGAAGCGAGCGCGCTCCTGCCGGCCACGGGCCGCCGTCCCGTCACCGACGGCCTGCGGCTCGACGCGGCCGGCGTCCGGACCACCCCGGACGGCGCCGTCCAGGTCGACGAGCACCTGCGCACGAGCCGGCCGCACATCTACGCCGTCGGCGACGTCAACGGCGGCCCGCAGTTCACCTACGTGGCCCTCGACGACGCCCGGATCGTGCTGGACCAGCTGCTCGGCGAGGGCAAGCGCACCACGGCCGACCGGGTCGCCGTGCCGCACACGCTTTTCACCACCCCGCCGCTGGCGACCGTCGGCCTGACCGAGCGCGAAGCCCGCGCGCGGGGCCTGAACATCAAGGTGGCGAGCGAAAAGGTCGCCGACATCGTCGCCATGCCGCGGGCCTACACGGTCGAGGAGACGCGCGGGATGATGAAGTTCGTCGTGGACGCCGACACCGACCTGATCCTCGGCGCGGCGCTGCTCAGCATCGACGCGCAGGAGGTCGTCAACACCGTCGCGCTGGCCATCCGCCACGACATCACCGCGACCGAGCTGCGGAACTCGATCTACACGCACCCCAGCTCGACCGAAGCTTTCAACGAGGTCTTCGGCAAGGCTAGCGTGGGAACAGGTGACGAGGAGGTTCCCGCGGATGCTGATCGACGACCTGGCCGCCCGGCTGCCGAAGGACCGGCTGGTCCGTGACCCGGACGTGCTGGCGGGCTTCGCCCACGACGAGGCCGAGTGGGCGCCCTACGCGCTGCCCGCCGTGGTCGTCCGGCCGCACACCGCCGAAGAGGTCCAGGCCGTGGTCAGGGCCTGCCTGGAGCACCGGACCCCGCTCGTCACGCGCGGGGCCGGTACCGGCTTGTCCGGCGGGGCGAACGCGGTCGGCGGCTGCGTCGTCCTCGTCACCGACCGGCTCACCGCGATCAAGGAGATCGACGAGCGGGAGCGGTACGCCGTCGTCGAGCCCGGCGTCGTCAACGACGACCTGCGCGCCGCCTGCGCGGAACGCGGCCTCTGGTACCCGCCGGACCCGGCCAGCTCGCCGTGGTCGACCATCGGCGGGAACGTCGCCACCAACGCCGGCGGCGTCTGCTGCGTCAAGTACGGCGTCACCCGCGACTACGTCCTGGGCCTGCAGGTCGTCACCGGCACCGGCGAGCTCGTCCGGCTCGGGCGCCGCACCGCCAAGGGCGTCGCCGGCTACGACCTGACCGGGCTGCTGGTCGGCTCGGAGGGCACGCTCGGCGTGATCACCGAGGTCACCGTCCGCCTGCGGCCCGCCCGCGCCGCGGAACGCACGGTCGCCGGCTACTTCGACACGACGGTCGCCGCCGGGCAGGCCGCCGCGGCGGTCGCGGCCCGGGGCGTGCTGCCCTCGGCGCTGGAGCTGGTCGACCGGCACTGCCTCGCCGCGGTCGACCAGTGGAAGAACATGGGCTTGAGCGCCGACGCGAACGTCGTCCTGCTCGCCCGCACGGACTCCCCCGGCGCGCTCGGCGAACACGAAGCCGCGGAGATCCTGGACTGCTTCGAGCAGGCCGGCGCGACCTGGGCCGCGCAGTCGACCGACCAGGCCGAGGCCGACGCGCTGTTCGCCGCCCGCCGCCTCGCCTACCCCGCCCTCGAACGGCTCGGCCCGCTGCTCACCGAGGACGTCTGCGTCCCGACGCAGGCCGTGCCCGAGATGCTCGCCCGCATCGACGCGGCGGGGCGGCGCCACGACGTCCACATCGCGAACATCGCGCACATCGGCGACGGCAACCTGCACCCGCTGCTGGTCACGCCGGCCGGCGACGAGACGGCTCGGAAGAACGCCCAGGCGGCGTTCGACGACATCATCGCCGACGCGCTCGACCTCGGCGGCACCGTCACCGGCGAGCACGGCGTCGGCCTGCTCAAGCAGCCCGGCCTCACTCGCGAGCTGGGCCCCGAAGTCCTGGAAATGCACCGCGCGGTCAAGAACGCCCTCGACCCGCACCACATCCTCAACCCCGGCAAGGTCTTTCCCGAAGGGACGCCCGCATGATCGTCCGCACCACCGCCGGCGAGGTCCGCGGCGAGCCGATCGCCACCGGTGTGCGGTTCCGCGGCATCCCCTACGCGGCCGCGCCCGAAGGTGAGCTGCGGTTCGCCGCGCCGGTCCCGCCGCCCGCCTGGGACGGCGTGCGCGACGCTCGCGAGCCCGGACCCACGGCGCCGCAACGGCAACGGACGATCCCCGGCCTCGACCTGTCCGCCGTGGTCGGCACCGGCTGGCGGCGGGGGCCGGAGTACCTGACGGCCGACGTCTGGACGCCCGGCGCCGGAAACCGGCCGGTGCTGGTGTTCCTCCACGGCGGCGCGTTCATCGGCGGCACGGGCTCGGCCCCGGTGTACGACGGCACGGCGTTCACCCGCGGCGGTGCGGTGCTGGTGACCGTGCAGTACCGGCTCGGCATCGACGGCTTCCTGCCGCTCGACGGCGGCGCGACCAACCTCGGCCTGCGCGACCAGCTCGCCGCGCTGCGCTGGGTCAAGGACAACATCGCGGCGTTCGGCGGCGACCCGGCCAACGTGACGCTCTTCGGCGAGTCCGCGGGCGCGATCAGCGTCGCGTGCCTGCTCGGTTCGCCGCTGTCGACCGGCCTCTTCCGGCGCGCGATCGTCCAAAGTGGACACGCGAACATGGTGCGCGGGCGGGTCGAGGCGGACCGGCTCGTCCGGAAGATCGCCGACGGCCTCGGTGTCGAGCCCACCGCCGAGGCGTTCCGGACGCTTTCGACCGAGCAGCTGCTCGACGCGCAGGACGCGGTGCTGAAGCCCGGCGGTGCCCCCGACCTGCGCGGCGAGGACGGACTGGACCGCAGTTTCGGCCTCAGCCCGTTCCTGCCGCTGGTGGGTGACGACGTCCTGCCCGAGCACCCGGGTTCGGCGATCCGCGACGGCGTCGACCTGATCGCGGGTACCTGCCGCGAGGAGATGCTGCTGTACTTCGGCCCGACCGGCCTGCTCGACGTGCTGACCGACGAGCAGGCGGTGGCGATGCTGTCGGCATCGCACCCGGACGCGGCGGGCGTGCTGAAGAGCTACGGCCTGGGCGACGGGCGCAAGGCGGGCGAGGTGTTCGTCGAGGCCATGACGGACCTCGTGTTCCGCGACGGCGTCGAGGAGCTGGTCGAGAACCACCGGGGCCGGACGTTCCGGTACGAGTTCGAGTGGCGGGCGCCGCGGCTCGGGGCGTGCCACGGGATGGAATTGCCATTCGTGTTCGATTCCTTGGCCGCGTCGGCCGGACTCGTCGGGGACAGCCCGCCGGTGGGACTGGCTCGCGAAGTCAATGCGGCGTGGACGCGGTTCGCGGCCACCGGCGACCCCGGCTGGGCCGAGGGCGAGACCAAGCGCCTGGGCTGACGGCAGATTGGAAACCGGGAGGCCCCCGGACCGGAGGCCTCCCGGCGGGTGATCAGCCGTCCGATTCCGCGGACGGGATGTACGCGCCCGGCACCTGATCCGGTGCGAACACCTGGTTCTCACCCGGGTAGGGCTGCTGCCACCCGTGCGTCTGGTACCACGTGAAGTGGTTCATCTGCGCGGGGTTCGCGTAGTCCGCGACGGCGTTCGGGCCGGTCAGACGCTGGTGGGTCGTCCACTCCTGCCACTGCGCCGCCAGCTGCTTCTTGTCCGCCGGCACCGCCGACGACGGCACCGGGGCCGCTGCCGGGTTCGCCGCGGCCGGGGTGTCCGGGCCGCAGGACGGCTGGGTGGCCAGGCCGTCCGTCAGTGACGTGCGGTTGGGCAGCGCGGTGAACGGCGTGTAGTCCGGCTTCGGCGTGAACGCCGCGGCCATCGGCGTCGCCGCGCTGTCCTTCTGGTTCATCGGCTTGACCCCGAGGATCTGCTCGATCGTCCGGATCATCGTGATCTGCGAATAGAAGTGGCTGTCGACGACGCCGTGCTGGGCGTACGGGCTGATGATCTGCACCGGCGCCCGGTGGCCGTCGACGTGGTCGAGACCGGCCTGCGAGTCGTCCTCGACGACGAAGATCGCCGAGTCCTTCCAGTACTGGCTGTGCGAGATCTCGTCGACGATCCGGCCGACGGCGAGGTCGTTGTCGGCGACCTGGGCGGCCGCGTTGGGCGGGCCGCCGGTGTGGTCGCTGGACAGCCAGAACATGTTCAGGTTGGCCGGCCCGTTCTTCTCGAAGTCGTTCTTCCAGATCTGGTACCGGTAGGTGTCCGGCACCGACGTGTCGAACTTCGGGAAGCCCGGCACCGACACGTTGTTCAGCGACGGGATCGGCGACGACGACACCAGCGGGTAGGCCGTCGGCTCACCCGTGGCCGCCATGTTCTTGGCGTCGCAGTACAGGTTCTGCCAGCTCGCCCCGGCGGGCTTGGTCAGGAACTGCTGGAACTCGCCGAAGTCCCGCACCGACTTCCCGGCCGCCTGCGCGCCGGTCCAGAGGAACCCGGAGCTCTGGTGGCCGAGGGCGTCGTCCTCGGTGTCGTAGCTGCGCAGGTACTCCCCCGCCGACGACTCGGTGTACTCCGGGTTGTCGGCCTGCATCAGCCAGTTGTGGCCCTCGGCGGAGTTCGTGCCGATGTCGTAGGTGTTGTCGTACAAGCCGAACTGCTTCGCCAGCGCGTGCTGGTTCGGCGTGACGTTCTCGCCGAACTGCGTCACGGACGGGTCGCCGTTGCCGCGCGCGTCGTCGCCGAAGACCTGGTCGTAGGTCCGGTTCTCCTTGACCAGCAGGAAGACGTGCTTGATCGTCGACGGGTCGCCCAGCCGCGCCGGGACCGGGACGGCCCTGCGGTGGCCGTTGTCCTGCGCCACCTGGACCGAGTCGTTCGTCCAGCCGTTCTGCCTGAAGACCTGGCCGGTGTAGCCGCGGATCGCGCGGTCGTCCGGCAGCCGGAACTTCTGCACGCTCGACGTCGTGTCGTGCGTGCCGTGCCCGGCGGCCGTGGTGGGACGGCGCGCGTCGATGCCGCGGGTGTTGGAGACGACGACGTCCTTGCCGACCGTGGTGATCGCGGTCGGGAAGTAGTCCGTCGGCAGCAGGCCGACGTAGCTCACCGGCTCCTGCGCCCGCTGGTAGCGGTAGACGGCGACGGCGTTGGCGCGACCGAGCGTCACCAGCAGGTGACCGTCGTCGGTGAGCGTGACGCCGTCCGGCTCGTACCCGACCGAGGCCTGCGGCCACGGCTGCGTCGCGATGGTCTGGACGACCTTGTCGCGACCGGTGTCGATGACGGAGACGGTGTTGCTCGCGGTGTTGGTGACGAACAGCGCGCCGTTCTTGAAGTAAACCGCCGTCGGGTGGAGGCCGACGTCGACGCTCTTCGGCGCGGCGGCCGCGTTCGCCAGGTCGATGACGCTGACCGTGCCGCTGGTCGTGGCGCCGGTGAACTGGCTGGCCGGCACCTGCGTGTTGTACGAGTTCAGCGTCGGCTCGCCGGGCTTCGCCGGGTGACCGCCTTCGTTGCTGACGTACAGCTTGGTGCCGACGCGCACCAGGTCACGCGGCGCGTTGCCGACGGCCCAGCTCTGCTTGATCGCGCCGGTCGCCGCGTCGAGCGCGACAACCCGGTTCTGGCCGTTGACGGCCGAGTACACAGTGGACCCGTCCGGCGAGAACACGGCCTGCGCGACCAGGGCGTGCTTCGCGCCGTCCGCCGGGATCTTGACCGGCACCGGGGTGGCGACGGTCCCGTCCGGGTTCACGGTGAACTTCGTGTAGCCGTCGGTCTGCGCCAGCCACAGCGCCTTGCCGTCCGGCGAGTACGTCGGCCCTTCCTGGCCGACGTCGTTGCCGGCGATGCGCAGGTTCGCCGTCGCGGAGTTGCCGACGAGCTGCTGCACCTTCCAGCTCTTCAGGTCGACGATGGTGAGCGCGATGCCGCCGTCGGTGGTCAGCGCGGCGAGGTGGGCGCCGTCCGGGCTGACCGACGACGCCATGATCTTGCCGTTGTTCACGACCAGCCGGTCGCCGATCGGCTTGACGTACTGGTCGGCGGAGACGACCTGGCCGTTCTCGGTGACCTGGCCGACCTGGTCCTTCCCGAACTGGGCCGTCGACGCGACACCGACGCCGGTGCCGGTGGCTACGAGCACGAGCGTGGCGGAGCCGGCCGTCGCGTAGCGCAGCCGATGGCTGCTGCTCCGGCGGTTCCCGGCACGCCGTCTGCGGCGTGTTACCTGCATCGGGGTTATCCCTTCGTGGTGGTGAGCAGCTCGACGTTCCCGTCGAACTGCCAAAGCGGGTTGGGTTGGTCCCCCGCGGGGGTCCGCACCTGGAAGTAGCCGTTCACTTCCTTCGGTCCGTCGCCGTCGGCGACGTACCGCCCGTCCGAGGTGATGTCCAGCTGGTAGATCGCCTGTCCCGTCGCGTCGATCCCCGGCAGGTGCCAGGAGACGACGCACCGCCAGTCGTTGCCGGGACCGTCGGGCTCGACCAGGCCGTCGCCCTTGGTGCACGCGGCCGTGGCGGCCAGCTGCTCCTCGGTGACGTCGGGCCGGTTGAGCTGGCCGGCCTGCAGCCGGTAGAGGTGGGCGAACGCGGTGGCGACCGAGCGCTGGACCTTGTCGAGCTCGATCCCGGAGCCGGTGGCCGGCGTCGCGACGGCGACGATCCCGGCCGTGGCGGCGAGCAGCGCGACCAGCGGCAGGACACCGATGGTGAGCGCGCGGCGGCCCGAACCGTCGTGAGCCGGGTTGGTGAAGTCGCGGCGCACGAACAGCAGGTACGCCAGCGCGCTCGCGACGACGGCCCAGGCCAGGCTGACGCCGACCGCGATCAGCAGCGGCCCGAGCTGGGCCGGGTCGGTGAACAGGCCGTTCCACGCGATGAAGGCGTAGCTGGGCAGGGCGAGGCGGACGGCGACGGGCAGCGGCAGCAGCTGGGCCAGCGCCAGCACGAGCGCGACGACGGCGGGCAGCAGCAGGCCCATCGGCGAGCGGCCCCACACGACCGAGCCGAGCAGCCCGATCGCCCCGAGCGCCAGCGTCGGGGCGAAGACGCAGACCCACGCGAGCAGGACCCGCACCGCGGCGTCGCCGGACGTCAGCAGGTGGCCGTCGAGGCCGACGAGCGGCCGGTTCCCGGCGGCCAGGACCCCGCCCACCGCACTGGAAACGGCCATCCCGGCCACGAGGACGACGAGCACGCTGAGGCCGGCCAGCGCTTTCGCCGCGAAGATCCGCCGGGTGGAGCGGACCGCGACGAGCAGGTGGCGCCAGGTGCCGAGCCGGTCCTCGGAGGCGAAGACGTCCCCGGCGACGACCGATGTCAGCAGCGGGAGCGCGTAGGTGCCCGCGAACCCGAGCATCACCAGCGGCCCGGCCCAGCCGGTGGCGTTCATCCAGCGGCCGAAGAGCGTGTCGACGGGCAGCGAACTCTGCTCGCTCACCACGGCGACGAACAACGCGGGCGCGATCCAGCAGGCCAGCACCAGCAGGCGGACGCGCCAGGCGGCGAACAGCTTGACGAGTTCGAAGCGGTACCCGCGGGACACGGGGACGGGACGGGCGGTCTCGGTGATGACGGTCATCGACCGGCCTCCGGCTGCTCGGGGAGAGCTTCGGTGAGAGCGAGGAACGCGGCTTCCAGCGGGGACACGACGGGCGCGAGCTCGCGCACCGCGATGCCCTCCTTCGCCAGCCGCAGCACCAGTTCGTCGAGCGCGGCCACCAGCGCGCGGACCACGAACACGTCGTCGTCGGAGTCGGCGAGGCGGATCCCCGGCGCGCCGGCGACCAGGGGACGCGCCGCCCGCGGGTCGGACGTCCGCAGCCGGTAGCCGAGTTCGCCGTTCTCGGCGGAGAGCTTGCCGAGCGGACCGGTGAAGACGACGCGGCCGGTGGCCAGGATGGTGACGTCGGAGCACAGCGCCTCGAGGTCGTCCATCCGGTGGCTGGAGAGCACGACGGTGGTGCCCTCGGCGGCGAGCCGGCCGAGAACGCCGTGCACGTGCTTCTTGCCGGCCGGGTCGAGGCCGTTGGCCGGCTCGTCGAGCACCAGCAGGCGGGGCTCGGTGAGCAGCGCCGCGGCCAGCCCGAGCCGCTGCCGCATGCCGAGGGAGAAGCCGCGGACGCGGTCGTCGGCGACGTCGGTGAGCCCGACCTCGCCGAGGACGTCGTCGATCTTCGGGGTCCGCCGGTCGAGGCCGCGGAGGGCGGCCAGCGCGGCGAGGTTCTGCCGGGCGGTGAGCGACGGGTAGAGACCGGGGCCGTCGACGAACCCGGCGACGTCGCCGAGGGTCTTGCCGACCGGCCCGCCGAGGACTTCCAGCGTGCCCTCGTCGGCGACGGCCAGGCTCAGCAGCAGGCCGAGCAGGGTGGTCTTGCCGGCGCCGTTCGGGCCGACCAGGCCGTGGATCCGGCCCGGGGCCACGTCGAAGTCGATGCCGTCGAGCGCGACGACGTCACCGAAGCACTTGGTGATCCCGCGCGCTCTGACGGCCAGGGGTGCGTCCATGGGTTCCTTGCTTTCACTCTGCGGCTCGAGCAGGAAACTTAGGCACCGCAAATTACGGCGGCGGGCGAGCGGGATGAACGCAGCCCGAACGGGAGCCGACCGACGGCCGCCGGAGTGGTGAAATGTCCGGGTTAAGGAGGTTCCTTACGGCGAGTTAACCGACAGCTAGTCTGTCTACAGTGGACTTCCGGTGAGTCTCCACCCGGATCTCCACCCCGCGGAGGTCCTGCTCCACCCGGGTGCCGCCCTAGCGTTCCCCTCGTCGGAACACGGGAAGGGAAACGGACATGGGTCAAGTCGTCCAGTTCATGCTGCTGCGGTTCGCGATCATCGGCGGCGGGATCCTGCTGCTGCTGATCGTGCTCGGGGTGATCGCCGTCGTCGTGAAGAAGGTCGGGCGGTGATCACCGCTTCGGCCGCAGGCCGTGTCGCTCGGCGTAGCGCAGCGCTTCGACGCGGGTGCGCACGCCGATCTTCGCGAAGGCGTTGTTGATGTGCGTCTTGACGGTCGCCTCGCCGATGAACAGCTCGGCGGCGATCTTCCCGTTGGTCAGGCCGGCGGCGATCAGGCCGAGCACCTCGGCTTCCCGGGCGGTGAGCCCGTCCGGCAGGCTTTCCGGACGCGGTTTCGCCCCGGAAAGGGCGCCGGCGACCTGGCGCGAGACGTCCGCCCCGAAGGTGAGCGCCCCGGCGACGACGGCCCGCAGCGCGGCGCCGATCTCGTGCCGCCCGGCGTCCTTCGTCAGGTAGCCCTTGGCCCCGGCGGCGAGCGCCCCGGCGATCGACTCGTCGTCCGAGTAGGTCGTGAGGACCAGGACGGCGACGTCCGGGTGCTCGCGCGCGAGGCGTCCGGTGGCTTCGACGCCGTCCATGACGGGCATGGTGAGGTCCATCAGCACGACGTCGAGGTGGTCGAGCCGCCCGGCCAGCTCGAGCGCCTGGGCACCGTCGGCCGCCGAGCCGACGACATCGACGTCGTCGAGCAGGCCCATCAGCGCGACCAGGCCCTCGCGCACGGCCTGCTGGTCGTCCACCACCATCACCGAGATCCCCATGATCGGCAGTCTGCCGCATCCCCGGCCGCGCCCGCCGGGGGAATGGCGGCGCGGCGGGTTCGGGGCCGCCGCGCCACCCGGCGGCCTCAGCCCGGGGCCACCGCCCGGCCCGTCTGAGGCGAGATCATGCCCGCGCACAGCCCGCGGCTCGCCAGGCCCTGCGCGATCCGCGGGATGGCGGAGAGGGTGTTGGCGGGCCATTCGTGCATGAGGATGACCTGGCCGTTGCCGAGACGGGCGTTGGCCTGCACGATCGCGTCGACGCTCGCGTTGTTCCAGTCCTGCGAGTCGACGTCCCAGATGATCTGCCGCAGGCCGTACTTCGCTTCGACCGCCTGCAACGTTCCGTTCGTTTCCCCGTACGGCGGCCGGAACAGCTTCGGAGTACCACCACCGGCGGCCGAGATCGCCTGCTGCGTCCGGGAAACCTCGGAGTCCATTTGGGACTGGCTCTGCTGCGTGAGGTGCGGGTGGGTGTAACTGTGGTTCCCGACCCACATCCCGGCGCTCACCTCGGCCCGCACCTGAGCGGGATAGGCGGCGGCGTACTGACCTTCGTTGAACATGGTGGCGCGCAAACCGTTCTGCCGCAGGGCGTTGAGCAACCCGGGGGTGTGCGCGTTCGAGGGTCCGTCATCGAAGGTGAGGCCGACATAGCCGTTGCAGGCGGCGGCGTGCGCGGGGGTGGCACCGACCGCGCCGGTGATCACGAGGGCGGCCGCGAGGATCAACGTGCGCATCGGTCAGCCCACCGAGATGTTCGAGTTGCCGCTGCTCTGGTAGCCCTCGGTGGCGAGGATCATGTAGTAGTTGAAGCTGCCCATGCGCATGCCGTAGCGCGCCCAGGCGTCGAAGTGGTTCCCGGTGGTGATGGTCCCACCGGTCTTCTTCTGCTGCCGCACGGACCAGTACTGGTTGAAGGTCTTGGTCCCTTCGACGGACGGCGCGTTGTAGCGGGTGGTCTGGTAGATGTCGTAGGTGCCGCCATCGCTGGTGACGGTGCCCTTGTAGGTGCCGGTGGGCCGGTAGGTGCCCCAGTTGTCGACGATGTAGTACTCGACGAGCGGGTTCGAGGTCCAGCCGTAGAGGGCGAGGTAGCCGTTGCCGGAGGGGTTGAAGCTGCCGGAGTAGTTGACGGTCCGCCGGCTCCCGTTGCTCCACCCCTTGCCACCGACGAAGTTCCCGACGTTGCTCCAGTTCATCCGGTAGTTCCCGCCGGAGCCGAGCGTCATCTGGACGGAGCCGCCGCCGTCGGTCCAGAAGGAGTAGTAGTAGCCACCGTTGTTCCCGGTCTGGCTGGTGGTGATGACGGTATCGGCTCGGGCCACCCCGGGAACGAGCGCGGCGATGAGCGCAAGAACGGTCCCACCGGCGAACACCCTGATCTTGGTGAGCATGCTTCCTCCTCATTGAGGCCTGGCGATGGGGAAAGCATGTGATCGGGCTGACTGGTGGGACAATGACTTTCGGAAAGTTTCGCCAGTACGGCAGGGGTTACCAACTCAGCCGAGCCGACGCCGCCGGGCAAGCTCGCGCCGTCGCGCGGTCGCGGACGCCGGGAGAAGCCGGATCCACGCAGCGCCGTCCTCGGTACGAACACATCGGTACGCATCGACGAAGCCCCGCTCGCTGTGCCTGATCACTTCGTCGAAGACCCAAGCCGACGCGATCACGGCGAGCACCGCTTTGGTGTCCGCCAGGGCACGCCTCAGCTCGGGCGCATCGAGCAACCGCTGGGCGTGAAGGATCGACGAACCGGTGGCACCGTAGGCGTCGTAGGAAACTTCCCCGGCGTGGAGCGCCAGCCTGAGCCGAATCCGCTCGAGCGGCGGGTGAACGCCGTTGTGGGCCTGGAGTTCGTCGGCGAGCTCGCCGAGGAGCAGGTCGGCGAAGAGCGTCTTGGACACCCGAGCGGGCACGAGGACGAGCACACCGTCGCCGAGGTCTTCGTGCCTGCAGATGTCCCAGGGAATACCGGCCGCGGCAAAGGCACGTTCGATTGCGCGGTACATCCCGCGGCGGATGCGCACTCTGTTGGGGTTCGTTCGGCTTCGTCGGCCGAAGCTTTCGACGTCGACAACCACGATGGTGCAGTGGGCAGTGGTGAGCGCAAGACTGCCACGCCAGTCGACGCCGTCGGCCTCCGTCCCGTGGTACGTCACTACACCGACCATCTCGGGCAACGGGTCGGAGTGCAGCCAGGTCGATCCGCGCGCTCGAGGATCAGGCCGCCACGCGACCGGCCTCGCCGTCTCCGGATCGGACATCTTCGACCTCTATTGAGCGAACTTCGCTCGGCTCGCGGTAGCGAGCTGGCGTCTGTGCCAGACTACGGAACCAAGTGGTGTTACCTGTACCACACAGGTCACATCGTTTGGTTACCGTAACCGGTGACAGCCCACCGCAGCCGCGTCTGCCCGCCCTTGAGAGATCGTGAGCCATGGATGTCATGAGCCTCGCCGAACACCGCAGGCCTTCCGTCCGAGCCGATCGTTAGCGACGCGACACCGTGCCCACCTCGTCCCCCGTCGTCGCATCCTGGGAGCTCGCCCTTCGTTTGAAACGGCGACGGGAACAGCTCGGCATCGAAGTCAGAACTATCACCGAGACCCTCGGATTCTCCCGCAATTACTGGTCCGCGGTCGAGAACGAACGGAAAATACTTTCCCCGGAAACCCTTTCGCGAATAATAGAGTTATTCGAATTCGACGACGAAGAGAAGGACGAGCTACTCGCTCTCCGCGCCACAGCCAAAGAACGGGGTTGGTGGACCCGCTATTCTGCGCTCTTCGACGCCGATATACAGCGACTGTTCGGCCTGGAGCAAGGCGCACGGAGCATGCGCGGCTACGAGAGCCTGCTCATTCCCGGACTACTGCAAACCGCCGATTACATCAAAGCCATCATGATGCCCGACGTCACCGTGCGCCAGATAGAAGTCGACCAGCGAGTCGAAGCCCGACTTCGACGGCAGCACCGCCTCATCGATCCCGACGATCCGTTCTCATTGACGGTCGTCCTCAGCGAGGCCGCGCTCCGGCAGCAGATCGGCGGTAGGCGCGTACTGAAGGAACAGCTGATCCATCTCGCAACTTTGATCGAGCGACACCCCGATGCACTCGACTTGCGGGTCATACCGTTCACCGCGACATCGTGCGGCCTCTTCGGTGCCGCCACAGTCCACCTCATCGACTTCGACAACCCACAACTGCCTACATTGGCCTGGCAAGAAACCGTGACGACATGGGGGATCATCGACGACCCAATTCAAGTGAACAACATAACTACCGCTTACGAAGACGCATATCGGAAAGCATTGGGCAAGGAAGAATCTTTGCAGGTTATTCTTGCTCGTACCAAGGATTTGGATTGACGAAGAAAGAACTAGTTACTGCACTCGGCGGCTGGCAGAAGAGCAGTCACTCAAGCGCTAGCGGCAGCTGCGTCGAGACCCGTAACACCTCTGGCGCGACCCTGGTGAGGGATAGCAAAGACCGTCGGACGAATGCACCGGTCCTCACATTCAAACCCGAATCCTGGGCAGCATTTTTGTCAGCACTGACCCCGGAGGATTCCTGACGACATATTAACAAGACGCGAGGGTGAGGACGCGTCGGGAAGTGCTCACCCAAGCGTACAGCCAGCACCTGTTCTTCGGCAGTCACCCGACTGACCCAAGACAACCCCGACACTTGCCGGACGATAAGGAGGAGTCATGCCTTCGCGCCCAAAAACTAAAGAACTGATCATCTAAGGACATCGAATGACGACAGCGCCCGCGACGAAAACACGCGACCCCGACAAGTGGTTCAAGAGCAGCTACTCCAACGCCGGCGGCAGCTGCGTTGAGGTCCGGATGACGTGCAAGAACGTCGCAATCCGCGACAGCAAGGACAGTGAGAGCCACTCGCCCACCATCTCATCCTCACCGCCCGCTTGGTCAGCTTTCGTGCAGGTGATCAAGACTCTATAACAGCGGTTGACAGACAGCAAACGCAAGGGGCGCCGTCAAGGCGCCCCTGACTCACCGGGCGGGCCGCCCGTCTGGCTTCACCTGCTTCTCGACGTGCCGGCCTCCTGGCCCAGCAATCGAACGAACCCGCGCGTTGCGGTCTCCTTGACCCGCACTAGGACGGCCTCATACCGATCCGGTCGGCTGGCGGGGCTGTGCTGGATGATCTCCTCGTAGAACCAGCCGGAGGCGATCACAGCGAGATCTCCACCTGAGTCCGCCAGTGCATCCTGCACCACTTCGGCCTGCAACAGCCGAAAAGCATGGACTATCGCGGTTCCCGTCCGCCCGTGCGCGTCATAGCTGACTTCGCCCGCGTGCAACGCTGCCAGAAGCCGGATTCGTTCTGGTAGTTGGTGCGCACGATTGTGTTCGGCCAGAAACGCCAAAAGTGCCCCCGGCACCAACTCGCTGAACACCGCCTTCGGGTACTCGGCGGGCACCAGTAGTAGCACACCATTGCCGAGGTCGGTGTGATAACAGGCGGCCCATTCCACGCCGCAAGCGGCGAACGCCCGCTGCACGATTTCGTAGAGCCCCGCCCGCAGTGTCAACCGGTGCAAGGTGGTTCGCCCCGCCGAGGCGAAACCTTCGATCTCCACTACGAAGATCGTGTGGTGCACCGGATCGGCCACCGGCTCCGCGAGCACAGGCGGCGAACAGCCCCACAGCCACCGCCACGCATCCGTCCACGACATGACGTGATCGTGAACCGCGCCGGTTGACACTTCGGTTACCAAGCGCTGGACAAATTCTTGACAGCCCCTTGACCTGCACTGAAACCCGCACGTCGCCGGGTTACCGTCTGGACAGGAAGTCCTGCCGACCAACCACAAGGTGCGATGCAGTTCCGGATCCTGGGGCACGTCGAACTCCTGCTCGGCGACCGGGAGGTCGCGCTCGGGCGGGCCAAGGAACGGTCGCTTCTGGGCGTGCTGATGCTCAACCACGGGAAGGTCGTCGCCGTCCGGACCGTTACCGAAGCCCTCTGGGACGACCCGCCCGATCACGCCCGGAAGGATCTCCACGCCTACGTCAGCCGGCTGAGGGCCTCCCTGCGCGACGCCGGGGTTTCCGCGAAGATCGTCACCCAGCGGGCCGGCTACCAGTTCCTGCCCGAGGACGACGATCTCGACTACGCGCGTTTCAAAAAACTCATGAAGAACGGCGAACAAGCGCGGGAAGCCGGGCGGTTCGACGATGCCGCCGCCGCGCTGCGGGAAGCCATGGGGCTCTGGCGCGGGCCCGTCGTCGAAGATCTCGGGACCATCTGGATGGAGCAGAAACGGGAGGACATCGACCGCTACGAGCGCGTGGCCGGCTATCAGGCGCTGTGCGCCGTCGAGCTCGAACGCCGGGACTACCGCCGGGTGCTGCGGATCCTCGACGAAGCCATGGTCGACCACGAGCTGGACACCCAGTACATCGCCCAGCGGATCACCGCCCTGAACGGGCTCGGGCACTACGAAGTCTTCGACGCGTACTGGAAACAGGTGTACGACCGGTTCGCCCGGTCGTTCGGGACCGGCCCCGGCCAGGACCTGCAGGACCTGCACCAGCGCCTGCTGCAGTCCCGCGATTCGCCCGCGCCCGCGGACCGGCACCGGACCCAGGCGGCCCTGCGCGCCCTGCCTCCCGCGCAGCTGCCCTCGGCCGTCAGCCAGTTCGTCGACCGCGCCGACGACGTCGACCGGCTGGACGACCTCTACGTGCGCTCGCGGGTCGGCGGCCCACCCGCGACCCTCATCGTCGCGCTGACCGGGCCGGCCGGGGTCGGCAAAACCGAGCTCGGCCTGCACTGGGCGCACGCCGTCCGTGAGCGGTTCCCGCACGGGCAGCTGCACGCCGACCTCGGCGGCTACGGCACCGGCCCGCCCCGCGATCCCGCCGACGTGCTCGCCGAATTCCTCGACGCGCTCGGCGTCGCCGCGTCCGCGATCCCCGCGAGCCCGAGCGCGCGGGTCCGGATGCTGCGGACCCTGCTCGACGACCACCGCGTGCTGGTTTTCCTCGACAACGCCCGGGATTCCGGCCAGGTCGTGCCCCTGCTGCCAGGCAGCGCGCACTCCGTGGTCGTCGTGACCAGCCGGCACCGGCTCAGCGACCTCGTGACCCACCACGGCGCCTTCCGGCTGGAGGTGCGGCCGTTCTCCGAAGCCGACATAGCCCGGCTGCTCGGCGGCCTTCTGCGCGACACGGAGGCCGAGCGGCCCGACCCGGCGGCGGTGCGGACGCTGACCGGCGGTGCCCCGCAGGCCGTCCGCACCCTCGCCGAACTCTTGCCCAGCACGGGCGGCCTGCCGAGCCCGGCCGAACTCCTGCTGGCCGGCGAACTGGCGTCGGGCACGATCCTGACGTCGGTGCTGTGGTCCTACCACGCCCTCGGCGCGCCGGCCGCGCGGCTCTTCCGCGCGCTCGCCCTGCACAGCTCCCCCAGCATCACCTTCGAAGCGGTCCTCGCCCTGGACGGAACCGACGAGGAGTCGACCCGCGGCGCGCTGACCAGGCTCGGGTCGCTGTACCTGATCGACCGGGATGACGGCCGATACCGGATGGACGCTCTCACCCGCGAGGCCGGTGAACGGCTGGCGCGGGCCCACGACTCGAGCGAAGACCGCCGGCAGGCCGAGGCGCGGCTCCTCGACTGGTACATCGCCCGTGTCACCGACGCCGCCGAGGTCTTGGCGCCGGCTCTGCGGCGCACAGCCGAAGTGCCGCACGCCGGTCTGCCGGATTTCGAGGCCGCGGAAGCGTTCCTGGCCGCGGAAGAGGCGAGCCTGTGCGCCGCGATCCGCCGCGCGGCGGGCGGCAACCTGCCGCGGGCGGTGACGCTGCTCCGGCTGATCCGACCTCACCTCGCCTTCGACGACACCGGATGCGATTGGCGCGAAACCGTCGAGACGGTCCTGCTCGCCGCACGAGACGCCCAGGACCGCGACGCCGAAGGCCAGACACTGGCGACCCTGGCGCGGATCCACGACGACCCGGACAAGATCGCCGAATCCCTGGAGATCGCGAACTTGCTCTTCGGCAACACCCGGAACAGCCGGGACCGGTCGGAGGTTCTCCTCCTGCTCGCCCGCCACGCGGCGGAGGCCGGGGAGCGGGACCGCGCCGAGTCCTGCCTGCGGGAGGCCCTCGACATCCAGCACAGCCTCAATGAGCCCGCCCAGTGCGCCGCGGCGCACGGCGACCTCGGCGCGCACCTGCGCCGTCGAGACGAGCTCGAAGAAGCCGAAACCCATCTGTCCCAGGCGAAAACGCTCTACGCCGAGCTGGGCGACCACCGACGCCACGCCGCGATGGCGCTTGAGCTCGGTCTGCTGAGCCGCCGCGCCGGCCGGACCACGGAGGCCATCCGGCAGCTCACCGAAGCCGTCGAGCTGCACGAGCGGTACCCGGCCGGCCACGAGCAGACGCTCGCCGCGCTGGTGGAGCTGAGCGAGGCCGCTTGCGACGCCGAAGAGCACGGTGACGTCCTGCTGGTCGCCCGGAAGGCCCTCGGCGTCTCCCGTTCCGACCACGTCCCGGTCGTCCGCGCGCTGGTGGCGTTGGTGCGGTCGCTGGCCGCGACCGGCCGGCAGGTCGAGGCGTGGAACGAGTCCCGCCAGACGATCGCGCTCGTCGCCGACGTCGGCGACCCGGTGCGGGACCACGTCCGGGAGCAGTTCACGAGGCTGGGGTTGTGGCCGCCGGATTAGGGAATTCCCGGCCGCGGCCACCGAGATCAAGGCCTACTCCCTGACGTACGGCGGTGCCTTCAAGACCTTCATCGGCGAAAAGTGCGTCGCCGCCGGCAGTACTGTTCCGCTGGGCGGGACCACCGACTGGCGAGTTCTCTCCTACACCGGCGAAGACACCGGCGCCGCCTGCTGAAACCGGTGCGGGTGAGCCGGAACCGGCTCACCCGCACCGCGCTACTCCCGCAGGCCGATCGCGTCGATGGGGCGGGCCCGCAGGGCCACCCACGTCGACAGCCCCATCGCCAGCAGCCCCAACAGCACCGCGCCGCCGATGATTCCGAAGTAGACGGACCAGGGTCCGGACGGCACCGGGCTCCCTCGCAGCCCCGCGTTCAGCAAGCCCAGTGGCACCACCGCGACCACAGTCCCCACCACCACCGCGGTCCCCACCGTCACCAACGCCTCGAGTCGCATCATGCGGGTCACCTGGCGGCGGGTTGTCCCGATCAGCCGCAGCAGCGCGAACTCGCGGGACCGCTGGGCCGTCGTCAGGACCAGCGTGTTGGCCACCGAGATCGCCAGGTACCCGACGATCACGCCGACCGCCACCAGGTTCAGGTAGAACTGCGCCTGCCGCTCTCCGCCCTCCGGGGCCGACATCGACGGAGCCACCGTCAAGCCCGGGTACGGCAACGAGCGCAGCGCCGCCGCGACCGCCGCGGGATCCGCGTCGGGGGAACGGCGGACCAGCACCGAATCGTCCAGGCGGCCGCCGTTGTGTTCGCGGGCCAGGGCCACCGGCAGCACGAAGTCGCCGAACGCCAGGTCGTGCGTGTACGTCGCCACCAGGCGCAGCTTCGCCGGGGCGCCATCGCCGAAGTAGAACGTCACCTCGTCGCCGGGCTTCTTGTCCAGCCAGTCGGCCTCCGACCGGCTCAACGCCACCGTGTCGCCGGCCAGGTCCGCGAGCCGACCCGAGTCGACGCCCAGCTCCAGTGCTCCGCGGGTCTGATCTCCCGCCAGGCCCTGCGCGGGCTTGCGCTGGACGTCCACGCTGTCGCCCATCGACGACACCGTGATCACCGACGTCCGCACCACCGGTGTCGCCGTCGCGACCCCCGGCACCCTGGCCAGCGCCGCGGCGACCTCCGGCGAAACCCCCGCCGGACCGCTCAGCACGTAGTCGGCCGTCGTCGAGCGGGCCGTCTCCTCCGCCGCGGCCGCCGTCGACGACGTCTGGCTGTAGAACGTCGCCAGCGCGAACGCCACCGACAGCATCAGCGGGGTCACCGCCGCCGCCAGCCTGCGGGTGTTGGCCTGGGCGTTCGCGCCGGCCAGGTACCCGCTGATCCGCCAGACCCGCCCCAGCACCGGTGCGAGCACGCGCGTCACCAGCCCGGTCACCTGCGGGCCGACCACCGCCAGCCCGATGACGACGACCAGCGTCGCCATCGTCGAGATCGCGGTCCCGATGTCGCCGCGCAGGAACAGCGGCACCATCGCGCCCCCGAGGCCCGCGAGAACGAGCGCCCAGCCGGTGAGCAGGCGGACACGGCCCAGCTCACGGCGTTCGACCGCCGCCTCGCCGAGCGCCTCGACCGGCCGGATCATCGACGGCCGCCGCGACGCCGCCCACGCCGCCAGCCGGGCCGCGCCCAGGCCGAGCAGCAGCGCGGCGAGCGGCGGCAGCGGGCTGATCGCCAGCTCGAAGTCGGCCGGGATCACGCCGATCGCCGCGAACGCGTCGCGCAGCCCCGACGCCACCGCGAGACCCGAAGCGCCGCCGAGCACCCCGGCGACGAGCGCGACCAGCGTCGTTTCGATGCCGATGAGCTTGCGGATCTGCTTCGGCGTCGCGGCGACCGCCCGCAGCAGCGCGAATTCCCGGCGTCGCTGGTTGATCGTCAGCGCGAGCGTGCTCGCCACCACGAACACGGCCACGAGCAGGGCGAACCCGCCGAACGAGCCGGCGATGGTGAGCAGCAGCAGCCGCGTCTGGCTGACGTCGAGGAACTCGATCGTGCTGCGCTCGACCCCGGTCGTGACCTCGGCGCCGTCCACGATCGCGCCGATCCGTTCGGCGAGCGTCTCCGGCGCCACCCCGGGTGCGGCCAGGACGCCGATCGCGTGGGCCCGTCCGGGCTGCCCGGTCAGCTCCGCGGCCCGCTGCGGCGTGAAGAACAGCGCCGACTGCCGCGACAGGCTGTCGACGACGCCGCTGACCCGGAACGTCATCGGCACCGACCGGGTCGCGATCCGCACCTGCCCGCCGACGTCCACGCCGGCGCGCCGGGCCAGGTCGGCGTCCAAGACGACGTCGCCGGGAGCCGTGGGCTCCGCGCCGGAGCGCAGCGTGAACGGCGCCAGCACGGCCGCGTCCCAGTTGTGGCCGAGCGACTGCGCGCCGCCGAGCACCTCGCCGGACGCCGTCACGACCTGGGCCGGGAAGCTCTGCTCGGCCACCGCCGCGCGGACGCCGGGCACCGAGGCGATCCGGCCGGCCAGCGCTTCCGGCACCGACGGCTGCTCGCCGACCTGCTCGGACGACAGCGCGTCGGCACCCGGGGGCCGCACGCTCTGGGCACCGCCGACGACGACCGCCGCGGCGGCGTAGCGCTGGGTGGGGACGCCGGCGCGCAGGCCGGACTCCATGAGGACCCCGCAGCCCGCCACCAGGGCGGTGCCGCACAGGATCGCGATGAACGCGCCGGCGAACCCGCCGAGCCGCGTCCGGATCGTCTGCCAGGCCAGGGACAGCACGGTCACCACTCCCCGAGGTGCGTCATACGCTCCGCCACGCGCTCGGGCGTGGGGTGCGGGAGGTGCCCGGCCAGCCGGCCGTCGGCGAGGAACAGCACGCCGTGGGCGGCCGAGGCGGCGACCGGGTCGTGGGTCACCATCAGCACGGTCTGGCCCATGCCGTCGACGACGGCGCGGAGCAGGTCGAGGACCTGGCGCGCGGTGCGGGTGTCGAGCGCGCCGGTCGGCTCGTCGGCCAGCACGACGTCGGGCCGGGCGATGAGCGCCCGGGCGATCGCGACGCGCTGCTGCTGCCCGCCGGACAGCTCCGCCGGGCGGTGCTCCAGCCGCTTCGCCATCCCGACGCCTTCGACGATTTCGCGCAGCCACTGCGGGTCCGGCTTGGTGCCGGCCAGCCGCAGCGGCAGCGTGATGTTCTGCAGCACGTTCAGCGACGGCAGCAGGTTGTAGGCCTGGAACACGAACCCGACGCGAGTGCGCCGCAGCCGGGTCAGCTCGTTCTCCTTCAGCCGCCCGATCTCGGTGCCGCCGAGCAGCACCTTCCCCGAGGTCGGCCGGTCCAGGCCGGCCGCGCAGTGCAGGAAGGTGCTCTTGCCCGAGCCCGACGGGCCCATCACGGCGGTGAACGTCCCCCGCCGCACGTCCGCCGTCACGCCGTCGAGCGCGGTGACGGCGCCGTCGCCGGAGCCGTACACCTTCCGCACCCCGGCCAGTTCCAGCGCATTCGCTGTCGTCATCGTGATCCCCTTCGTTCTCTGTAAGGAAAACTAGGGCGGCGGGGCCTCGGCTTCGATCCCGTGGAGGGGTGGATCCGGGGTAGCGCCAGCACCACCACCGGGGTGGGGTGGGACACTGTCGGCGTGACGACCCGCCTGCGCGAGTGCTGGTCGGCGGCTCGTTACCTCGTGGTCGGCGCCGGCACGTCGCTGTTGTCGATCTTCGCCCTCGCCGGGCTCTTCGCTGTCCTGCTGCTGTGCCCGTTCGGCGTCGGCATCCCGTCGCTGGCCCCGGCGATCAAGCTGTCGCGGTGGCCGGTCCGGGTCGACCGGCGGCGCGCGGCGCGCAAACTCGGCGAGGCCATCCCCGAGCCGTACCGGGACGGCTCGCCGCTGAAGGACCCGGCGACGCGCCGCGACCTCGCGTGGCTCGCGATCCACGCGGCGACCGGACTGATCCTCGGCAGCCTGGCGTTCGGCCTGCCGCTCGGCGCGGTCCAGCAGGTCGTCACGGTCTTGATCTGGCCGGTGGTGCCCGGCGGCATCGAGGGCTCGCTCGGCATCATGGTGAATTCGTGGCCGAGCGCGGGACTGGACTTCCTGGTCGCCGCGGGAATGGCCGCGGCGACGCTCCTGCTGCCCCGCGCCGCGCGCTGGCAGGCCCGCACCGCTCAGAAGCTGCTGCGGCCGGCCCCCGGCGTCGTCCTGGCCGACCGGGTCGCGGAACTGACCGCGACGCGGGCGGCGGCGCTGGAGGCGCACGGTGCCGAGCTGCGCCGCATCGAGCGTGACCTGCACGACGGCACCCAGGCCCGGATCGCCGCCGTCGTCCTGCAGCTGGGCATCGCCGGTCAGCTCTACGACCGCGACCCGGACACGGTGCGCGACCTGCTGGTCAAGGCGCAGGACACCGCGACCGACGCGCTCGCCGAGCTGCGGACGGTCGTGCGCAGCATCTACCCGCCGCTGCTGAGCGAACGCGGTCTCGCCGGCGCGGTGCGCGCGCTCGCCGAGCGGACGCCGGTGCCGACGGCGGTCACCGTCGAGTACGAAACCGGCCGCCCGGCCGCCGTCGAAGCCGCCGCGTACTTCGTCGTCGCCGAGGTGCTGGCCAACGTCACCAAGCACGCCGACGCGTCCCAAGTGGACATAGTGCTGGGCGGCACGGCGAGCCTGCTGCGCCTGGAGATCCGCGACGACGGCCGTGGCGGCGCCGACGAGAGGCGCGGCAGCGGGATCGCCGGGATCCGGCGCCGCGCCGAAGCCTTCGACGGGACCCTCACCCTGACCAGCCCACCCGGTGGGCCGACCGTGCTGCGAGTGGAGCTGCCATGCGGGTCGTGATCGCCGAGGACGACGCGCTGCTGCGCGAAGGTCTCGCGCTGCTGCTGAAGACGGCGGGCATCGAGGTCGCCGCCACGTTCGACAACGCCGAGGCCTTCCTCGCCTTCGTCGAAGGCGACCGGCCGGACGCCGTCGTGATGGACGTCCGGATGCCGCCGACCCACCGCGACGAGGGCCTGCGCGCGGCCGTGCGCGCCCGCGAGATCCACCCGGGCCTGCCGGTGCTGGTGCTCTCGGCCCACGTCGAGACGAGCTACGCGGTCGAGCTGCTCGCCGACGGTGTCGGCGCGGTCGGCTACCTGCTCAAGGAGCGGGTCGGCAAGGTCGAGCGGTTCCTCGACGCGCTCGAGCGGGTCGCGAAGGGCGGCACGGCGATGGACCCGGAGGTCATCGGCCAGCTGATGTCCCGGCGCAGTGCGAAGGACCCGCTGGACGCGTTGACCGCACGGGAGCGCGAGGTGCTGGCGCTGATGGCCGAGGGCTACAACAACGGCACGATCGCCGAGCTGCTCGTCGTCAGCGACGGCGCGGTGCTCAAGCACATCCGCAACATCTTCGCGAAGCTCGGCCTCCCGTCGGACGAAGGCGGCGGCCACCGCCGTGTGCTGGCGGTGCTCGCCTACCTCGGCCGCGACGCGGGGTAGCGCAGGCACCACCCCGGATCCGGGTGCGCACGGCATCGTTCCGGCTCCCGGCCGCGCTTAACGTTTCCGCCATGACCAACACCGACGCTCCCACCCGCACCGCGGCACCCCTCGTCCTCTGGCCGGTCCTGATCGTGAGCGCCGCGGTCAACGCGGTCGGGTCCTTCACCGACATGGCCGACCCGTTCCGCATCACGGCGGGCGCGATCGCGACGGTCGCTTTTGTCCTGCTGATCGTCCACTACGTCCGGCGCCGGAGGGCGTGAACCGCCAGCGCCGCCGCCACCAGCGCCGCGGCCACCCAGAACGGGTTCAGCGCGCCGGCGAGCAGCGGGCCCGCCGTCGCGCCGGCGTTCAGGGCCGCGGTGGCGTACGACCCCGCCATGGTCGGGGCGCCGGTGGCCAGGCGCAGGATCCGGGTGATCACCGTGCCGCCCACCGCGAACGACAACGCGCCCTGCACGAAAGCTCCGCCGACGAGCGCCGCGGGGACGAGGGCGAGCACGACCCAGCCCACGAACAGCGCCGACCCGCCGAGGACGACGACCCGGCCGGGCCACCGGTCGGCGAGCCGTCCGGCCGCCGTGATGCCGGCGAAGCACCCCGCACCGAACGCGGCGAGCACCACCGGCACCGGCGCGACACCGTCGGCGATCGGCGCCAGGTAGGTGAAGACGCCGAACGTCGCGGCGTTGACGAGCGCACCGACCAGGAGGACGCCGGCCAAGCCGCGGAGTTCCCGGAGCTCGGCCCGCAGGTCGGCCCGGCCACCGGCCGGGGTGTCGGCGATGCGTGACACCGCGGCGAAGGCCGGCAGGCACAGCCCGGCGACGGTCCAGGCGGCCGTGGGCCAGCCGAGCAGCGCCCCACCGGGGATTCCGGCGACGCACGCGAGGGTCGTGGCCCCGAGGAGGACGGCGACCGCGCGTCCCCGGCGTGCGACGGTCAGGGCGACGGCGAGGAACCCGGCATAGGCGACGGCGGCGACCACCCGCGTCGCGAGCAGGACGGCGAAGGACGTCGTAAGCGCGCCGACGACGTGGGCGGCGACGAAGAGGACCAGAAAGGTCTTGAGCGCGGTGCGCCGCGGCCAGGTCCGCGCGAGCGCGGCCATGAGCGGCGCCCCGGCGACCATCCCGGCGGCGAAAGCCGAGGTGAGGTAGCCGGCCCGCACGACGGAGACGTCGAGCGCGGCGGCGATGCCGGGCACCAGCCCGGCGAGCATGAATTCGGACGTGCCCATGGCGAACACGCCGAGGGCGAGGAAGTACCGGGACACAAGGAACTCCAGGGATCACGAACGCGATGGACGCTTCGTGGTCACCCGGGGAGCCCGGGAAGGCGGGAGCTACCGGGCCGCCGGGATGACCGGCAGCCCCGCCCTGGACGCTTCGGGGCTCGACATGATCCCGACCTTACCGGTTACGGTGAGCTGTGGCGGAACTCGAGGAGACGGTCGCGCGGCTGGACCTGCGCCTGGAACCGATCGCGAAGCGCCCGGTCGACCTCTCCGACCCGGCGTGGGCGGAGAAGCTGCGCGCCGCCGAGCCGATGGACGAAGCCGGGATCCGGGCCGAAGCCGAAGAAGCACTGCGGGCGCTGCTCGACCGCTACGAGCACGGCGACGACGGGACGCGGGCCACCGTCCGCGCGCTGTTCGACCGGCACTCGTCGTTCCGCTGGGCGGTCCATCTCCCGGGAGCGGACTTCCGCACCCGGCTCCTGCACCTTTCGGCCGCGACCACGGCCGCGACACCCGCGACGAAATCCTGGCGCTGAACGACATCTGCGCCGAAGCGGGGACAGCGGGCGTGGACATCAAGCCGCTCCTGCGCGAAGTCGCCGGACTTTCCAGCACGGTGGACAAGTACGGCATGGGCTCGATCCGGGACATCCTGCTCCGCGCCGCCGGGTAGTCACAGCCCCCGGAAGCTGGCCCGGTAAGCCTGCGGGCTCGTCCCCACCACCCGCTTGAACCGCTCCCGGAACGCCCCCGGCGACCCGAACCCCACCTGCGTCGCGATCCGGTCCACCGGCTCGCCCGTCGCCTCCAGCAGGTGCTGCGCCCGCCGGACGCGGGCCCGCAGCAGCCACTGCAACGGCGTCGTGCCCGTCTGCTCGCGGAAGCGCCGGTTCAACGTGCGGGTGCTCATCCCCACCTGCGCCGCGACGCCGGACAGCGTCAGCTCCGCCGCGCAGTTCTCCTCCATCCACGCCAGCACCGGCTCCAGCTCGGACCCGCGCGGCGTCGGCGGCGCGTCGTGCGCGATGAACTGGGCCTGGCCGCCCTCGCGTTCCAGGGGCATCACCGAGAGGCGGGCCGCCGAAGCCGCCACCGCCGAACCGTGGTCGCGGCGGATCAGGTGCAGGCACAGGTCCAGCCCGGCCGCCGCGCCCGCGGAGCTCAGGATCTGCCCGTTGTCGACGTACAGCACGTCCGGGTCGACGTCGACCGCCGGGTACCGCCGGGCCAGCTCCGGTGCGGCCGCCCAGTGGGTCGTCGCGCGGAGGCCGTCGAGCAGGCCCGCCTCGGCCAGCACGAACGCTCCCGAGCAGATCGACGCGATCCGCGTGCCCCGGGCCGCGGCAGCCCGCAAAGCCGAAGTCACCGGCGGCGGCAGCGGAGGGTTCGAAGCCCGGCCCGGCACGACGATCGTGTCGGCGTCAGCCAACCCGGACAGGTCCCACGGCGGCCGCAGGGTGAACATGCCCGCGTCCAGCTCGGGAGCCGGCCCGCAGATCCGGACCTCGTAGGCCGGTGAGCTGCCCAGGAGCGTCCGCGAGAAGACCTCGATGGGCGTCGCCAGGTCGAACGGGACGACCTGGTCCAGCGCGAGGACCGCCACGATGTGCATGGCACCACGATAGATCGTCCACTAAGGACGGAGGCTGCGCAGCATCAGGTTCGCGAAGTGCTCCCCGACCTGCTCGCCCGACAGCGGGCCGTCCGCGTGGTACCACATGTGGAGCCGGTGGATCGCGCCGTAGTGGTAGTTGATCACCAGGTCGGCGGGGACGTCGTCGCGGAAGATCCCCGCGCGCTGCCCCTCGGCGACGAGGTCGCGCACGCGCTCGTGGTAGCGGCGGCGTTCGGCTCGCACCTGGATCTGCTTGCTCTTCTCCAGCAGCGGGAACGACTGGAAGAACACCGTCGCCGCGTCGAGGTCCGCGATGCTGGTCGTCACGACGTCGGCGATGATGGCGTGCAGCCGTTCCGGCAGCGGCAGGTCCGACTCCGCGATGGTCCGCATCCGCTGGGCCTGCATCCGCAGCATCGCGGTGTAGATCTCCAGGAGCAGGTCGTCCTTGGATTCGAAGTAGTGGTACAGCCCACCCTTGGTGACGCCGGCCCCTTCGACGATCTCGCGGACCGTCGTGGCCTCGAACCCCTTGTCGGCGAACAGGCGCACTGCCGCCCGCACGACCTTGTCCCTGACCGTCATGAGACCACCCTATGTGAGCGGGCGGGCCGGTCCGCGCGGCGCCGCGGACCGGCCCGGTCCTCACTTGCCCAGCAGGTTCACCTGCTCCGGAGTGGCGCGTTCCCCGGTGTACGGCGTGATCGCCCCGGTACCCCGGTCGGTGACCGACGGTGGCTGGATCACCGTCGTCGTGGTGTCCGGGTTGATCTTGAACACGAACCCGCCGGTGTACCCGGAGTGCGAGTCCTTCGAGAACCCGAACGGCGTGAGGCCCGGGCCCTTCAGCTGCCCGGAGCTCATCGCTTCGACGATCTTCTGGCGCGTCGGGTCCGGCCCGGCGGCCTTCAGCGCCTGGCCGAACGTGTACCCCAGCACCATCCCGTAGAACAGCGTGTTGGTGAGCGGCTCCTTCGGGATGTACTTGTCGTGGATGCCCTTGAAGTAGGCGACCCACGGGTCGGACGTCTGCGAGACGTCGGGCAGGTAGCCGGTGCCGATCAGCCCGGACAGCAGCTGCGCGCTCGAGACGGTCGCGCCGCCGCGCTTGGCGAAGTCCTGCAGCAGCCCGGACAGCGTCGCCGGGTCCGCGCCGATGCTGCTGACGACGAACTGCGGCTTGTACCCGATCTTCGCCGCGGCCAGGATCGACAGCGCGGTGAACGCCGGGATGCACTCGCAGACGACGACCTCGGCGCCCGCGGCCTTGAGCGCGGACAGCTGCGGCGTGACGTCGGTGTTGGCGCTGTCGTAGCCCTGCCGCGCGACCGTCTGGTCCTTGATGAACTGGTCGAGCCCCGCCTGGGTGTCCCGGCCGATGTCGTCGTTCTGCGTGAAGTACCCGATCTTCTTGCCGGCGAAGGTGTCCTTGATGTACTTGCCCTGGATCTTGCCCTCACGCGCGTAGTCCAGCTGGTAGCCGAAAGTCATCGGCGCCTTCTGGGGGTTGTCCCACGCCAGCGCGCCCGAGGACACCAGCAGGTCCGGCACGCCCTCGGTGTTCAGGTAGTCGACGACCTTGGAGTGCGTCGGCGTGCCGAGCCCGCCGACGATCGCGAACACCTTGTCCTGCAGGACGAGCTTCTTGACGACCTCGACGGTCTTCGTCGGGTTGTACCCGTCGTCCTCGACCTTGTAGTCGATCTTCCGGCCGTTGATCCCGCCGCCGTCGTTGATCGCCTGGAACACCGCGCGGGCGCCGACGGAGATCTTGCTGTACCCGGGCGCGGCCGGGCCGGTCAGCGGCTGGTGCGTGCCGATGGTGACGGTGTCCTTCGTGACGCCGACGGCCGAGTCGGCGGCCTGCTGGCCGCCGCCGTCGCTCTCCCCCGCACCTCCGCACGCGGTCAGGGTCAAGGCGAGAGCGAGGAAACCCGCGCCGTACCTAGTGGTTCTCATGGTTCTCCTTCTTTTCGGCGGGTCGACGGAGAAGTCCACGTAGCCACTGGAACCCGCCCTGGACACCGCGGGGGAAGGCGAGCACGACGACGATGAGGATCACGCCGTACACCGCGAGCGGGAGGTTGTTGGCCACGTCGGTGTTCAGGTGCAGGACGTCGGCGAGGTCCTCGGACCAGGCCTGGAAGTAGACGAGCGCGATCGCGCCCCACAGCGCGCCCCACAGGGAGCCGAGCCCGCCGAGCACCACGGCCGCCAGCAGGCTCAGCGACAGCGCGGGCGTGAACGAGCCGGGCGCGGCGGTGCCGAGCAGGTACGCCTGCAGGCCACCGGCCAGGCCGCCGCACACCGCGCTGATGAGGAACGCAAGGATCTTGGTACGGCCGACGGCGATCCCGCTCAGCGACGCGGCGACCTCGTCGTCGCGGACCGCGCGGAAGTTCCGGCCGAGCTTGCCGCGCACGACGTTGACCACGAGCACCAGCGCGATGAGCACGCTGAGCCAGACGACCCACGTCTGCCAGCGCAGCTCGGGGACGGCGATCCCGGCCGGTCTGCTGTGGACGGTGAAGCTGAGTCCGTTGCTGCCACCCAGGAAGTCCTGGAACCGGCGGGTCAGCGCGGGCAGGCCGACGGCCAGCGCGAGCGTCGCCCCGGCGAGGTACGGCCCGCGCAGCCGGGCCGCGGCGGCCCCGGCCAGCAGCCCGGCGAGCCCGCCGGCGGCCGAAGCGAGCAGCAGGTCGGCCCACAGCGGGAACGACGGGACGCGCCGCACCAGCAGCGCCACCGTGTACGCGCCGATGAACATGAACGCGCCGTGGCCGAGGGAAACCTGCCCGGTGAGGCCGGTGAGCAGGGTCAGCCCGGCGACCGCGATGAGGTAGTAGCCGATCGTCGCGATCCGCAGGTTGGTGAACTCGTCGGTGACCAGCGTCAGCAGGACGACGACGGCGAACGCGGCCAGCGCGAACAGGAGGTGCCGGAGCAGCGGCGGCAGCAGCCGCTTCTTCGTCACCGTCTCGACGCGGGTTTCCGGAAGACTCGTTCGCACGGTCATACCCGCCTCACCTTCGCGCGGCCGAACAACCCGCTGGGACGCACGATCAGCACGACGACGAGGATCGCCAGCGCGGCGATCGTCACCATCTCCGGCCCGAGGTAGCCGGACACGTAGGACAGCCCGACGCCGAGGACGAACCCGCCCGCGATGGTGCCGAGGGGGTTGTCCAGGCCGCCGAGCACGGCCGCGGTGAGGGCGTAGACGAAGACGCCGTCGAGGACGTTCGGGAAGAGGAACGGCGGGGTGGCCAGCAGCCCGGCCAGCGAGCCGACCGCCGCCGCCAGGCCCCAGCCGACGGTGAGCATCAGCCCGACCCGCACGCCGAGCGTGCGCGCGACCTCCGGGGCGAACGCCGCCGCGCGCATCCGCAGGCCCAGCGGCGTGTACTTGAACACCACCAGCACGAGCGCGGCGATCACGAGCACCACCAGCACCACGAACAGGTCGTTGGCGGAGAACCGGCCGACGAAGTCGAAGGCGTACGGGAACGCCAGCGGCTCGTTGGACCAGATCATGCCCGCGATCGCCTGCAGCACCAGCAACAACCCGAGGGTGACGATGATCGAGCTCAGCTCGGAGCGGTGCCGCAGCGGCCGGATCAGCAGCCGTTCGGTGGCGACGCCCAGCAGGGTCCCGGCCACGATCGCGACGGCGAAACCCAGCCAGTAGCTGCCCGTCGCCTTCGTCACCGAGTACGCGAGGTACGTCGAGATCAGGGCGAGGGCGGGCTGCGCGAAGTTCACCACCCGGGTGGCCCGGTAGATGATGACCAGTGCGAGCCCGAGGGCCGCGTAGACCGCGCCGGCGGAGATCCCGCCGAGGGTCAGGTCGAAGAATTCCCGCATACCGGACCGTTCACCTCCATTAACCGGTCAGAGCGTCAGAAACCGAGGTAGGCGTGGCGGAGGCCGTCGTCGGCCAGCAGCTCCGCCGCGGTGTCGACCGCCACCACGCTGCCGAGCGCGAGGACGTACCCGTTGTCCGCGATGGACAGCGCGCTGTGCGCGTTCTGCTCGACGAGCACCACGGTGAGCCCGGTCGAGGTCCGCAGGTCCCGCAGGATCCCCATGATCCGGGCGGTGATCAGCGGGGCGAGGCCGAGCGACGGCTCGTCCAGCAGCAGCAGTTCCGGGCGGCTCATCAGGGCGCGCCCGATGGCCAGCATCTGCCGCTCACCGCCGGACAGCGTCGCGGCGGGTTTCGCCGAACGTTCCGCCAGCGGCGGGAAGAGCTCGTACATCTCCTTGCGCGCGGCCTCGCGGTCGGCGCGGTCGCGGCGCCACAGCGCGCCCAGCCGGAGGTTTTCGTCGACGGTCAGCTCGGTGATCACGCCGCCGCCCTCGGGCACGTGCGCGACCCCGCCGCGGGCGATGCGGTCGGGTGCCCGGCCGGTGAGTTCCTCGCCGTCCCAGGTGATCCGGCCGGCGCGGGCCGGCTGGAGGCCGCTGATCGTGCGCAGCAGCGTCGTCTTGCCGGCGCCGTTCGCGCCGAGCACGGCGGTGATCCCGCCGCGGTCGACCGTCAGGCTGACGCCGTCGAGCGCGCGGACGGCGCCGTAGGCCACGGAAAGCTCGTCGATCTCAAGCACCGGGCGCCTCCTCGGCGGGATCGCCGAGGTAGGCCTCGGCCACGCGGGGGTCGGCCTGGATCTCGGCCGGGGACCCCGCCGCGATCACCTCGCCGAAGTTGAGCACCACGACCCGGTCGCAGACCTGCATGACGAGGTCCATGTGGTGCTCGACGAGCACGACCGCCATGTGCCGCCGCAGCGAGAGGATCAACGTCGAGAGCTCGACGAGCTCGGCGGCCGAGAGCCCGCTGGCGGGTTCGTCGAGCAGCAGGAGGTCGGGCTCGGCCACCAGCGCCCGGGCGAGGGCGACACGTTTTCGCACGCCGTAAGGCAGAACGCCCGGTAGCCGGTCGGCGAGGTCGGCGATCCCGAGCTCCCCGAGCGTCACGCGGGCCCGGTGCGCGAGGCCGGCTTCGTCGCGCGCCGACCGCCCGGCGCCGACGAGGGCGGGGAGCAGGCCGGTCTTCGCGTGGCGGCCCGCGCCGGCCATCACGTTCTCGAGCACGGTCAGGCCGGCGAAGAGGCCGAGGCCCTGGAGGGTCCGGACGATCCCGAGTCCGGCGAGGTGTTCGGGGCGGTGGCGGACGAGTGGCTCGCCGCGCCACAGCACCCGGCCGGACTGGGGCCGGACGAAGCCGCAGATGACGTTGAACAGCGTGGTCTTCCCGGCGCCGTTGGGCCCGATGACCCCGACGACGGTGCCCGCGTCGACGCCGAGGCGGACGTCGTTGAGCGCGGTGAGCCCGCCGAACCGCACGGTGAGACCATCGACCACGAGCAGGTCCTCGCCAGGCACAGGCTCGCCGGGCCGAGCCTCCCCGAGAAGTGTCATCATCGACTCTCCCGTCTCCCCTGTCCCACGATGTGGACCAGGCCGTACCGCGCGGTCGGTATGAAGAGGGTGGAGTGCGGCGCCGGGCGTGTCAAGGTGCGAACCGCCGGAAACCGGATCGACGCGGGCGGTCCGTGAATTTCGGAAAGCCCGCGCGCCGGGGGAAGTTCTCACGACGGCAGAGGCGCCGCGAACGCGAAAAGGGCGGGTGCGCTCTTCAGCGCACCCGCCCTTTCCCGCCGGTTCCCGGTCAGCCGGTACTGGCCTGCGGAGTGATCATCGAGGAAGCGTCGAGCTTCGTCTGGACGACGCCCAGCTGCTGCAACAGGTCCGGCACCCGCTGGATGCGGCGGGCGTCCAGGGTGGACCCGAAGGCGGGCATCACCATCAGGCTCGCGATGTCCTGGTCCACCTTGGCGTTGCGGACGACGAGCGGCTCGATCCGCGCGCGGTCGACCGAAGCGCGCGTGGCGTTGAGCATCGCGCGCTGGAACGCGAGCATCGTCTTCGGATGGGCCTCGACCCACTTCGCCGTCGCGCCGAAGCCGGTGAGCGGGAAGGCCTGCGTGCTGCCGCTGGCGGCGTCGATGACCGGGAACGCGCCGGCGACCTTCGCCGACTGCGTGAGGAACGGTTCCGGCTGGTAGGCGGCGTCGACGCGGCCCTGCGCCAGCGCCGTCCCCATGTCCGGCAACGGCATCGGCACCCACTGCACCTTGTCGAAGCCGACCCCGTGGTCGCGCATCACCGACCGGGTCAGCACGTCCGAGGCGGCGTTCTTCGAGCTGATGGCGATCCGCTTGCCGTTCAGGTCACCGACCGTCTTGACCGGCGAGTTCGGCACGGTGACCAGCTCGTTGCTGCGCGGGCTGGCCGAGGTGGCGTCCGCGATCAGCTTCACGTCGGTGCCGTTGTTCTTCGCCAGGAAGAACAGGGTGTAGGTGGACAGCGCGAGGTCGTCCTGGCCGTTCGTCATCCGGGTCAGCGCCTCCTGGCCACTGGCCCCGGTGTCGGCCTGCACGTCGAGCCCTTCGGCCTTGAAGTAGCCGCCTTCCTGGGCGAGCCAGAAGGTGGCGAGGTCGACGGCGGAGAAGATGGCGACCCGGATCGCCGGCTTTTCGACGGTACCGCCGCTGCCGGACCCGCCTCGCTGGCTGCACGCGCTCACCAGCGCGAGGACGAGCGCGAGCACGGCGAACCGGCGGGTCGAGGCGCGTTTGAGCATGACACTCCTCGGAAAGGAATCTTTTCGATCACGGAATCCGGCTCGTACAGCCGTGATCGCCGGACTGTAGATGACGTTTTCCGGGTCCGCAAATATCGATTCGGGAAACCTTGAACGGCGTACAAACGGGTAATCCACTGACCGGACGGTGATCACCAGGGGAAACAAACCCACGAGAAGCCGCCACACAGCGTGATCGATGTACGCCATCCAGCCGAGCGCACTACAGCGGATGACCCATCGGGAAAGGAATCGTCCGCGCGCACCGGGCAGCGAAAAACCAATTTCGGCCGAAGCGGTAACAAACAGATCGTCTTCGGAGACTCTGGCGGGGCGGAATGGAGGGGTGCGCGATGAACGTGTCGTGGAAGTACCGGCCGCCGATGCTGTCGCCGAGGTTCGCCCACGAGGTGGCGACCGTCGGGGACGACGTCTTCGTGCTCGGCGGGACCGACGGGAACGTGGGCTTCGGCTCGGTGGAGACGCGCAAGGTCACGGGCAGCGGCGCGTGGCGCTACGTCAGCCCGATGCCCACCCCGCGCGGCAACCACGCGGCCGGCGTGGTCGGCGGGCTGATCTACGCCGCCGCCGGGATCACCGCGGACGAGCGCACCACCGACGTCGTCGAGGTGTACGACCCGGCGTCCGACGAATGGCGGGCGAGCCCGCCGATGCCCGTGCCGCTCGGTGCGGCGTCGGCGGCCGGACTGGGCGGAAAGCTTTATGTGGCAGGCGGTTTCGTCGGCGACAGCGATCCGGAGGAGCACGCCACGGACGCCGTGCTCGTCTTCGACCCGGCGACGCGGCACTGGGCGCCGGTGGCCCCGATGCTCACGCCGCGGGCCCGGTTCCGGCTCGTCGCGACCGGCACGCACCTGTACGCACTCGGCGGTTTGCCGAGCCGGCAACAGAACGCGCTCGACTCGGTGGAGCGGTACGACCCGGACGCCGACCACTGGGAGGCGGTCGCGCCGATGCGCAAGCGGCGCGGCGCACCCGGTGCGGTGCGGGTGGGCGACCGGATCGTGGTGACGGGCGGCGGTCCCGCGCCGATCGAGGACCCGACCGCCCGGGACCGCACGACCGAGGTCCTCGACGTCCGCACGGGGGAATGGGTGCTGCTGGGCACGCTGCTCCCCCACGGCCGGGCGTCGGTGGTCTGCGCGGCGACCCCGGCGCACCGGGTCCTCGCCATCGGCGGGAACGCGAACCTCTACGGCAGCCTGGTGACGGTGCCGGACGTGCTTTCGCTCAAGCTCCCTTGAGCGTCAGCAGAACCAGCCGGCCTGGATCCAGCCGCGCTGGTTCACGTGGCCCATCGCGTACCCCTCGGCCCAGTCACCGCTGGGCGAGTACCGCGACAGTTCGAAGTGGTCTCCGCGGTAGAGGGTGCCGACGATGACGCCCGCGGGCTGCGTCCGGACGTAGAGGTCCTGGGCGCAGATCTCGTGCACGGTGCCCGCTTCGGCGGCGGGGGCCGCGGCGATCGCCGCGGCGGCGGCGAGGGTGGTGGTGAGGATGGCGCGTTTCATCGGCTTCCCTTTCGGTTCAAGGCTCGGTTCAGGGCTCGGTTCAGGGCTCAGTTCAAGGCGAAGCAGTCGCGGAGGAGGAAGCCCCATTTGCCGGTGCTGTGCCAGAAGACGTCGGCCGAGTTGTGGTCGGAGGTGATGTAGCGGACGCCGATGTAGTTGCCCTGGACGAGCGTCGCGATCGGGTCGGAGTGCCCCTGCCCGGCGGTGTAGTTGCCGAAGAGGGTGGCGGTCTGGCAGGTGACGTGCGCGGCACGGGTCGGCACCCAGGGGTCGCCGATGGTGCCGCTTCCACTTTGGACAGTCGCCTGCGCGGGCGCGGCGACGAGCCCCGCCGCGGCGACCGCGAGTAGTGCGGCCGTGCGGATTCGCTTGATCATTTCGGTCCTTTCCGGACGGACGAAGGTGTGTCGTCAGGAAAGAACTACCGGGCAGCTGGATCCGGCGGAAGCCCACGCCATGCCCGGGCGTGCACAGTTCAGGTCCACCCGTGCACCGGCGCCGGTCAGCGCCCTACGGCCACCCTCCACGACGTGATGCCCCGCCAATCACGCGTGTTGCCCCTCCAAACACGCGTGATGCCCCTCCAAACACGGGCGATGCCCCGGCGATCACGCTGGATCCGCTGCCGTCACGCCTTCGCGCGGGGGTCAGCGCGGGTGCCACGACCGTCGCCCCGCTCTGCCGAAAGGGTGGCGAGTTGCTCCACCGCGGTCCGCCGCGCACCCAGCCCGGCCACGCGACTCGGCACCTGCCCACCACCCTCACCGCCAGGCGAATCGGCACCGCCCGACGCCGAACCCCAGCACCACCCGCGCTCGCAAGGCGACCCGGCACCGCCTGCCGCCCCTAACTCCGCCGCAGCTTTGGCGGGCGTCGCGAAGCGGCGCAAGCCGGGGATCCCCGCTCCCACCGGCGCGCCCAGCCAGAGCCGCCGGAAGGCCGGCGACCCGCGAAGCGGGGTCGAGTCGACGAACGCGCCGGTCAGAGACACCGCAGAACTCATCCGATGCCGAACTCCAGCACGGACCGCCCCTCGCTCACGTCCGTCACCGCGTCGAGCACCAGGCCGTGAGGCGCCGCGAGGGCTTCGAACTCGGCGACCCGGCGCTCCCGGCCGCCGAAGATGACGAGCATGGCCAGGTCCATGTCCGTGCGGCCGCGCCGCCCGCCGACCGCCTCGACGACCAGCACCCGGCTGTCCGGGCGGGCCGCCTCGACGCAGCGGGCCAGGACGCGCCCGGCGTGCTCGTCGTCCCAGTCGTGCAGGATGTCGCACAGCAGGTAGGCGTCCGCCCCCGCCGGGAGCGGGTCGAAGAAGCTGCCCGCGACCACCGATGCCCGCTCTTCCGCGGCGAAGGTCCGGGCGGCGACGGACACGTCGACGTCGACCAGCCGGCCGCGCGTGCCGGGGTGGGCCGCCAGGATCGCGGCGAGCAGCGTGCCCGGGCCGCCGCCGACGTCGACGACCGTGGCGAACCGGCCCCAGTCGTACCCGGCCGCGAGCTGCGGGGCATCGGCGCGTAGCCGGTGCGTCATCTGCCGGTCGAACGACTCGCGCAGGGGCGGGTGCTCGGCGAGGTCGCCCCAGAAGTCGCGCCCGTACCGGCGGTCGTAGCCGGGCTCGCCCGTGGTGACGCTGTGCAGCAGCTCGACGAACGCCAGCTCGGCGCGCCCGCCCGCGGTGTCCAGGTTCAGCAACACGCCGGTCAGGGTGTCGCCGCAGAGGTGCTCGCCGTACCCGGTGGTCCGGTAGCCGGTGGCCGTCCGCTCGAAGAACCCCAGCGTCGTGAGGTGACCCAGCAGCAACCCGAGCGGGACCGGCGCGACGCCGAGGTCTTCCGCCAGCCGCTCCACGGCGACCTCGTCCCCGCGGAGCCGGTCGGGCAGGCCGAGGGTCACCGCCACCCGCAACGCCATCGGGGTCGCCAGGCCGGCCATGCGCAGAATCGTGTTCGCGTCGTCACTCCCCATGACGATCGATGGTCCCAGCGGGTGGATTCCTCCACAAGGGACGATCGGTGACCGGACGACCACCCGCGGCAAAGGGAAGCGATATGGAAGCCGGTTCGGGCAAGATCGGCCGCAATCCGAACCTGAGGAGTCGAACCATGAACGCCCGTCTGCTCCAGGCCGTCATCGGCACGGCCTTTGTGGCTGCCCTCGTCTTCGCGCCCGCCGCCCAGGCGGCCGAGAAGCCGCCTCAGACCGGCCCGTCCATCGGCGTCGGTCCCTACATCGGTGACTCGCCCCGGCCCGGGACGGCCAGCGCCGACACCAAGTAGCCGGCGCGCAGGACGGCGTCGCGCAGCAGCGCGCCGCTGTCCCGCGCCCGGGCGGGGGCGAGCACGAACCCCGCGTTCGTGTGCTCGCCCCAGCCCGTCATCACGTGCGGCTCGCCGAACCCGCGGATCGGGCACGGCAGCGGCGGCGCCACGGGCACGTGAGCGTCGCTGGCCAGCAGGCTGACGTCCGCGCGGGCCGCCTGCTCCGGCACGGCCCGCGCGGCCCGGTCCGGCGGCGCCTGGTGCGCCACGACGAGTGCCCGCGGAACCCCCAGTCCCGCGGCCACCCGCCGCTGCGCCAGCCGGTAGGCCACCAGCGCGCCGAGCCCCGCGCCGAACAGCACGTGCGGGCGGGCGAGCACCCCGGCCAGCTCCGCCGCGAGCGACTCCACCAGCAGCCACATGTCCCGGTACGAGTGCTCCTCCCGGCGCTCGCCCCGGCCGGGCAGCTCGACGACGTGCACCGCGATCCGCGGATCGCGCCACGCCCGGTACCGGCCGGCTGCCTCCCCCGCGTCCGGGAAGCAGACGAACAGCAGGCGTCCGTCGTCGGTGTCCACCCGCGGCCCCCTTTTCTCCTCGGCCGGGGATAGGGTCGGGCACGGCACTTCCGTTCCGCTTCGGTCGGCCTTCTGGGGGCTCCACGTGCGCTACCGCTTGCTCGGGCCGGTCACGGTCCTCGGCGACGCGGGCGCCGTCCGGCCCGGTGGCCAGAAGCAGACGTCCGTGCTGGCCGCGCTCCTGCTGAACCCGAACCGCGTGGTCGGCGAAGACCGGCTCATCGACCTCACCTGGGGCGAGAACGCGCCGCCGAGCGTCCGCGGCCGGCTCCAGGTGCACATCTCGGAGCTGCGGAAGCTCCTCGGCCGTGACGTCATCGTCCGGCGCGCGCCCGGCTACGTGATCGAGGTCGCTCCCGGTGACCGGGACCTCGACGTGTTCGACGACGAGGTCGCCCGGGCGAGGGCGACGTCCGGCGCGGCGGCCGTCACGCACCTGCGGGCCGCCTTGGCGTTGTGGGACGGCACCCCGCTCGGCGGGGTGAGCGAGCCGCTGGCCGAGTACGAAGGCCCGGCGCTGGCCGAACGCCGGCTCGTCGTGCTGGAGGAGCTGTACGAGCAGGAACTGGCTTCCGGGCGGCACGGCGAGGTCGTCGGCGAGCTGCGCCGGATCGTCGAGGAGCACCCGTTCCGGGAACGGCTGCGGGCCGCGCTGATGCTCGCGCTGCACCGCTGCGGCCGCACGCCGGAAGCCCTCGAAACCTACGCGCGGGCGCACGAGCTGCTGGTCGACGAGCTCGGCATCGAACCCGGCCAGGCCCTGCAGGACCTGCGGATGCGGATCCTGCGCGGTGAAGGCGAACCGGTGCCGGCCACGGGCCCGGTCGTGCCGCGGCCCGCCGAGCTGCCGCTGGACGTCCGCGGGTTCACCGGCCGGGCACCGGAGCTGGCCGCGCTCGACGAGCCGGGCGACGTCTGGGTGATCACCGGCACCGCCGGCGTCGGCAAGACCGCGCTGGCCGTGCACTGGGCCCACACCGCGCGGGCGGGCTTCCCCGACGGCCAGCTGTACGTCAACCTCCGCGGTTTCGAAGCCGACGACGAGCCGCTCACCCCCGCCGCCGCGCTCGCCCAGCTGCTGCGCACCCTCGGCGTCGACCTGCGGGACGTGCCGCCGGGCATCGACGACCAGAGCAAGCTCTACCGGTCGCTGCTGGCCGACCGGCAGGCGCTGGTCGTGCTGGACAACGCCCGCGACGCCGCCCAGGTGCTGCCGCTGCTGCCGTCGTCGGGGCGGGTGCTGGTGACCAGCCGGCACCGGCTCGACGAGCTCGTCGCGCGCACCGGCGCCCGGTCGCTCGGCCTGACGCAGCTGCCGGCGGACGACTCGCGCGCACTGCTGACCGCCCTGCTCGGCGAGCGGGTCACCGCCGAACCCGAAGCGGCGGACGAACTGGCCCGGCTCTGCGGCCACCACCCGCTCGCGCTGCGGATCGCGGCGGCGAACACCGGGGTCGCGAGCCTCGGCGAGCTCGTCGACGAGCTGCGCGGCGACCCCCTGGCCCAGCTCGGCTTCGACGGTGGCGAAGAAAGCGCCGTCGCGAAGGCGTTTTCGGTGTCCTACCAAGCCTTGCCGTCCGCGCTGCGGCACGCGTTCCGGCTGCTGGCGCTGGTGCCGGGCGCCGACTTCACGGCGGTCGCCGCCGCGGCGCTGCTGGACGTGCCGGCCGAGGAGGCGACCCGGCGGCTGCGCGGGCTGGCCGCGGCGAACCTCCTGGAGGCGCACGCGCCCCGCCGCTACCGGTTCCACGACCTCGCCCGGCGCTACGCCGAGCGGTGCGTCCGCGCCGACGAAGACGAAACGTCGCGCGAAAAGGCGTGGGAGCGGCTGTTCACCGGCTACTGCGCGGCCGCGGACGCCGCCGTCGCGCTGCTGGGCGCGCGGATCGTGAAGCTCCCCCGCGAAGACGCCCCGGCGGCGCCGAGCCCGATCGCGTTCGCCGACGCCGCGGAAGCCGTGGCCTGGCTGGACGTCGAGGTGCCGAACCTGGCGGCGGCGCTGCGGCTGGCGGCGACGCGGGGGCCGTACCCCGCCGCGTGGTACCTCGCCGACGCGCTGCGGCGGTTCTTCCACGACCACGGGCGCCGCGCGGAGTGGCTGGAGCTGGCCCCGATCGTCCTGCACGCGGCCCAGCAGCACGGCGCCCAGCCGGCCGAGGCGCTGGTGCACCTGTCGATCGGCGGCGCGTACTTCCGCGAAGGCCAGCACGAGGCGGGCATCCGGCACTCGGAGAAGGCGGTGCTGGCCAGCCGGGCGTGCGCCTGGCGCGAATGCGAGGCGACGGCGGTCGCGAACCTCGGGTCGATGCTGGAGTGGACCGGCCGGCTCTCGGAAGCCGTCGAACACAGCCGGCGCGCGATCCAGCTGTTCCGCGAGCTGGCCAACCCCTCGGGCGAGGCGCTCGCGCTGAACTCGCTGAGCTGCCACTACCGGCAGCTGGGCCGGCTGGAGCAAGCCGAGGACTGCCTGTGCGAGGCCGTCGCGCTGTGCCGCCGGGAAGATCTGCGGTTCTGGGAGGCCGCGAACCTGGCCGACCTCGGCTGGGTGCTGCTGGAGACGGGACGCTTCGACGAGGCCGCGGAAGCGGTCGAGGGATCCCTGAGCGCGTTCCGCGGCCTCGGTTCGAGCTTCGGCGAGGCGACCGCGCTCACGGCGTTGAGTGCGTTGCAAGGCGCCCGTGGCGACCACGGCGTGGCGGCGCGAACGGCGGAAGAGGCCCTCGACCGCGTCCGCCGCGACGGCGACCGCCAGGTGGAAGCGGCCGCGTTGATCGCGCTGGGCCGGGCGTCGGAAGCCGGCGGCGACCTGGCCTCGGCGGAGCGCGTGCTGAGCGAGGCCCGGGAACTGGCCGCGGAGTCGGGTCTGCGGGGTCAGCTGGCGGAGGCGTCGGCGACGCTGGCGTGGGTGCTGGCCGCGGCCGGCCGGGTGCCGGAAGCGGGCGAGCACGCGCGAACGGCGCTGGACGCCGCACGCGCGGGCGGTTACCGGCTTTTGGAGGCACAGGCGCTGCTCGGCTTGGCGGCGGTCGAGGGCGCGGCCGGCCGCTCGATGCTCGCCGACGGGACGGCGCGCGAAGCACGGGGGCTCTACCGGTCGGTCGGGCACGTGACGGGAGAAGCGCTGGCCGAACGGTTCCTCGCGGACTTCGCCCGCCGCGCGACCGGATGACACCGGCCGGAATTACTCCATCTCCCGGTGGGAAAGCCGTTTTCCCGGACCTCACCCGCCGCGCGTGTTACCTCCGGCCCGTCCGCGCGACATACTGAAGCCATGCCTCGTCCGAAACACGTCCCCGCGAGCGATCTCCGGCTCCCGGACGCGCTGCAGCCGGGGCGACCCAAGGGCGACCAGCTCCGCGAGATCATCGAAGCCGTCGCGACCGAGGCCGGTCCCGGGCGGCTGATGCCGTCCGAACGGTTCCTCGCCGAGCACTTCGGCGTCGCCCGCGGCACCGTGCGCCAGGAGATCAACCGCCTGGTCTCCGACGGCGTCCTCTACCGCCAGCACGGCACCGCGACCTTCACCGCCGACCGCCAGGCCCCGCACATCGACATGCTCACGTCGTTCACCGAGGACATGAAGGCCCGCGGCGTGATCCCGAAGACGAAGGTGCTGCACGCCGAGGTCCTGAGCGCGGGCCCGCGCATCGCCGGCCGCCTCAACGTTCCCCCGGGCGCGCGCGTGTTCCGGCTGGAGCGCCTGCGGTACGTCGACGACGAGCCGTTCGCGGTCGAGCGCACCAACCTGTCCGTCGACCGGTTCCCCGACATCGAGCTGTTCGACTGGGAGACGCAGTCCCTGCACCGCACCCTCGAGGAGCGCTGGGGCGTGCACGCGGAGTGGAACGACACGGCGATCTCCGCGGTCCTGCCGAACACCCTCGACGCGGGTTTGCTCGGCATGGAGCCCACCCAGCCGTGCCTGATCATCGAAGGCACGCTCCACGACCAGAGCGGCGGCGTCATCGAAGCGGGCCGCTCGCTTTACCGCGCCGACCGCTACACGGTGTTCACCCAGGCTCGGCGCAGCCCGGTCTGACCGGGCAACCCCGGTGCCTCCTCCGGCGTGTTCCCCAGCACGGACGCCGGGGAGGACCGCATGGCACGCCGGAGCAAGTTCTTCGCACTCGCCGCCCTCGTGGGGTCGACGGCCGCGCTCGCGGCGTGGTCCACCCGCCGTCCCCGCGCGAAGCGGAAGCCGAAGCCCGAGCGGAGTCCGAAGCCGAGCCCGCCCCCGCCGGAGGACGATTCGGCCTGGCACCGGCGGAAGGCGCACCGGCGGCTGGTGTTCACCGGCGTCCTCGTGGCCTCGGCGGCGATCTCCGTCTGGGCCGCCCACCAGGAAACCCGGATCGGGGAAGGCGGCGTCCTCGTGGGTGGCTTCGGCGTGCTCGGCGCAGTCCTGTGGGCGGTCGCCTGGCGGCGGGGCGCCTGGACACCGGGCGACGACTTCGGCCAGCTGACGTTCACCATGCTGGGCCTGCTCGTCCTGGCCTTCTCCGGACCGGGCCTGGTGACCGACCTGGTCCTGACCCACCGCGGCGCGCCGATCCTGATCGAGGTGGCGCCCGCGCGCCCCTCCCACGACGCCACGCTCGTCCTGCCGGGCGGCTCGACGCCGTTGCGCGGTGATCTGCGCGGCTTCGCGGACACCGTCGAGGGGGAACGGTTCACCGTGCTGTACGACCCCGGCCGGTTCGTCCGCCCGGCGCTGCCCGAAGACGTGAACCCCTCGCTCGGCACGGTGTTCTTCCTGGCGGGCGCCGGAATGCTGGCCGTCACCGTGCTCGGCTTCGGGTTCCCCCTCGAATGGCCTAGGTGGGGCGGCCGTGATGCGTCTTGAGCAGCCGCAGGCAGTGCTCCACCAGCACGTCCCCCGCGTCCGGCCCGAAGAGCGTCACGTACGACTCGTACACCCCGCCCCGATGCCCCTCCGCGTCCGGCAGGTACCCCAGGTACCCGTCGGTGTAGCCGATCACCCGCGTGTGCCGGAACGGGCTTCCCCGCCGGATGCGCAGCCCCAGCGACGCGAACAGCTCGAACGGTGTGTGCAGCCACGCGATCTCCCCCAGCGTCACCACGCTGACCGGGACCTCCGCGCAGCCCGTCGGGCGGTCGGTCGCCGCCATCGCCGCCAGCATCGCGCAGCCTTCGTAACGGGTCTGCGCGATCCGGACGGCCGGGTGGTCCTCGCCGTGGTGGGCCAGCTCGCGCTGCCACTCGCGCTCGGCCGACTGGCGCAGCTCCAGGCTGTCCTCGAGCGACGGCACCTCGCGGTAGGGCAGGAACAGCGCCGACCGGGACACCCGGACCGGGCCGGTTTCCGCCGTCGCGGAGGCCGCCGCCAGTGTCCGGGCGATCGACGTCGCCAGGTGGCCGCCGAGGGTGCGGACCTCGGCGTGGTCGCGGCCGCGCCGGACGAACCGGGAGCTCGCGTCGCCCGCCGCGCCCTGCAGGAACGCCGCCACCGGCTGGCCGATCAGCGCCGCCAGCTCGCGCCGCGTCGCGCCCGGCCAGTCCGCCGACCACGTCAGGTTGTCGGGCCCCAGCACGGTCGGGTGGCTGGCGTAGTCGAACAGCAGCGCGGCCGGCGTGCCGTCGTCGCGGCGCAGCTCCAGCACCCCGAACGACGTGTCGTGCGGCCCGTCCGGCCGGTAGCGGTTGCCGCCGACGGCCTCCGTCGCCCCCGCGTGCCAGCTGGCCCGGACGCGGCCGCGGCACGCGCGCAGCCGCAGCGCCGCGCCGGTGACCGTCTCCGCCATGCGGCCGACCAGCCCGGCGTCGCGCCGGCCCGGCAGCCCGGGGTGCAGCGGGCCGGTCCAGCCCTCGGGCCCGGAATGCGTGTGCGACGCGCAGACGAGCACCCGCGCCGGGTCGATGCCCACCGCGGCCGCGACGGCGTCGGTCAGGGTGCGGGTGAGGCCGGCGTCGACCGCGAGCGCGTCGAGCGCCACCCACAGCACGCCGGGGTCGTCCTCGGTGGACAGCCAGATCAGCGACGCCTCGAGGTCGTCGTGCGTGCCGGTCGCGACGCCGTCCCTGGCCAGGTAGCCGCCGAGCGGGTGCCCGGGTCCCGGCGTGATCCGGACGTCTTGCGCGGCGAGCAGGAGCGCGGCGGTCACCAGGTCGATTCCAGGACGTCGACGACGCCGTCGCGGCCGGCGGCGCGAGCCACCCCGGCGAGCTCGGTGACGTCGTCGGTCGTGTGCAGCAGGACCTCCAGCAGCATCGGCAGGTTGAGGCCGGACACGAGCTGGAGGCGCGGGTGCGCGAGCGCGCGGACGGCGTTGAACGGCGAGCCGCCGTGCAGGTCGGCGAGCACGAGCGCCTCGGTGGCGTCGCCGAGCAGCGCGAGCACCCGGGCGCCGAACTCTTCCGGGCTGTCGCGCGGGCTCAGCTCGCACACCTTCAGCCGCGACTGCGGGCCGAGGATCATCTCGGCGGCTTCCCCCACACCGGAGGGCAGCCGCCCGTGCCCGGCGAGGATGATCGGAACGGACATGGCGGTGTCTCCTAACCTTTCGCCGGGGGCGACGGCGCGAACCAGCCGAGCCACCCCAGGGCCACCCCGGCGACGACGACGATGGCGATGATCCAGACGGGCCGCAGGCGGGCCTTGGCCGTCAGCAGGTAGACCCCGGCGGTGACGAGCACCGGCAGCAGGAACGGGACCAGCTCGTCGAGCCGGTCCTGGATCGCGACGGCCTGAGTCACCGGCTGCCCCTGGACCGTCGTGGTCTGACGGTAGGTCAGCGTGGTGACGACCTTGACGATCGACGGGATGAACCCGCCGAGCACGACGAACCCGAGCACGGTCGCCCCCTGCGCGACCCGGGCGAGCGCGCCGGCGGCCAGGTGGCCGGCCAGCCGTTTGCCTTCGCGGTAGGCGAACCCGAACTGCCAGCGCCGCACCAGCGCGTACGGCACGAGCACCATCACCGCGGCGAAGGCGGGGCCGAGCCAGCTGCCCTGCAGCGCCCACGACGCGCCCATGGTGAAGATGATGCTGTTGTACAGCGCGAAGACGACGGTGTCGCCGATGCCGGCCATCGGCCCCATCAGCGCGACCTTCGTGCTCGCGGCCGACTTCGGCGTGCCCGCTTCCTCCAGTGCGACGCTCGAGCCGAGGATCAGCGGGCCGCCGATGAGCACCGAGGTGTTGAAGAACTGCAGGTGCCGCTGCAGGCCGGCGACGTAGTCGGCTTTCTCCGGGTAGAGCCGGCGCAGCACCGGTTCCATCGAGTACGCGAACCCGAGCGCCTGCATCCGCTCGTAGTTCCAGGAGATCTGGCTCGACCAGAAGTACCGGCGGAACACGCGGCGCAGGTCCTGCTTGGTCAGCCGTGGGTCCACAGTGGACTCTTCGGCCGCCTCGGGGACGGCGAGCGCCGGTTCGTCGCGCTTCAGCGTCACGAACAGCATCGCGACCGCGACGCCGATCAACCCGATGCCCAGCAGCGGCACGTGGAGGTAGGCGAACGCGACGAACCCGATCAGCAGCAGGTACCAGTACCGCGACAGCTCCATCATCCCGAGCAGCAGCGCGAACCCGACGGCGGGCAGCAGCGACCCGGCGAGCGTCATGCCCTGCACGAACCCGGCCGGGATGCTCGCGGTGATGTCCTTGACCAGGCCGCCGGACGCGGCGAGCGCGGCGAGGAACGTCGGGATCGCGCGCACCGCCACCCACGGCACCAGGCTGATCCAGTGAATAAGCGCGAGGCCGCGCGCGTTGCCGTCGGCGGCGTAGCCGTCGGCCCGGTGGACCAGCCCGGTGGTGATGATCTTGCCGACCGGGTCGAGCGCGGAGAGCAGGATCGCGGCCGGCAGCCCGACGCCGAGCCCGATCGCGACCTGGGCGGACGTGTCCCCGGCGGCGCCCGCGGCCAGCGCGGTGCCGACGATCGCGCCCGTCTGGTAGTCGGGGATGGTCGCGCCGCCGTAGGTGTAGACACCGAGGGCGGCCAGCTCCAGCGTCGCGCCGATCAGCAGGCCGAGCAGCGGGTGCCCGACGATCAGCCCGGCGACCGAGCCGGCGATCAGCGGACGCTGGGCGTAGATGAGGAACGGGCCGAGCCCGTCGTAGGTGCAGTAGATCGCCCACAGAGTCAGGGCCAGCGCGACGAGCATGCGGGGCTAGAGCCCTTTCCGGTCGAGCAACGGGACGAATTCGGCGGGCTTGTCGTGGGGCATCAGCTGCGTGACCAGCGGGACGCCCGTGGCGGCGAGCTTGCGGTAGGCGTCGGCCTCGTCCGCGGTGACCGCGATCGAGCGCGTGACCATGGTGTAGGCGGTGCCGGGGCGCGGCGCGACGTTGCCGACGTTGACCGTTTCGGGCCGCAACCCGCCTTCGACCAGGCGAAAGGCGTCCCCGGGGTCTTTCGCGAGGATCATGACGTCCGCGCCGACGGTCAGTTCGAGCGCTTCGGCGACGGTGCAGACGTCGGTGGGCAGCCCGCGGGCGGCCTGCGGGAGCAGTACCCGCTGCAGGTCGTCGGCGGCGACGTCGTCGTTGCAGACGACCAGCCGGCGCACGCCGAGCCGCCGCGTCCACGCGACGGTGACCTGCCCGTGGATCAGCCGGTTGTCGATCCGGACGTGTGCCCCCGCCATGTGTCTCCTCCCGGCCGGCAGCACCCATCCTGGTTCGTACCAGTAGTTGTGTCAACGCGGTCTGTGACCGGAGGTTTCAACGACGGCTTCGCGCGGCCGACGGAAGGACCCCTCAGACCTTCCGTCGGCCCGCGAGCGCGAAGCCCCCCTCGGTTTTCCCGGACCCTCCCATAAAGGTATATACCAGTATGAACGTACGAGATCGACTGTCAAGACCTTGACGCCCAGCGGTCCGAAAGATCATTTTCAATCGTACGATCGAAAATCCCGTGGGCGATTCACCCCAGGCTGTCCGTTCTTGTCAGTGACAGCCCGCTCACCCGCTGCCTATCATCCTCAGTGGTCTAGACCGCACTTCTCGTCCCCTGTCGCACCGGGAAAGGCGGAACTCCCCCATGACCGCGAGAACCTGGCGCCTCGCCGCGCTCAGCACCGCCCTGGTCTTCGCCACCGCACTGCTGCCTTCGGCCACCGCGGCCGGCGGCGACGGCACCGAACAGCTGCCCGGCCACCTGAGGGAGCAGGCCGCCGCCGCGGCACCGATGTCCACCGTCTGCGACGGCGACGGCACCAGCGGCAAGCGGGTACAGGCCCTCTACGTCCGCGGCACCACCCAGGCGGACCGCTACGCCCAGTTCGCCGGCCAGTTCCAGACCTTCGCGAGCCAGATCGACGACGGCTTCGTCGAGGCCGCGAGCCGGCTCGGCGGCGGGGTGCGGCACGTCCGGTACGTCACCGATTCCAGCTGCCGCGCCACCGTGAACAACGTGACCATCGCCCAGTCCGACATGGCGACCGTCGACACGATCACCAACGCCATCAAGGCGCAGGGCTACAACCGCGCCGACCGCAAGTACATCGTCTGGTACGACAAGGACGGCTGCGGTCTCGCCTTCGGCAACGGCGGCAACGACAGCCCCGGCTCGGCCAACCCGTACAACGCCGGCCCGCACTACGCCACGGTCGGCACCGGCTGCTGGTCCTGGCAGGCCACCGGGCACGAGCTGCTCCACACCCTCGGCGCCGTCCAGGGCAGCGCGCCGCACTCCAGCGCGTTCGGTCACTGCTGGGACGACGAAGACATCATGTGCTACGACGACGGCGGCCTCCCGAACCCGCCGGGCACCCTCGTGAAGGTCTGCCCGGGCGCGCCGGAGAACCAGTTCGACTGCCTCGGCGACGACTACTTCAACACCAATCCGGCGCCCGGCAGCTACCTGGCGACCCACTGGAACGTCGCGACCAGCGCGTACCTCATCGCGAGCGGCACGCCCTACCCCGCCGGCACCATCACCGGGCTCGGCGGCAAGTGCGTCGACGTCAGCGCGTCGAACACCGCCAACGGCACGGCCGTGCAGCTCTGGACGTGCAACACCACCCCCGCCCAGCGCTGGACCAGGCAGAACGGCACGATCCGCGCCTTCGGCAAGTGCCTCGACGTCGCCAACAGCGGCACCGCGGACGGCACCCTCGTCCAGCTCTGGGACTGCAACGCCACCGGCGCGCAGACGTGGCAGGCGCGGTCGGACGGCACGCTGCTGAACCCACAGTCGGGCAAGTGCCTCGACGCGACCGGGAACTCGTCGGCCGACGGCACCCGGCTGCAGATCCGGACCTGTTCGGCGGCAGCCAACCAGCGCTGGGTTATCGCCGGGTAAAACTCCGCAACCTGCTCGCGCCCCCGTCGTTAACCGCTTCGTCAGTCCAGGGGAGGAACCATGCCGGCCGTCACATCGAACATCGTCCCGCTCCGGCACGCGCGCCCGGGCGTGGTCGCGTACGTGAAGAGCCCGGCGGAGTGGTTCGTCTCGAACTGCGGCTGGATCCAGGGCAGCGAAGGCGTGGTGCTGGTCGACACGTGCGGCACCGAGCAGGCGACGCTGGAGCTGATGCGCGACGTCCGCAAGTACGCGGGCGAGCAGGAGCTGACCGTAGCCATCACGCACGCGCACGGTGAGCACCACAACGGCGTCGGGGTCGCGCTGCGCGAGGGCGGGACGGCACTGGCCGCCCCCGGCAGCGTCGACCTCGTCAAGGCCGGCCCGCAGACCTACGGGAACGTCTTCACCTACACCCAGTGGGGCGTGCTCGAGCCGCCGGAGCCGGCCGCCGTCCGGAAGGTGGCCGGCTGGCAGCGCCTCGACCTCGGCGGCGCGTTCGCCGACGTCGTGGCGGTGCCGGGCGTCGCGCACACGGCGGGTGACCTGGTGGTGCACGAGCCGCGCTCGGGCACGCTCTTCACCGGCGACCTCGTGAGCGTCGGCGACACGCCGCTGGCCGTGCACGGCTCGATCACGGGCTGGCTCGACGCGCTCGCCTGGCTGCAGGACACGTTCCGCCCGCGGACCGTCGTCCCCGGCCACGGCCCGGTGGCGACCCCTGGCCACAGCGCGCTGCACGCGATGCGCGTCTACCTGGAGTGGCTGCTCGAGGTGACGGAGCGTCAGACGGACTTCACGAAGCTGGCGAACCGGGCCTCGATGCGCTGGCCGACGTGGCGCAACCCCGAACGCCACATCGGCAACCTGATGCGCGCGTACGCCGACCAGCACGGCCGGAAGCTGGACGTCGACCTGGCGATCGACGCCGTCCTCGCGGCGGCGGGCGGCCGGATCGACCTCGACTGCCTGCTGGGCGGGGAGCCGGTCCGCCGGATCTCCTGACGCTGCTCCGTACGGTGGCTGATAATTATCAGCCTTTGACAACCGTTCCCGACGCCCCGTGCAATGGTCTGGACAACTTGCGATCACCGGCCTCGACGAGGAGGCGCCCGTGCGCACCAGACCGTTCTTCCGGCGACTGACGACCCTGGCCGCGGCGGCCGCCGTCGCCGCCGGGCTCGCGACCGCCCTCGCCCCGGCCGCCGACGCGGTGCCGGCCACGATCCCGTTGAAGATCACCAACAACTCCGGCCGCGCCGACCCGATCTACCTCTACGACCTGGGCACCTACCTGGCGACCGGCCAGCAGGGCTGGGCCGACGCAGGAGGCGCGTTCCACGCCTGGCCGGCCGGCGGGAACCCGCCGACCCCGGCGCCGGACGCGTCGATCGCCGGGCCCGCGAACGGCCAGTCGATCACCATCCGGATCCCGAAGTTCTCCGGCCGGATCTACTTCTCCTACGGGCAGAAGCTGGTCTTCAAGCTCACCACCGGCGGGCTGGTGCAGCCGGCGGTCCAGAACCCGTCCGACCCGAACGTGAACATCCTCTTCAACTGGTCGGAGTACACGCTCAACGACGGCGGGCTCTGGATCAACAGCACCCAGGTCGACATGTTCTCCGCGCCGTACGCGGTCGGCGTGCAGCCGGTCGGCGGCACCACGAAGAACACCGGCCACCTGAAAGCGGGCGGCTACAACGGTTTCCTGAACTCGCTGCGCGGACAGGCCGGCGGCTGGGCCAACCTGATCCGGACCCGCTCCGACGGCACGGTCCTGCGCGCGCTCGCGCCCGGCCACGGCATCGAGGCCGGCGCGCTGCCCGCGAACGTGCTGCAGGACTACATCAACCGCGTCTGGACGAAGTACAGCTCGTCGACGCTGACCGTGACACCCGTCGCGGACCAGCCGAACGTGAAGTACTCCGGCCGCGTTTCCGGCACCGTCATGAACTTCACGAACACGTCCGGCGGGTTCGTGACGGCGTTCCAGAAACCCGACTCCGACAGCGTTTTCGGCTGCTACAAGAACCTCGACGCCCCGAACGACGTCCGCGGCCAGATCTCGCGCACGCTCTGCGCGGGCTTCAACCGCTCGACGCTGCTGACGAACGCGAACCAGCCGGACCCGAGCCCGGCCGGGTTCTACCTGGACGCCGTCACGAACCAGTACGCGAAGAAGATCCACGCGCAGATGGCGGACGGCAAGGCGTACGCGTTCGCCTTCGACGACGTGGGCCACTACGAGTCCCTGGTCAACGACGGCAACCCGGCGACGGCGTACCTGACCCTGGACCCGTTCAACTAGAGCCGTACGACGTCCGGCAGCACCGGTGTATCCCCGAGCCACGCGCCGCAGGCGGGTACGCCGGTGCTCTGCGGCACCGGCACCGCCTTGCCCACCTTGACGAGGACCGCCGGCTGCCCGCAGGCGGCGAGGTCCAAGACCAGCAACGGTATGACGAGCAGTATTTTCCGGATCCGCATATCGCTCACCCCGGTTTTGTCTCCACACTCCCACCCGGCACACGGCGGCCGTCACGGTCCGGTTCAGAGCCGAACGGGTGACAGGCTCTTCGCGACCGCACGTCCTCTTCAGCCCGGCCGGGTCATGATGGGTGCGTGCGGATCACGGCTTGGTGGCGCGGCATCAGCCCGCGGCGGCGGTTGCTCATGGGCGGCGTCGCCGTCGTCGTGGTGGCCGTGCTCGTCGCGGCCGTCCTCGCCACCACCGGGACCAGCGCCGCGCCGCGGGCCGGGACGCCCGACCAGGACAAGCCCGGGCCCGTCCTGCTCGTCCCCGGCTACGGCGGCGGTCAAGGCGCCCTCAACGAGCTGGCCGCCCGCATCCGGCAGGCCACCGGCCGCAGCACCGAGGTCCTCACCCTGGCCGGCGACGGCACCGGTGACCTGGTCGAACAGGCCGGCGTCCTGGCCGAAGCGGTCGAGAACGCCTACGCGCGCGGAGCACCTTCGGTCGACGTCATCGGCTACTCGGCCGGCGGTGTCGTGGCCCGGCTGTGGGTCAGCCGCGACGGCGGTGACCACCAGGCGCGCCGGGTGATCACGCTCGGCGCGCCGATGCACGGCACCGGGCTCGCCGCGGCCGGCGGCGCGCTCGTCCCGGGCGGCTGCCCCACCGCGTGCGTGCAGCTGGCCCCCGGCAGCACGCTGCTGCGGGAGCTGGCGAAGGAACCCATCCCGGCGACGCTGCCGTGGCTCTCGGTGTGGACCGAACGCGACGAGACGGTCACCCCGCCCGAGTCCGCCCGCCTCGACGGCGCCGTCAACGTCGCCCTCCAGCAGGTCTGCCCCGGCAACCAGGCCGGCCACGGCGACCTCCCGACCGACCCCGCCGTCACCGAGCTCGTCCTCCAGGCCCTCGGCACGAACCCGCTCGAAGCACCGGCGGAGTGCCTCAGCTCGTGACGTCCTTGGTCGCGAAGTTCGCCCACGCGGCCCCGAAGAACACGACGATGTAGCCCGCCTGCAGCAGCAGCCCGTGGTCGATGTTGCGCCACAGCACGGGATCCCGGAAGAAGTCGATCCACGACAGCCAGTAGTGCGTCGGCAGGTAGGGCTTCACGGACGCGGCCGCGTCCAGCGTCTCCAGCACCGAGCTGGTGATCAGCACCGCGAGCCCGCCCAGCGCGGCACCCAGCGCCGAGTCGGTCACCGTCGACAGGAACATCGTGATCGAGGCGAACCCCAGCATCGACACCACGATGTACGAGACCGCGCCCAGCAGCCGCAGGCCCAGCCCGGACGAGCTGAGCGACTGCCCCGACAACGACGTCACCCCGGTCGGCTGCCCGCCCGGCCCGGCGACGCCCGGCGTCCCGCCGGTGCCGAACAGGATCACCCCGAGCACGAGCGACGTCAGCACGACGATCACGATCGCCGCGGTCACGTACACCGCGAGCGCCACCATCTTGGCGCCGAGCAGCCGCGTCCGGCCGACCGGCCGCACCAGCAGGTACCGCAGGGTGCCGGTGGACGCCTCGCCCGCGATCGAGTCGCCCGCGGTGACGGCGACCGCGATCGGCAGGAACAACGGCAGGACGAGCGCGAGCGCGGCCGCCGGGAACAGCGCGCCGTCGCTCACGACCGCCGACAGGAACGCCCCGCCCTGCCCCGGTGGCGGCGCGAAGTCGGCCGTCGCCAGGAAGACCCCGACGATCGCGGGCAGCAGGCACAGCAGCGCCACGCTGACCCACACCCGCGGCCGCAGGGCGAGCTTCCGCAGTTCGACGGCGATCATCCGGCGGTCCCGAAGCGGTCCGAGCCCGGACCCGTCACGTCGAGGACGACCTGTTCGAGCGTCCGCTGCTCGGCGTGGATCGACGTCACGCGCACCCCCGCTCCGACGAGCATCGCGTTCAGCGCGGCCGGGTCGCCGTGCCGGATGACCAGGCGGTCGCCGTCGCGGGACTCGAGCTGGCCGTCGAGGACCGCGACCGCCGCGGCGGGGTCCGGCGTGCCGACGAGGATCCGCCCGGTCGCCGCCCGCAGCGTCGACAAGTCGTCTTCCAGCACGAGCCGGCCGCGGTCGACGACGCCGACGCGCGTGCAGAGCTGTTCGACCTCGGCCAGCAGGTGGCTGGACAGGAACACGGTGGTGCCGCCCGCGTTCAGCTCGACGAGCAGCTCCCGGATCTCCTTGATGCCCTGCGGGTCGAGGCCGTTGGTCGGCTCGTCGAGGATCAGCAGCCGGGGCTTGCGCAGCAGCGCGCCGGCGAGCCCGAGACGTTGGCGCATGCCGAGCGAGTACGCCTTCACCGGCCGCTGGTCCACCGCGCCGAGCCCGACCTGCTCCAGCGCGTCGTCGATCCTCCGCCGCCGCGTCCGCCGCCCGCCACCGCGCCCGGCGGCGTCGAGCAGGGAGAGGTTGCGCCGCCCGGACAGGTGCGGGTACGCGGCCGGGCCCTCGACGAGCGCGCCGACCTCCGGCAGCACCTCGGCGACGCGCTTCGGGACGGGCTTGCCGAGCACCTCGATCTCCCCGCTGGTGGCGTAGACCAGGCCGAGCAGCATCCGGACGAGGGTGGTCTTGCCCGAGCCGTTCGGGCCGAGGAAGCCGTAACGGTCGCCTTCGCGGACCAGCAGGTCGACAGCGTCGACCGCCAGGGTGGTGCCGTACCGCTTGGTCAGCGCGCGCGTCACGATCATCGGAAACCCCGGCGCAGCGTGGACAGCTCTTCCGCGACGGCCTTGAGCACGTCCGGTGTCACCGTGCCGGCCAGCAGGTAGGAGCGGCGGAAGGAGGAGGCGCGGACGATCGCGAGCGACAACGGCGTGATCGACAGCTGCACCACGCTGCCCGCCGCCAGCTTGGTCAGCACCCCGCCGGCCTTCCCGGCGGCGTCGCTCGCCGCGTTCCCGACGGCCCGCGGCACGGCGATGACCGCGAACGCCGCCAGCCCGGTGCCGTAGAGCGCGGCGCCCTCCACGCCGCCGAACTTCGACGACACGACCGGGCGGCCGGCGAGCGTCGCCGGCAGCGGCACCTGGCCCAGCGCGCCGAGCGCGTTCGAGACGTCCGGGGCGCTCGCGACGGTGAACCCCGAGCCGAGCACGGGCCGCGGGGCTTCGACGACCGGCGTCGTCTGCTCGAGCTGCTGGAACTCGGTGACCAGGATCGGTGCCTCCTGCCCGCGGGCGGTGACCTCGACGCGCACGGCCACGCCGGTCGCCGGGTCCGCCCAGACGTCGACGCGCCCGATCGTCGTGTCCGGATCGGCGGGCACGAGCCGCAGCCCGGACGCGGCGACGCCGGCGACGCTGCGGCCCGGCAGCGCGCTCACCGGGTCGCCCTTCGCGGCCCGGAGGATCCGCCGGGCGAGCTCGGGCGGCAGCAGGTCCCCGGCCCGCGGGAGCCGGACGGCCGGCTCACCGATCAGCTCGGTCAGCGTGTTGTCGCCGTAGTCCCACGTGTACTCGCCGTCGGGCAGCCGGTAGACGTCGTGCTCACCGGCGATGCCGAGGATGTCCACGCGGTAGCGGTCGGGCCCGGCGTACCAGGCGCGCATCGGCGTCCGCATCGAGAAGAGCGCGGTGACGGGAGCGAGGTTCGGCAGCTCCGGCAGGGCGAGCGACCCGGCGCTTTCGGCGTACCCCTGGTACGGCTTTCCGGCGGAGCCCAACACGAGATCGCGCAGCCGGGCCGGGTCGACGCTCGCGCCGGCCGGGGCGAGCGCGGCGACGACCGACGGCACGGACACGAGCACCGCGGCCACGGCGGCGACGACCGCCCATCGGCGCCGCTTCGCGTGCCGCACCACGGAGGGCGTCATCCGGCATCACCTCTTCGTCCTTTGTACGCCATGGTCCCGGCGACATGAACGACTCAGGACGCCTCGACGGCCTCCCGGAAGGAGTCGGGCGTGGGGTTGACGATCGCCATGACCAGCGCGCGGCCGCCGGGCGTCACACCGGCCGCGGAAGACCACCTCCGGCCGGTGTGCCGTCGTGATCGGCCACCCGGCCAGGTCACGGCTCGGTCCGGAACGCCGCGTCCGCACCCGTCGTCCGGATATCCTCGGCGCACATCGAGCAGGGGGAGACCATGAGCACGACCAGCGAGGGCCCGGCCCGCAGCGAAGCCGAGATGATGATCGCCGAGGCCAAGAAGGCCCTCTGGGTGATGGTCGGCCTGCTGGCCGTGATGTGGGTGATCCAGCTCGTCAACGCCCCGACCGACTACGACCTGAGCCGGGAGTTCGGCATCGTGACGCGCGACCCGGCGTCGCTGCCGGAGATCTTCACCGCGCCGTTCCTGCACTACGGCTGGGACCACATCGAAGCCAACTCGGGCCCGCTGTTCGTGTTCGGGTTCCTCGCCGCCTACCGCGGCGTGAAGAAGTGGCTCGGCGTGAGCGTGCTGATCATCGTCGCCAGTGGTCTCGGCATCTGGTTCATCTCGCCGACGTCGGCGGTCACCGTCGGCGCCAGCGGCCTGGTCTTCGGCTACTTCGGCTACATCATCGTGCGCGGCCTGTTCGACCGGCACCCGATCGACATCGTGATCGGGCTGGTGATGGCCCTGTGCTTCGCCTACCAGTTCGTGTCCCTGCTGCCGACCGAAGAGGGCGTCAGCTGGCAGGGCCACATGTTCGGGTTCGTCGGCGGCATCGTCGGCGGCTGGCTGTTCCGCGACAAGCGCCCCAAGGCGGTCGCCGCCCCCGACGCGACGACGACCCTGCTGCCCAAGAACCTCACCTAGGCAGCCGGGCCCCGGTCTCACGCCTCGCCGAAGTCGAAAACCGCCCGGACGAACTGATCCGGGTCGAAGTCCATCGCCTGGTGAGCCTGGCCCCGCAGCGGCACGACGTCGGCGCCGGGCACGCGCGCCGCCACGGCGTCGGCGGCGAGCCGCAGGTACTCCGGGCTCTCCGTGCCGGCGAACAGCCGGACCGGGATGGCGATCTCACCCAGGCTCGCGCCGAACTCGGCCCGCTCGACGACCTCCAGCTCCCGGAGGATCGTGTGCGCGGCGGCCACCCGGGCCGGCCAGACCGGCGTGCGGCGCATCGCCTCGACGTCCGCCGGGCCCAGCCGGAGCGCCTCCCGCAGGAAGATCACGAGCACCTCTTCGGGCGTTCCGGCTGCTCGCATGCGTTCACGCGCATCCGGCCCGATCACGTGCTCCCCCGGTTTCGGCCGGGGCGGCTCGTAGGCCACGAGCCGCGTGACGGCGTCGGTCCGCCCGACGGCTTCCAGCGCGCACAAGGCACCGTAGGAGTGCGCGAGGAGGTAGACGCCGCCCCCGGCGGCCTCGGCGACGGCGGCGATGTCCTCGCCCTCGCGCCGGATGTCGTACGCGCTCGCTTCGTCGCGGCTCAGCCCTCGCCCGCGGCGGTCGACGAGGTGGAGGCGGAAGCGCTCGGCGAGCCGCTCGCGGACCGCCGACCAGCGCGTGTGGTCCGCGCCGGTGCCGTGGACGAGGACCATCGGCGGGCCCGCACCCAGCGTCTCGAACCCGATGACCGTGCCGTCAGGCGACCTGACCGAACTCGACATGGCCCCAGGCTAACGACGTCGCGACCGCTGTGAAGTCGCTGTGCATCCGCCTCGTTGCGCTGCCGACACGGCCGCGGTGTGGTGATCTGGAGTGGTGGCGATCAACTTCCTGAGGCCTGCGTTCGCGGGCGCGGCGGCGGTGCTGGTGCTGCTCGGCGCCGGCCTGGTCGCCGGCACGGGCACGACCGCCGACGACGCCTACGCCGCGGGCGCCCCGGTCACTTCTCCGCCCACTCAGGCTTCCGCTGCTTCCCCGGCTCCGGCGAAAACCCTTTCCCCGGTCGGCGCGTTGTTCGCGAACGGGAGTCATTTCTGCACGGCGAGCGTCGTGCATTCCGAGGCCGGCGATCTGGTGCTGACGGCCGCGCACTGCGTCCGGGACGGAATGTCGTTCGCCCCGGCTTATCACGACGGCGTCGCCCCGCTGGGAATGTGGACGGTCACCGGAGTCGCCGTCGCGGACGGCTGGACGTCGTCGGCTGACCCGGATCTGGATTTCGCGTTCCTGACCGTTCAGCAACCCGGCAACACGGCTTCACTGGAAAGCCTCACCGGTGCGAATGTGCTCGGAACCGGCCGCGGATTCGACCACATGATCACCCTGACGGGCTACCCCGACACCACCGATTCCCCCGTGGTGTGCACCGGCGCCACCACGCGGTCCGACACCTACCAGCTGCGCGTCGCGTGCCCCGGGTTCCCGGACGGCACCAGCGGCGGCCCGTGGGTGACCGACGGCGTGGTCATCGGGGTCATCGGCGGCTACGAGCTCGGCGGCGACACCCCGGACGTCTCCTACAGCGCGTACTTCGACGACGACATCGCGAAGCTGTACGCCTCGGCCACGGGCTGAAAACGCGAACCGGGCCCGCGTCCCTGGCGGAGGACACGAGCCCGGTTCACCTCTCGCGAGCCCTCAGCAGGTCACGATGAGCCCGGTGAGCGCCGAGCACGTCTTCGACGCGCTGTCGTTGGCGCTGGTGGGATCGGTCGGCGAACTGGCCGTGCGCACCGCCGTCGTGGTGTACGAGCCGAGCGCCAGCAGGCCGCCGTTGACCGAGAACTTCGCCGTCGCCGAAGCACCGGATGCCAGCGAAGCGACGTCACAGTTCAGCGCCCGGGTGGTGCCGACGCGGGTGCAGCCGGTGGCACTGGCGAACGACAGGCCCGACGCATACGTTGCCACGACGCGGATCCCGGTCGCGGCGGACGGGCCGTTGTTCGTCACGGTCAGCGTGTAGTCGATGCGCGCGCTGAGGCCGCCGTGGCCGGTCGCGGCGAGCGCGACCTTGACGTCGGCGTTGGTCGCCGGGTTGGCGACCGTCATGACCGGGCCGTCGTAGGTGTCGAAGGAGTAGTTGTCGCCGACGAACTGGTGCTGCAGCGTGAACTGGCCCGGCGTGGCGGTGTCCTTGACGCGCAAGGTCCACACCGTGGTCTTCGTGCCGCCCGCCTCGAGGTCGCCGAACGCGGCGCGGTAGCTGCCGCCGGCCTGGAAGCAGCCGACCGCCGTCGTGTTGGTGCAGGACACGACGTCGACGACGTCGACGATCGGGGTCGGGGTGCCGTAAATGGCGCCCTTCGCGAAAGTCACCGTGAAATCGCGGTCGTTGTGAATGGTTTGCGTGAGCGTGAAGGTCTGTCCCGGCACCACGGTGGTGGTGCTGACTTCGACAGCACTCGTGGGCGTTTCCGCCTGCGCGGCGGGCGCCATCGCGACGAACGCCGTGGCCAGTGCGGCCACCGAGGACAGGATCGTGATCCGTCGCCAGGTTCTTTGCATAGTCGTGGTCTCGCTGTTCCGGTCCGGGGAATGCCGCTCTGACTGATGCTGCGTGGTATTCGTGGACATCCGACGCTGTTCAGTCGTCGCAATCCCGACATTCGTTACCGCCATCCGGACGCGCCGCGGAGGGTCCGTCAGGACGGACGCCAGCGGCCGTTCATCTCACCCGGGCGCGGCGGCGGACCCGGCAGGGCACGGTCTTTTCCCGCTTCGAGGCCCTCGACGAGCATCGCCAGGTATCGGCGGCGCAGCTCGGTGGTGCGTTCCGCGTCGTCCACGCGGATCGCCGCGCAGCACTCCAGGATCATGCCGATGTCTTCGGTGACGGCGTCTTCGCGGAGCCGCCCGGTCGCCCGCGCCCGCGCGAAGAGGGCCGCTGACAGCTCGTTCGCCCGGCGCGCGTCGGCGCCCATCTCCTCGGTCGGGGTGAACGTGCCCGCGAGGTGGACGGTCAGCGAGTGGACGTCGGCGTCGACCACCCGGCCGAGGAAGCCGGTGAGCGCCGTCCAGCCGTCCGGCTCCTCGTCGGCGGCCTCGGCCTCGGCGATGTAGGTGCGGAGGCCCTCGTGGCAGAGCCGGGAGAGCAGGACCTCCTTGCTGGCGTAACGCCGATAGAGGGCGCTGATGCCGACGCCGGCGCGTTCGGCGACCTGCGAGATCGGCGCCTTGGGGTCCGCGAGGAAGACGTGGCGGGCGGCGTCGAGGATGACGACGTTGTTGCGAGCGGCCTGGCCGGCGCGGCCGGGCAGTGCGGTCTCGGGCATGGATCGAGATTACCACTGGAACGGATCATTCCGCTCTGGTACAGTTCGGAACAAAGCATTCCGTTCCAGTCTTCGAGTCCCAGGAGCCAGCCATGACGGTCCCCGCCCTTCGCCCCTTCCGCGCCGAGATCCCGCAGTCCGCCCTGGACGACCTGGCGGTTCGTCTCCAGCGGGCGCTGTGGCCGGACGACCTGCCCGCCGAGTACGGCGTCACGAACGAGCGGGTCCGGGCGCTGGCCGAGCACTGGCTGGCGAAGTTCGACTGGCGGGCGTTCGAGGCGCGGCTCAACGCGCACCCGCAGTTCGTCACGGAGATCGACGGCGAGACGATCCACTTCCTGCACGTCCGGTCGTCCCGCGCGGACGCGACGCCGCTGGTGCTGACGCACGGCTGGCCGGGCTCGATCGTCGAGTACCTCGACGTCATCGGCCCGCTGACCGAGCCGGAGTCGGCCGACGCGCCGGCGTTCCACCTGGTGATCCCGTCGCTGCCGGGCTTCGGGTTCTCGGGCCCGACGCGGTCGGCGGGCTGGGGCACGCACCGCACGGCGGCGGCGTGGGCGGAGCTGATGAGCCGGCTGGGCTACGAGTCGTACGGCGCGGCGGGCAACGACGCGGGTTCGATGATCTCGCCGGAGATCGGCAGGCTCGCGCCGGAGAAGGTCGTCGGCGTGCACGTCACGCAGCTGTTCTCGTTCCCGTCCGGCGATCCGGCGGAGATGGCGGACCTGAGCGAGGCCGACCAGGCCGCGCTCGCGCACCTGCAGTGGTTCTACGAGAACATGTTCTCCTTCAACACGCTGCACAGCCAGCAGCCGCACACCCTCGCGTTCGCGCTGGCCGACTCCCCGCTGGCGCTGCTGGCGTGGAACGCGCAGCTGTTCGGCGAGCACCTCGACGCGGACTTCGTCATCGCGAACGTGGCGCTGTACTGGCTGACCGGCACGGGCGGCTCGTCGATCCGCTTCTACTACGAGGACGCGCACACGACGGCCCACCCGGAGGGCCCGACGACGGTGCCGACGGGCCTGGCGATGTTCGCGGGCGACTTCCAGTCGATCCGCCGCTTCGCCGAGCGCGACCACGCGAACATCGTCAGCTGGAACGCGTACGACACCCGGTCGGGCAGCGGCGGCCCCCGCGACGCGGCCGGCCACTACTCGGCGCACGAGGCCCCGGAGGTCCTGGTGGCGGACATCCGAGCGTTCTTCGCGGATCTGTCTTCGCCGGTCTCATCGCCGGTTTCGCCGTCGCTTCCGTCGTCGTGGCCGCTGCTGGCTTCGGCGCACCAGGCATTGCGTTCGGCGACGGCGGGGGTAACGGACTGGTCCCTCCCGACGCCGTGCGTGGAGTGGAACGTGACGCAGGTCCTCCAGCACGCGGGCGGCGACCAGCAGGGTTACGCGGCCTCGATCACGGGAGAGCCGGGCCCGGACTTCAACCCGTTCGCGCCGTCGGGCGAGCTGGCCGACGCGCCGGAGTTCCTGGAGCCCAAGATGGCCGCGGCGGCAGCGGCGTTCGCGACGGTGTCCCCGGACGCGGAAGCGGTGCCGACTCCCCTCCCGCAGGGCGCCCTCCCGGCGGCGGTGGCGATGGGAGCGGCAGCCCTGGACGCAGCGGTGCACGCGTGGGACATCGCGATCGCGACGGGCCAGGAGTCCCCGCTGACCACGGAGATGGCGGAAGCGCTGCTGCCGGTGGCGAAGCAACTGGCGGAGCCGTTGCGAGGATTCGCCTACGCCCCGGCCCTGACCCCCCACCCCGACGACGACGCGGCAGCGGAGCTGCTGCGCTACCTGGGCCGCGATCCGAAGTGGACGGCTTGAGGGCCGTTCCGAAGGCCGGGCCGAGGAACCGCAAGGGCGGTCCCTCGGCACGGCCATTTCCCCCGGCGGCGCCGCCCGCGCCCGCCCAGGACCTCTTGCCACCACAGCGAAGCCGCCGCATACCTGCGGCCCACCCGGCCCTCCGCTCACCGAGCCGCTCCCACCACCCAGTTCCTCGACGCGGCCACCGGTGGCTCGCCCTTTCTCCAACGAGTCTCTCGACGCGGCCACCAGCGGCTCGCCGATCTCACGGCAGGCGACCAACCCACGCCGTCGAGATTTTCGGAGCGCCGGACGGTCCGTTCGTGCGCCGCGTCGCAGCAGCCGGTCCGACCGGCCGGCCCCGCACCACCTCGATGTCGGCGGGGCGGTTCTCCACTACAGCCCAGTTCCACCCGGAAACTCCCCGCTCCCCCGCCCGGCTTCCGGCTCCCCCGCGCCTGGCACCCAACTCCCAGCTCCGCTTCCGCTCCCAGCGCTCACCTCCCGGCTCCCGGCCGCCGGCTCCCAGCGCCCCGCCCGGCACTCAATTCCCAGCTCCCGCGCACGGCTTCCAGTGCTCACCTCCCGGATCCCCGCCCCAGCGCCCCGCACCCCGCGCCCCGCGCCTGGCTCCCGGCTCCCGGCTCCCGGCTCCCGGCTCCCGGCTCCCGGCTCCCGGCTCCCGACCAACTCCACTCCACCGCGCAACCCGCGTCCCGGCCCCGAATCCAGCCGGGCGATCCACCAAACCTCCACCACCGCAGCAGTCCCCATCACCACTTCCCGAGTCCCGCAACCACAAGCAGCCCACCAACCCGCGGCATCCCCCACCAAAACCGCCGCCCGCCCCCACCGACCACACCGGACTCCCCAACCCCGGCGCCCCAAGGCATCCCCGAAAACCCGTTGCCGCCCAACGAATCCCGAACCTACCCTGGCCTCCATGACGAACCGACCGTTCCGGTGGGACCTGGTGCGTCCCGACCAGGTCGGGACGCTGCTCGACGACACCGCACAGCCGCACCTCTGGTTCCTCGGCGACCTCACCACCTGCACCGCCAAGGTCCTCGCCCGCTGCGGCGACGGCGAACTCCACTTCGTCGGCCGCTCCTTGGACAGCATGCACGACCTCCTCGGCGGCGCCCTCGAACAGACTTCGTGGCGGGATCGCGTGCGGCAGCTGCCGCTCTCCCTCAAGCCACGAAACGGTTTCGGGCGCCGGGATGTCCAGCTGCTGCGCGAGAACCTCGCCGCCGCCGGGATCACCCCCTACGCGCTCGCCCGCGGGACGCGGCCGACCGTCTTCGTCGACCTCGTCTACGAAGGCGACACCTTCACCGAGCTGTACGTCCAGCTCCGCGATTGGATCGACGAAGACCGCGAAGCTTGGCACGTCATCCGGCGCAAGCTGCGGTTCCTCGGCGTCACCCTCCGCCAGCCGATCCGCCCGGATGCCTGGCGCTGGCAGGAGGACGTCGCCTGGACGCGCGAGCTGCCCGCCGCGGCGGTGCGCAACGTGTCGCTCGCTCGGGATGTCTGGTTCTACTTCGGCAACGACCAGCCGAAGCTGACCCCGTCCTTCCCGCGGCAGCGGTGGACCGACGAGACCGTCCGGACTCCCGACCACGGCAAGGCGACGCGCCGCGCGCTGGCCGAAGCATTCGCGCTCGTCGACGCCGGCCGCTCCGCGGAGGTGCGGGACAGGCTCGTCCGGACGATCTCGGCCGAGCCCGCGATCGCCGGGCCGTGGCTGCGGGCGCTCGTCACCGAGCTTCGCTGCTGACCCGACGTTCGGGTCCTGTCCCCGCGAGCGCCGCTGGGTACGGTGGCCGCATGGCGCGCAAGGCGGTGGCAGTCCGGCGGGAAGAGATCGTGCTCGCCGCGCTCGACCAGGTCCGGGCCCGCGGCATCGCCGGCGTGCGCGCCGCCGATGTCGCGAAGGCCCTGGACATCAGCACCGCCTTGATCTTCTACCACTTCGGCACCCTCGAAGCCCTCATCATCGAGGCCTTCCGCCAGGCCGCCGAGCGCAACCTCGCCGTCCTGCGCGAGGAGCTGGCCCGTCCCGGCACGGCAAGCGAACGGCTTCGCGCCGTCCTCGTCCTCTACGGCCCGACCAAGCCCGTCGCCGGCTGGCACCTGTGGATCGAAGCCGGTGCCGCCGCGATGCGCGACGCCGAGCTGCGGGAGGTCGTCCAGCGGCTCGACCTGCGGTGGCGCGACGCCGTCGCCTCGCTCATCACCGAGGGCGTCGCCGCCGGCGAGTTCCGTTGCCCCGACCCGCACGGCACGGCGTGGCGGCTCACCGCGCTGCTCGACGGGCTCGCCGTGCAGGTCGTCGCGCGCGAGGGCACGGTCACCGCCGCCGACTGCGCCCGGTGGGTCGAGCAGGCGACGGCGCACGAGCTCGGCACGGCGGTTGACGGAACCGGGGAATGCGGCTGGTATTGACCGGCCGTCCAGGAGCGAGGGAGGACGATGACCGAGCCGGCGTTGCTCGAAGTGGCGTGGACCGACCCGATCACCGGGTGCCGGGGCTACCTGGTGATCGACAGGCTGGTTCGCGGCGTGGCCAGCGGCGGCTTGCGGATGCGCCGCGGGTGCACGCTCTTCGAGGTCCGGGGCCTGGCCAGAGGCATGACGCTCAAGGAGGGCCTCAACTACGACCCCGACGGCCGGTACATCCCGCTGGGCGGCGCCAAGGGCGGCATCGACTTCGACCCCTACGACGAGCGCGCCCGCGACGTGGTCGCCCGCTACCTGCACGCGATGCGCCCGCTGATCGAGCGCTACTGGACCATGGGCGAGGACCTCGGCCTGCGCCAGGACGTCATCGACGGCGTCATCGCGGAGATCGGCCTGCTCAGCTCGGTCCAGGCGGTGTACCCCCTGCTCGAAGACCGCGACGCGGCCACCGAACGGCTCGCGGACGCCTTCCGCATCGAGGTCGGCGGCCTGGGGCTCGACGAGCTGGTCGGCGGCCTCGGCGTCGCCCAAGCGACGCTCACCGGCCTCGAGATGCTCGGCCTCACCGGCCCGAACCGGGTGGTCGTCCAGGGGTTCGGCTCGATGGGCGGCGCGACCGCGCGGTTCCTCGCCGAAGCCGGCCTCCAGGTGGTCGGCGTCTCGGACGTGCGCGGGGTCGTCGTCAACCCGGACGGCCTCGACGTCGAGAACCTGTTGCGCCACCGCGACCGCTTCGGCGGCATCGACCGCGACAACCTCAAACCGGGCGACGAGCTCCTCCCGCCCGAAGCGTGGCTCGACGTCCCGGCGGAGGTCCTCGTGCCGGCCGCGATCTCGTACTGCGTCGACAGCGACAACCAGGCCGAGATCGGCGCGAAGCTCATCGTCGAGGCCGCGAACATGCCGGTGACGTCCGACGCCGAGGAACTACTCGCCGCCCGCGGCATCCGGGTGCTGCCCGACTTCGTGGCCAACTCGGCGACGAACTCCTGGTGGTGGTGGACCCTCTTCGGCGACGTCAACGCGGACGCCGACGAGGCATTCGGCAAGGTGCGGACCCGGATGTGCGACCTGGTGACGGCCATGTTCGAGCGCGCCACCCTCGACGGGCTCAGCCTCCGCGCCGCCGCCCTGCAGCTGTCGGAGAGGAACCTCGATGCCATCCAGGCCCGCTTCGGCTGAGGCGGGAACGAATCCACCCTCCAGATAGTTGAACGCTCTATGAAACTCGGCATCTACAGCTTCGGCGACCGCGCACCGGACCCGGGCACCGGCGACCAGCCGTCCGTCGCGCAGACGCTGGCCAACACCCTCGAGCGCATCAAGCTCGCCGACGAGCTGGGCCTCGGCTTCTACGGCCTCGGCGAGCACCACCTCGACCAGTACGCCATCTCCAACCCGGGCACCGTCCTGGCCGCGGCGGCGAGCGTCACCAGCCGGATCACCCTGAGCTCCGCGGTCACGGTCCTGAGCACCGAAGACCCGGTCCGCCTCTACCAGCAGTTCACGACCCTCGACCAGCTCAGCCACGGCCGGGCCGAGCTGCTCGCCGGCCGCGGGTCGTTCACCGAGTCGTTCCCGCTCTTCGGCAACGACCTCGGTGACTACGACGAGCTCTTCGAAGAGAAGCTCGCCCTCCTCCTCCACATCGACCGCGAAGACCCGCTGACCTGGTCCGGCAAGTTCCGCCCGCCCCTCGAGAACGCGCGGATCCTCCCCCGCCCCTACGGCGACCACCTGCGCATCTCGGTCGGCACCGGCGGCAACCCCGAGTCGTCGATCCGGGCCGGGCTGCTCGGCCTGCCGGTCGTGTACGCCGTGATCGGCGGGCGCCCCGAGCGCTTCGCCCCGCTCGTCGACCTCTACCGGCGGGCCGCCGAGGCGGGCGAGCACGCGGAAAAGGACCTCCACGTCACCATGAGCGCCATCGGCTTCGTCGCCGAGAACTCGCAGGACGCCAAGGAGACCTTCTACCCGTACTGGCTCGAGACGATGAAGTACGGCGCGAAAGCCCGCGGCTGGGCCGTTCCGACCCGCGCCGAGTACGACCAGTACACCCACGACGCGCAGGCGCTGTTCGTCGGCAGCCCGCAGGAGATCGCCGACCGGCTGATCACCGTCGGGAAGCTCACCGGCGCCGACCGCTACGCGCTGCAGATGGACTGGTCCGGCGTCCCGCACAAGAAGGTCATGCGGGCCATCGAACTGCTCGGCACCGAAGTCCTTCCGCTGGTCGAGAAGGAGTTCTAGACGTCGTTCCCGGCGATGAACCCGAACGTCATCGCCGGGCCGATGGTCGAGCCGGCGCCCGCGTAGCTGTGGCCCATCACCGCCGCGCTCGCGTTGCCGGCGGCGTACAGGCCCGGGATCACCGAGCCGTCCGGGCGGAGCACGCGCGCCCGGGCGTCCGTGCGCATGCCGCCCTTCGTGCCGAGGTCGCCGGGGACGATCTTGAACGCGTAGAACGGCGGCGCCCACAGCGGCGCGAGGCAGGAGTTGGGCAGCACCAGCGGATCCGTGTAGTAGTGGTCGTACGCGCTGGCGCCGCGCCGGAAGTCACCGTCCACTCCGGACCACGCGAAGCCGTTGAAGCGGTCCACAGTGGACTTCAAGGCGGCCGGCGGGACGCCGATGGCCGAGCCGAGCGCCTGGATGCTCGACGCCTTGAAGACCGCGCCCGCGGTGTACCAGGCGTCCGGCAGCGGCAGCAGCGGCAGGGTGTCGCGGAACAGGTACTTGTTCCGGTAGTTCTGGTCGACGACGAGCCACGCGGGGATGTCCGGCGCGGCCGGGTTCTTGTCGTACATCGTGTGTACGACGTCGCTGTAGGGCGCGGCTTCGTTGACGAACCGCTTGCCGGCCTGGTTCACGATCAGCCCGCCCGGCAGCGTCCGCTCGGCCAGGCAGAAGTACGGGTCGCCGGGGATCGGGATGGCCGGGCCCCACCACGCGTCGTCCATCAGGTCGAGCGCGGCGCCGGCGCGCTGCCCGGCGCGGTGGCCGTCGCCGGTGTTCTCCTTGGCGCCGACCGTCCACTCGGTACCGATCGGCTGCCGCTGGTACTGCGCGCGCATCGCGGCGTTGTGTTCGAACCCGCCGGAGCCGACGATCACACCGCGTCGCGCGCGCACCAGCCCGCCGGGCGTGAGAACCCCCGTCACCGCGCCGTTTTCGACGTTCAGGTCGAGCAACGGCGTGTTCAGCAGCACCGGCACGTTCGCCTGCTGCAGTCCCACCCGCAGGCCCGCGGCGAGCGACTGCCCCATCGTCAACGGCTTCTGCCCGGCCAGCGCGGCGGCCGTGCCGCGGGCGAGGCAGGTGGCGGCGACCGCCGCGCCCTTCGCGTTGACCGCGGCCAGGTTCAGCCACTTGTAGTCGGCACTGAAGACGACCAGCCCGGGTGGCGTCGCGAGGTACGCCGGGTTCAGGTTCGCCAATTCCGCACCGAGCAGGTTGCCGTCGAACTGGTCCGGCTCGATCGAGCGGCCGTTCGGCAGCCCGCCGGGCAGCTCCGGGTAGTAGTCGCTGTAGCCCTCCATCCACCGGAACCGCAGCGGGCTGTTGGCCATGACGAACGCGATCATCTGCGGGCCGTTGGTCAGGAACGCCTGCTGCCGCGCGGCCGGGACGTCCGGCCCGACGACGGCCGCGAGGTACTGCGCCGCCTTCGCCGGGGTGTCCGGCACGCCGGCGGCGAGCAGCACCGGGTTGTTCGGGATCCAGATGCCCGCCCCGGACCGGGCCGCGGACCCGCCGAACGTCGGCGCCTTCTCGAGCACGACGACGCTCAGCCCCCGCTTGGCCGCCGTCAGCGCCGCGGTCATCCCGGCCGCGCCGGAGCCGACCACGACGACGTCGTACTCCCCCACCAGCGACGCGGCGCCGGCCGGTCCGGCGAAGAGCCCGGATGTCGCGGCGAGGCCCACGCCCGCCGCGGTGCCGCGCAGGATCTGGCGGCGGGTCAGGTCGGCATCCATGGCGCACTCCTCGCTCGCGGAACGGCGAAGGTCATGGTGTCGGTCCACTCGGGAAACTGGAACATGTTCTACACGCTTGGAGCAGCCTGGTAGGCCAGTGGCCGCAACCCATGACGACATTCGCCGCACGCCGCGAGAAAGTTGACGACCTCCTCATCTTATGAATAACTTGAGAACAGTCTCAACTTCTCTCGAGGAGGACCCTTGCCGAAAGTCATCGCCGTCCTGGGTGTCGGCCCTGGTCTCGGTCTGTCGATCGCCCGGCGCTTCGACCGTGAAGGCTTCACGACGGCGCTGGTCTCGCGCACCGAGACCCGGCACGCGAGCTACCGCGAGTCCCTGATCGGCACCACGCACACCTACGCGGCCGACGTGACCGACCCCGCCCAAGTGGAAGCGGTTCTAGCGCGCATCACCGCCGAGGCCGGCGAGCTCGACACGGTGTACTTCGGCCCGGCGGACATCGCCGGCCCCCGTCCAGTCCCCCTCCCGTCGGCCGGCGCGGACACCGTGCGCGCGGCGTTCGACGCGATCGTTTCGCCCGCGGCCCGGCTCGTCGAAGCGGTGCTGCCGGGCATGCTGGAGCGCGGCTCGGGTTCGCTGCTCTTCGCCGGCGGCCTGAGCGGCAAGTACCCGATGCCGATGCTCGGCAGCCTGGCGCCGGCCTCGGCGGCGTTGCGCATGTACGTCCTGACCCTCAACGCGGCCCTGCGCGAAACCGGCGTCTACGCGGGAGCGCTGACGATCGGCGGGCTCATCGAGCGCGGCGACATCCACCGGGAGCTGACCAAGCGGGACCACGGTTTCGCGATGGGCACCCTCGACCCGGACGACATCGCCGAAAAGGCGTGGTCGCTGTACGTCGAGCGCGACGTCGCGGAAGCGGAGTTCACCGCGATGGCGGCCGTCTAGCCTGGGGATCATGTTCACCCCGGGGGATCGGAACCTGCTCCGCGAAGCGCTGGTCGAGGCGGCCCGGTCGGACGAGCGCGTCACCGGCGCCGCGCTCACCGGCTCCGCCGCCCTCGACGCCGAAGACACGTGGTCGGACATCGACCTCGCCTTCGCCGTCGCCGGCGAGACCGAGCCGGTGCTCGCGGACTTCACCGCGCGGATGTACCGCGAGCACGGCGCGGTGCACCACCTGGACGTCGTGTTCGAGCGGACCGTGTTCCGCGTGTTCCTGCTGGCGGACACGTTGCAGGTCGACCTGGCGTTCTGGCCGGAGGCGGACTTCGGCGCGACGACGCCGAAGTTCCGGCTGCTGTTCGGGACGCCGCGGGACCGCCCGCAGTCGTCACCGCCGGACGCGCGGCGGCTGGCCGACCTGGCCTGGCTGCACGCCCTGCACGCGCGGTCGAGCATCGAACGCGGCCGCGGCTGGCAGGCCGAGTACATGATCGGCCGCGTCCGGGAGTACGCCCTGGGCCTGGCCTGCCTGCGCCACGACGTCCCGGCGGTCGAAGGCCGCGGCCTCGACCAGCTGCCCGCTGACGTCACCAAGCCTTTCGAAGCGACGCTCGTCCGCGGGCTCGACGACCTCAAGACGCCGTTCCACGCCGTCACGGAACTGCTCGTCGGCGAGATCGAGCTGGTCGACGCCGACCTGGCTCAGCGCTTGGCGCCCCTGCTGCGCGAGCTGGCCAGGTAACCGAGTTCCGGGTGCGCGGCGGCGTAGGCGTCGAGCAGCCGCCGCGCGACGGAGACCGAGTCGACCAGCGGGTGCAGCGCGAACGCCCGCAACGCCGCCTCGCGCGAACCCGTTGTCGCCGCTTCGATCGTCGCCCGCTCGACGGCTTTGACCGCCGTCACCAGGCCCAGTGCGTGGCCGGGCAAGGGCTCGGCCGCCAGCGGCCGGGCGCCGTTCGCGTCGACGACGCACGGCACTTCGACGACGGCGTCCCCGGGCACGCCCGGGAGCGCGGATCCGTTGCGGACGTTGAGGATCAGCGTCGTGCGCTCGCCGTACGCGATGGCCCGCATCAACGCGCACGCGACCTTTTCGTAGCCGCCGCCTTCGAGATCGTCACGCTCACCTTCGCGCGTCTCGGCCATGTACGTCGCTTCGCGCTCCAAGCGCGTGCGTTCCCATGAAGCCAGCGAAGGTTCCGCGTAGAAGCCACGTTGCTGCTCCAGCAACTGGGCCCCGCGCGACTGCGGGCTCACGGCCTCACGCGCGAAGTAGTAATAGTGCAGGTACTCGTTCGGCAGGGCGCCGAGAGCGCGCAGCCAGTCCGCGCCGAAGAGCTTGCCCTCCTCGAACGACTCCAGCGCGCCGGCGTCGGCGAGCAGCCGCGGCAGGACGTCCTCGCCACCGACGCGGACCGCGCGCAGCCAGCCGAGGTGGTTGAGCCCGGCGTAGTCGAACCACGCCGTCGCCGGGTCGATCTTCAAGGCCCGCGCGACGCGGCGGCACAGGCCCACCGGCGAGTCGCAGATGCCGATCACCCGCTCGCCGAGGTGCGCGGCCATCGCCTCGGTGACCATCCCGGCGGGGTTGGTGAAGTTGATGACCCACGCTTCCGGGGCCAGCTCCTTGATCTTTCGCGCGAGATCGACGGCGACGGGGACCGTCCGCAGCCCGTAGGCGATCCCACCCGCACCGACGGTTTCCTGGCCCAGCACGCCTTCCGCGTGCGCGATCTGCTCGTCGAGCCGTCGGCCGCGCAGCCCGCCGACCCGGATGGCGGAGAAGACGAAGTCCACATCGGACAGTGCGGCGGCGAGATCGGTGGTGGTCCGCACCCGCGGCGCGGTCTTCGCCCCGGCGGCCTGCTCCGCCAGCACGCGTTCGATCGCGGCCAGGCGCCCGGGCTCGACGTCGTGCAGGACCAGCTCGGTGACCCCGCCGCCGGCCAGCAGCGCGCCGTGCACGAGCGGCACGCGGAACCCGCCTCCACCGAGGATCGCGAGCCTCATCGCAGCACCTCGACGCCCGCTTCGCGCAACGCCGAACAGGTCGGCTCGTCGGCCCCGGTGGTGGTGACGACGACGTCGAGCGCGTCCGGCCCGCAGACCCGGGCCAGGCCGGTGCCGGGGAACTTGCCGGCGTCGGCGAGCAGCACCACGCGGTCGCCGGCGGCGACCATCGCGCGCTTGACCGGCACCTCGACGACCGTCGAGTCCATGACGTGCCCGTCGCAGCGGACACCGCTGGTGCCGAGGAAGACGGTGTCGGCGCGCACCTGGCGCAGCGCGTCCTCGGTCAGGAATCCCACCATCGAGTGATAGCTGCGCCGCACCACGCCGCCGAGGAGGACGAGCTGGACGTCGTCGGCGTCCTTCAGCTCGTCGTAGACGGCGAGGCTGCTGGTGATCACGGTCAGCGCGCGGTCGCGCAGGTGCCGCGCCAGCCGGTGCGCGGTGGTGCCGATGTCGAGGAGCAGGGTGTCGCCGTCGGCGACCAGGCCGGCCGCGCGCCGCGCGACGGCGTCCTTCTCCCCGGCCCGTTCGGCGGCCACGCGCGCGAACGGCTCGTCGTCAGCCGCCATCGCGCCGCCGTAGACGCGAGTCAACCGGCCCTCGCGGTCGAGCCGCACCAGGTCGCGGCGCACGGTGGCCTGGCTGACGCCGAGCCGCTCGGCCAGCACACCGACCGGCGCGGGCCCCTCCGCGCGGAGAGCCCGCAGGATCAGCTCGTGACGACGCTGGGGCAGCATGCCGGGACGATAGCAGTCAAACTCGCTCAACCGGCGAACGAGTTTGCGCGTCTCTTGCGCATTCCGCGCAGGTGAAGCACGCTCGTGCGCATCCTCGATCCCGGGAGGTGCCCGTGCCGGCCGACTCCGTCCCCGACATCGATGTCTTCCTGTCCGGCCTGCTGTTCTTCGACCTGGTCTTCACCGGGCTGGAAGGACCGCCGGAACCGGGCACGGAGGTGTGGACGGGCGGCATGGGCTCGGGGCCGGGCGGCATCGCGAACTTCGCGGTCGCGCTGAGCCGCCTCGGCCTCCGGACGTCGCTGGCGGCGGCGTTCGGCACCGACGTCTACGGGCGCTACTGCTGGGACGTGCTTTCGCGGCAGGAGCACATCGACCTTTCGCGGTCACGGCGATTCCCGGAGTGGCACTCCCCCGTGACGGTCTCGCTCGCCTACGCCGGTGACCGGGCGATGGTCACGCACGGCCACCCGCCGCCCGTCCCGGTCGCCGAGCTGGCCGGCTCGCCGCCGCCGAGCCGCGCGACCGTCGCGCACATCGGCCTCGACACGGCCGACTGGGTCCACACCGCGCACCAGGCCGGCAGTCTCGTGTTCGCCGACGTCGGCTGGGACCCGTCGGAGGCGTGGTCGGCGGCGCTGCTCGACCAGCTGGCGTGCTGCCACGCGTTCCTGCCCAACGACGTCGAGGCGATGCGCTACACCCGCACGGACACCCCGGAAGCGGCCTTGGCGGCCCTCGCCGACCTCGTGCCGGTCGCGGTGATCACCCGCGGCGCGGCGGGCGTGCTCGCGGTCGACGGAACGACGGGCGAGACGGCGGACATCCCGGCCCTGCCGGTGAACGTGCTCGACGCGACCGGCGCGGGCGACGTCTTCGGCGCGGGGTTCGTCGCGGCGACCCTGACCGGCTGGCCACTGGCGGACCGCCTCCGGTTCGCGGGCCTCACGGCCGGCCTGTCGGTCCAGCACTTCGGCGGCGCGCTGGCCGCACCGGGCTGGCACGAAATCGCGGAGTGGCACGCGCGGAACCGGCGCCCGGACTACGCGTTCCTCGACGACGTGCTGCCCGCCGAAACGATCGCCGAGACGTCCCGCCGGGGCCCGGTGACCCTCGGCTTCGGCGACGACAGCTGGCGCTAGTGCACCCCCGCGCCGGCCGCTACACGGCGTCGGGCCTGCGGACGTCGCTGCTCTCGGTGCCGGGGACGGTCGGCGCGGAGGCGGTCGGGCTGCGGCCGATCGGCGAGGTGATGGGCTGCGTGGTTTCGCGGCACGAGGACGTGACCTCGGGCCTGCGCCACGGCTACGCGACGGCGCTGGACCGCCTGCGCGAGGAAGCTGTCGCACTGGGCGCGGACGGCGTCCTGTCGATCGCCTGCACGGTGACGAGGGCGAGCAAGGCGGTCCACGAGTTCGTCGTCCTGGGCACGGCGGTGCGCGCGGTCCGCGGGGTCCGCGGGGTCCGTCCGTTCACGACGGGACTGTCCGGTCCGGACGTGGCGAAGCTGGTCCTGGCGGGCTGGATCCCGGTGACGCTGGCGATCGGCATCGCCAGCGCGACGGCGTACGACATCGCGATGACCGACCGGCCGGGCACCGAGGCACCGGTGCCGACCTCGCTGGTGACACGGGTCCGAGCGGGCGCGCGGGCGGAGTTCCTGGAGTCGGTGCGCGAATCGGGAGCGGACGGCGGGCTGGTGTCGTCGACGACGTTGCGAGCGTGGGCACTGGGCCACACGGGAGCAACGGCGGTGGCCAGCGTGTTCGGCACGGCGGTGGCCCGGTTCGGCGAGGGTCCGGCGCCGACCGCGGCGCTTCCGGTGCTGCCGCTGGACGGGAAGCCACCTCGCGCAGGCTGGTGAGGGCGGTGCCGTTGCCGGGCGCGGTCGTGCGCAGGGTCGGTCAGGCCCTCGCGGCCGCCGGGCAGCCGCGCACATGTTCGCCAGCACCCCGCGGTTGCCGGGCAGCCACGCACAGGGTCGCGAGCGCCCCGCGACCGCCCGGACGGCGCGGTCGCGCAGGCGTGCCCGCGCCGCCGCCCCCGGCCTCGCGCCGTCGCGTGATCGGACCTTCCGGACATACCCCGTTGATCACCCGCGCCCGGCGCCTGCCCGCGCGGATCCGTGCCACGATGGGAGCGAGAGCCGGTCGAAGGAGGTCAGCCAGTGCCCGAGTGGGACGGTCGTGGCCTGCCGCCGGTCGCGCGGGCTCGTGTCGAGCGCTATGCCGCGTCCGGGCTGAAGACCTCCCTGCTGAGCGTGCCCGGGGCCGTCGGTGCCGAAGTGGCCGGCTTCACCCCCGTGGGCGAGGTCATGGGCTGCGTCGTGCAGCAGGTCGGCTGGACCGGGCCGGCCGCGTGGGCCGCCGACCAGGTCAAGCTGCTCTCGGACATGCTGCGCCAGGGCTACGCGACCGCGCTCGACCGGCTCGGGCAGGAAGCCACCGCCCTCGGCGCCGACGGCGTCCTCGGCATCAAGGTCACCGTCACCGCGCTCGACGATGTCATGCAGGAGTTCACCGCCCTCGGCACGGCCGTGCGCGCCGAAACCACCCAGCGGCCGAGGCGCCTGTTCACGACCGACCTGCCGGGCCAGGACGTCGGCAAGCTGATGCAGGCCGGCTGGGTGCCGGTGCGGATGGCGGTCGGCGTCGCCGGCCGCGCGCGCTTCGACTACAACATGCAGTACCAGGTCAACGTGCTCGCCGGGAACACCGAAGTCGACGCGCCGACGCAGGTCGTCACCGATGTCCGAGGCGCGGCGCGGGCCGAGTTCGCCCGCGCGATCCGCGACTGCGGCGCCGACGGCGGCATCGTCTCGGGCATGACGCTGCGGACGTGGCCGGTGCAGGAAGTCGCGGTGGCCGGCATCGCCACCGTGACCGGCACCGCGATCGCCCGCTTCCACGAAGGCCGCGCCGCCCCGACCAGCGCGCTCAAGATCCTGCCGTTGAACCGTTCCTGAGGAGGCTTCGTGACCACCGCGGACCCCGCCGCGCAGCACATCCCCGAGGATGCGATGCGCCGGCTCGCCGAGATGCGGCCGGGCCAGAAGACCAGCCTGTTCACGTCCGACCTGAGCGTCAACGAGTTCCTCCTCGTGCGCGAAGCCGGGTTCCGGCCGCTCGGGCTCGTGCTCGGCTCGAGCATCTACCACGTCGGGTTCCAGATGGGACGGTGGAGCAAGAACCAGGAGATGGACCGGCTTTCGCAGGCGATGTACCACGCCCGCGAGCTCGCGATGTCCCGGATGGAGGCGGAGGCGGACGTCCTCGGCGCCGACGGGATCGTCGCGGTCCGCCTGGAGATCGAGTTCAAGGAGTTCGGCAGCGACCTCGCCGAGTTCATCGCCGTCGGCACCGCGGTGAAGGCCGACGAACCCGGCGAATGGCGCAACAACACCGGGAAGCCGTTCACCTCGGACCTGTCCGGGCAGGACTTCTGGACGCTGGTGCAGGCCGGTTACGCGCCGCTGGGCATGGTGATGGGCACGTGCGTCTACCACATCGCGCACCAGCGGTTCCGGCAGATGATGGGCAACATCGGCCAGAACGTCGAGATCCCGCAGTACACGGAGGCGTTGTACGACGCGCGTGAGCTCGCGATGTCGCGGATGCAGGCGGAAGCCGAGCAGCTGGAAGCGGAAGGCATCGTCGGCGTGCAATTGCTGTCGCTGCCGCACCGCTGGGGCGGCCACACGACGGAGTTCTTCGCGATCGGCACGGCGGTGAAGCCGTTGCGCGACGACCACCACATCGCCAAGCCGCAGCTCGTGCTGCCCCTGACCGACTGATGAGCGGCGAACTGGACTTCCACCTGGTGGCGGCGGCCCTGCGCACGGACCGCGCGGACGTCGAGTCCTACCACCGCGTCCTGTCCGACACGCTGGGCAGCGCGCTGCCGCCGGGCATGGTCGAGGTCGAGCGGCGGCGCACGTTCGCCGACCGCGTCGCCGGCCGCGACGGCCAGGCGGTCGCGGTGCGGGTCCGGACGCCGGACCGGGTTCTGGTGCTGAGCACGGGCAAGCACGGCGGGGTCGCGGCGGAGATCCACCAGGTGGTGCGCGGAGTGGTGATCAGCCGGAAGGAAGCGGCGGTCGACGATTGGCTGGCGGCGCTGGCCCAGGAGTTGACGGCGTTGGCGGCGAAGGACGCGAGAGCGCGGGATGCGCTCTCGCGTCTCCTCGGCGGTTAACCGACCGTCACGCGCAGGATCTTGTTGTGGCTGTTGTGCGGTGTGCTGTCCTTGTCGCCGTCCACGCTGGTCGCCAGCCACATCTGACCGTCCGGAGCCGGCTCCACCGTGCGGAGCCTGCCGTACGTCCCGTTGAAGAACGTCTGGAAGTTCGTCAGCGAGCTGCCGCTGATCACCGCGCGGTAGAGCCGCGTGCCGCGCTGGCACGCCACGTAGAGCGCGTCGTGGATGATCGTGATGCCGCTGCACGAACCCTGCGCCACCGGGTACGTCTTCTTCGGGGCGATGAACCCGGCGGTGCCGCACGAACCCGACGTTCCCTCGCACGACGGCCAGCCGTAGTTGCCGCCCTTGACGATCAGGTTCGTCTCGTCCATGACACTGTTGCCGAACTCCTGCTCCCACAGCCGGCCCTGTGAGTCGAAGGCGAGGCCCTGGACGTTGCGGTGCCCGTAGCTCCACACCGCGTTGTGGAACGGGTTGTCGGCCGGGATCGAGCCGTCCGGGTTGATGCGCAGCACCTTTCCGTTGGGGCTGCTGGTGTTCGACGCGTTGGCGCCGTTCTGCGCGTCACCGGTGCCGGCGAACAGGTAGCGGCCGTCCGGGCTGAACCGCAGCCGGCCGCCGTTGTGGAACTTGTTGCGCGCGATGCCGGTCAGCAGGATCTGCTCGGTGCTCGTGGTCAACGAGTCGGCGGCCGGGTCGTACTTGATCCGGACGATCCGGTTGTCGTTCGGCGACGTGTGCATGATGTAGAGCCAGTGGTCGGAGGCGAACGAAGCCGGGTTGATCTCCAGCCCGGTCAGGCCGCCTTCGCCGTCGGTGCTCTGGACGTTCGGCACGGTGCCGATCGTCTTCTTCGCCCCGGTCTTGGGGTTCAGGTGAACGATCGAATGAGCGTCACGCTGGTTGTAGAGGATCGTGCCGTCCGGCAGGGTGACCAGGCCCCACACGACGTCGTCATCGGTCCCGACCTGGGTGGCACCGCAGACCCCCTGCGACGGCGAGCAGCTCGATCCGCCGGTGGTCGTGACGTCCAGGACCGGCGTGCTCGGGTCGCTCTGGTTGCCGTTGCCGTCGACGGCCCGCACCTGCAGGTGGTAGGCGGTGTTCGGGGTCAGGCCGCCGAGGGTCGTGCTCGCCGTGTCGGACGTGCCGATCTGCGTGCCGGAGTCGAAGATCCGGTAGCCGGTGACGCCGTTTTCGTCGATCGAAGCGGTCCACGCCAGGCCGATCGACGTGCTGTTGACCGCGGTGGTGTGCACGTTCGCCGGCACCGACGGCGGCGTGTGGTCGTCGGACGGCGGCGTCTTCACGGACAGGGTGCCACTGGCCTGCGAGACGTTCCCGGCCGCGTCGCGCGCGTTGACGTAGAAGCCGTAGGTGCCGTTCGGACTCAGGTTGCCGCAGGTCGCGGTGAGAGCGCCGGTCGTGCTGGCGCAGAGCTGGCCGTCGCGGTAGACGTCATAGCCCGCAACACCCTTGTCGTCGGTCGCCGCGGTCCACGAGATGGTCGCGCTGGTCGGGGTGACGCTGTCCAGCGTCGGCGTGCCGGGCGGCGACGGCGGCACGACGTCCCCGGTCGACCCGTAGACGCCAAACTCCTGCAGCGAGTAGCCCTTCGACGCGTCGGTGCGGCAGCGTTTCGTGCCGTACACCCGCACGTAGCGGCCGGTGCCGTCGAGCGAGGTCAGGTCTTCGACACCGCCCTTTCCCGTGGTGGTCGAGTAGATCCGCGTCCACGTGGCGTGGTCGGCGGAGGTGTCGATCTCGTAGGCCGTCGCGCACGAGGCGTCCCACTGCAGCCGCACGCGGCTGACGTGCGCCGTCGCGCCGAGGTCGACGTAGATCCACTGCGGATCGACGCCGGCCGCGCTGGCCCAGCGAGTCGCCGAGTCGCCGTCGACGGCGGCCGGCGCCGGGCAGCACCCGCCCGCCGACGACGCCGTCACCGGTTTTCCCTGGGACAGCAGGGTGTCGGCGGCCTGCACCGGCCCCGCCGTGCTGATCGCTCCGGCGACGAGCGCGACCACGATCGCCCCCACCCGAATCCGTCTGGTCATCCGTCCTCCACGCTTCCGGTGCGGAGGGTCGACGATTCGGCACGCCTCCGCGGAACACCGTCCGGCCGCCAAGGCTCCGATCCGCTGCGCGCCCGGGCCCGTCGTCGAACGACCCGTCGGCACAGGCAGAGGCGGATGCCTGACGACGACGGCGGGGTTCTCCGGGACCGGGACCGACCTGGAGCCAGGGCGATCTCGGGACGACCCTACGAGCGGGACGCCGGACCGGTCAACCGGCGCCGCGCCGGTGTCCCGCTCACCGAACCCGTTGAGGGAGAACGGATTTCACGGCGTCACCACCCTTCCGAGGAATCCGCGGACATACCCGGCGATGGCGTCGAGGTGCGTTTCGAGCGCGAAGTGGCCCGAGTCGAGCAGGTGGATCTCGGCGTCGGGCAGGTCGCGGGCGTAGGCGCGGGCGCCGTCGGCGATGAAGATCCCGTCGTTGCCTCCCCAGACGGCCAGCAGCGGGACCTGGCTGGTCCGGAAGTACTCGTGGAACTTCGGGTACAGCCCGATGTTGTGGTGGTAGTCCGCGAGCAGCGCCATCTGGATTTCGGCGCCGCCGGGCCGGTCGAGCAGGGCTTGGTCGTGGACCCAGACGTCCGGGCTGACCAGTGCCGGGTCGGGCACGCCGTCGAGGTACTGCGCCTTGGTGGCTTCGAGGCTGACCATGCCGCGCAGGTCTTCCTCGGTCAGCGTGCCGGCGGCGAGGCGCTGCGGCAGCCCGGCCCCCAAGCCGTCGACGTAGGCGTTGCCGTTCTGCGTGACGATCGCGGTGACCCGCTCCGGGTTCCCGGCCGCGATCCGCAGGCCGACCGGGGCGCCGAAGTCCTGGATGTAGAGCGCGAAGCGGTCCAGGCCGATCTCGTCGAGCAGGCCGAGGGTGAGCTCGGCGAGGGCGTCGAAGGTGTAGGCGAACTCGCCGACCGGCGGCGCGTCGGACGCGCCCGCGCCCAGGTAGTCGGGCGCGACGACGTGGTAGCGGTCGGCCAGCGCCGGGATGAGGTGCCGGTACATGTGCGAGCTGGTCGGAAACCCGTGGAGCAGCACGATCGTGGGCGCGTCGGCGGGCCCGGCCTCCCGGTAGAACAGCCGGCGCCCGGCAACGGTGGCAAAGCGGTGATACACGGCGACCATCGGTCTCTCCTCACGTCTCATGTTTACTTGCTTATTTATCCATGAGACGACGTAGACTGTCAACGGATCTGGACAATGAGGGCCGAACTTCGGGAGGCGAACGTGGTCACTGCGGCACCCGGCGAGGAGCGCTCCCCCGCGCTGGCGCTGGTCAACACCCGCCGGCTCGGCGCCGGCGGCGAGGTCGACGACCTGGCCGAGCCGCCCGCGGCCGCGTCGTGGCTGGGCCTCCCCCCGGCCACCTCACTCGCCGCGGACGACCTGAGCCGCGTCACGGACCTCCGCGCGGCCGTCCGCGAACTGCTGGCCGCCCTGGCCGAAGACCGCGCACCGTCGACCGGCGCGGTGGAGACGGTGAACGCGGCCGCCCGCGCCGACGCCGCGGCGCCCCAGCTCACCTGGCCGTCGGGGCCCCACCGCGAGTGGCACAGCGCCAGCCCGGGCAGCCTTTCGGCGGCTCTGGCCGCCCTGGCCCGCGACGCGATCGAGGTGGTCACCGGCGACCTCGGCCCCTTGGTGCGCCCGTGCGAGGCCCACGGCTGCGTACGGTTCTTCTTCCGCGAGCACGCCCGCCGCCGCTGGTGTTCGACAACCTGCGGCGACCGCGTCCGCGCGGCCCGGCACCAGCGGCTGGTGGTCGAGCAGCGGGAGTCAGCCCAGGGGTGAGGTCACCTCACCGGCGCGCTCGGCAAGGTCCCGCCCGGCTCGACGCGTGGCCGAAGAGCCGCAACTCGCCACCTACCCGGCGCCGTTCCCCAGGGCGCCCAGTCAGCTCCCATCGCCCTCCTTGTCCGCGCCGGCCGCTCAGTTCGCGGCGAACGCCGCGGATCGGCTCACCTCGGCCCATTCCTCCACCTCGGCTCCCCGCGCGCGGTCCGACCGTTGCACGGCTTCGACCGCGTCCGCGCCGAGCAACAGGCGCAGCGGTGGCGCGTCCAGCCGGACCACGTCGGCGAGGATGCGGGCTCCGCGAGCCGGGTCGCCCGCCTGCTTGCCATCGGTCGCGTCGCGGAGGCGGTGCATCTCGCCCACCGAGGCGTCGTACTCCGGGCGGACCGGTGCGCGCTCCATCGAGACGCCCTGCCAGTCCGTGCGGAACGCGCCCGGCTCGACGATCGTGACCTTCACGCCGAACGGCTTCACCTCCGCGTTGAGCACCTCGGAGAACCCCTCCACGGCGAACTTCGCCGCCTGGTAGGCACCCAGCCCCGGCGAGCCGCCGACCCGGCCGCCGACCGAGGAGAACTGCAGGAAGTGCCCCGAGCCCTGCTCGCGGAACACCGGCAGCGCCGCGCGCGTGACGTTGACGACGCCGAAGAAATTGGCCTCCACCTGGGCCCGGAAGTCGTCCTCCGGCATGTCCTCGATGGGCGCACTGTTCGCGTAACCGGCGTTGTTGGCCACGACGTCGAGCCCGCCGAACTCACGCACCGCGAAGGCAACGGCCTCTCGCGCGGCCGCGGGGTCCGTGACGTCCAGCGCGAACACCCGGACGTTGTCACCGTGTTCGGCCACCAGATCTTTCAGCTGCTCCGGCCGGCGCGCGGTGGCGACCACCCGGTCACCGTCCTCGAGCGCGACCCGGGCCAGCTCCCGCCCGAACCCCCGGGAACTGCCGGTGATCAGCCAAGTCCTGCTCATGACGCTCTTCTCCTCGCTCGCTCGAACCGGCTAACCAACCGGTTGGTTGCTTCCAGAAAACACCGGCTTGGCGAGTTTGTCAACCAACCAGTTAGTTGCTATATTGGCCGGCATGAGAGATGCGGCGGAGACGAAGCGGCGACTCCTCGCCGCCGCCACGGAGGAGTTCGCGGAACGGGGCATCGCGGGCGCCCGTGTGGACCGGATCGCGGACGCCGCCGGCTGCAACAAGGCGATGCTCTACAAGTACTTCATCAACAAGGACAGCTTGTTCGACACGGTCTTCGGCGAGTCGGTCGGCAAGTTCGTCATGGAAGTCCCGGTCGACGCCGACGACCTGCCGGGCTACGCCGGGAAGCTCTTCGACCGGTACGAAGAGCAGCCGGAAACGCTGCGGCTGGCGGTCTGGCACCGGCTGGAGCGACCCGACGGCAAGTGGGTCACGGAGATCGTGCTGGCCAACGAAATCCGGCTGTTCGACCTGCAACGAGCCCAGGATGAAGGGAGACTGTCCAAGCACTACACGCCCATGGAGCTGCTGGTGTTGATCCAGTCGATCTCGACGGCGTGGGCGACGACCAATTCGGAACTCGGCGTGCGCAACACCCTCTCCCGCGAGCAACGGCGCGAGCTCGTGGTGGACGCGGTGCGGCGGCTGATCGCGGAGGATTGACGAGCGGTACGCGAACACCCCGGGCACGGGTAGCGTGTGCTCCGCCTGGCTTGGCCGACGGAAGGACGCGCGATGGAGTGGACGCTCGAAGTGGTCGTGGTGCCGGTGTCCGATGTGGACCGCGCGAAGGCGTTCTACGCGGACCAGGTCGGATTCACCCTCGACCACGACGTGACGCCCGCCGAGGGCGTCCGCATCGTGCAGCTGACCCCACCGGGGTCGGGCTGCTCGGTGGTGTTCGGCCGCGGCGCGGTGCCCGACATGCCGCCGGGGTCGCTGAAGGGCCTCCAGCTGGTGGTCAACGACCTGCCGAAGGCGCACGCGATGCTCACCGAGCGCGGCGTCGAGGTCAGCGAGATCCAGGTCCACGGCATGGGCACCTGGGACGGAGAAGCGGACCTGAACAACGTGGGTTTCGTGCACTTCGCCGACCCGGACGGCAACGGATGGACGGTGCAGCAGATCACGGCACGCCGATGAGCGCGGGCTGACGGCCGGCCGGTTGCGCGGGTGGGTGGCCGGTTGCCACTACCAGCGCTCGCCGGCGCGCGGGTGACCCGGCTGAACGAGGCCGACCGCGGATCAGCGCGGCTGCTGGTCGACGACCAACAGCCGCTTCGCGTCGCGAAGGCGACCGGCGATGACCGAGTACGCCACGGGTCCGGGGGCGGCGGCGAGCCGGGCCGCCCCGAAAGCCCTCCCCGGCTCACCGCGACCCTCGCTAGTCCACCAGGGCGCCGCAGCTTATGTTGACCGTTGAGGCCGTCATCGTCCTTGCCCGGTCCGATGCCACGAACGCCGCCACCGCGCCCACGTCGGCCAATGTTGCCGCCTGGCCGAGCATTGTCTTGCCCGCGATGTTCCGCTCCAGCTCCTCGCGGCCACGGAACTCCGCCGGGAGGGTCTCCGGGATTCCGCCCGTTCGGAGCGTCACCGTCCGTACCCCCTGCGGGCCCAGCTCGGCCGCCAGCTGGCGGCGCATCGCCTCGAGCGCGTGGAACGCCACCTGGAGCCCGCCCACCGCGAACTCCCGGACCGGTTCGCCCGCGCCACCGAAGAACAGGATCGCTCCGGACCCCTGCTTCACCATGTGGCGGGCCGCCGCTCGGGCCGTCAGGAACTGGGTTCGGACCGCCGTCAGGACCGGGCGCTCGTAGTCCGCCACTGCCATGTCGATCAGGGGCGTGCCCTGGACGTCGCCATGAGAGACGAGGTTGAACGAGATGTCCAGGCCGCCCTCGGCCGCGACCGCGGACGCGTGGTCGTCGACCGCCCGCTCGTCCAGGGCGTCCACCTCCGCCACCTCGGCCGAGCCGCCCTCCGCGCGGATGTGCGAAGCGACCTCCTCCAGCCGTGCGCGGGTGCGGCCCGCGAGGAAGACTCGAGCGCCTTCCGCGGCGAAAGCCGTGGCCACGGCCGCGCCGATGCGACCTCCGCCGCCGTACACGACCGCGTTCTTGCCGGCGAGCAACGTCATGGGTCCCTCCGAGGTCCGGGTGCGTTCACCGGTGCGTCGAACAAGCCCCCCGGAAATCGACACTCACGGACGCGGAACACCCATCGGGTTCGGGACCGGGACCACCCCCGCGTCCACCACCGCCCGACCGAGTGGCACCGCCAGCTCCAGCAGCCGCGCCAGGCCGGCCGGGCCGAGTGCCTCCACCGGGGCCGCCGCCAGCCGGTCCGTGTCCTCCTCGATCCCGCGCCGCACCGCCGCGCCGGCCGGGGTCAGGCGGCCGGACGCGTCCAGCAGGCCGCGGGTCCGCAACGCCGAAACCGACGCCGTCCACTCCGCGTCGGACCAGCCTCGGTGGGGCTGGACGTCGCCACGCTCGATCACGCCGTCGCCGATGTGGGTCAGCGTCGTCTCCAGGCCCGTCAAGCCCGCGTGGACCGCCGCCAGGACGTGGCCGTCGCCGCGGTGCTCGCGCAGCACCGTCGCCGCCAGCCACAGGCGGCCGAGCACCCCCGGCGGCCGCGGCACCGCCGACCACGCCGCCGCCAGCGGGCGCCCGTCGAACCGGCACGCCGCAACCGCCCGCTCCAGCAGCGACGCCAGCTCGGAGTGGCCCGCGGAACCCAAGACGCGCGAAAGAGCGGCCTCGACGGACGAAAGCCGAGCGCGAAGCACCGCGGAAGGCGAGGCGAACGACCACGCGTCCGGCAGCGCCCGCGCCACCATCGCCGGGGCGAAGCCGAACAACACCGCCGTCGCCGCCGTGGGACCGATCGGGCCCAGCGGCGCGAGGCGGCCCGCGAAGTACCCCATCCAGTACCCCCGCAGGCCGGCCTCCTTCGCCGCCGACGCCGTCTCCGGCGCGAAGTAGACGACCGCGTGCAACGGTTCCACGGCCGCCCACAGCCGCCGGGCCGGTGATGTGCTCATGCCGCCATTCTCACCCCCAGGCGACGGGCAGCTCCCGCAAGCCGTACACCAGCGTGTTGTGCTTGTACGCCAACGACTCCCGCGGCACCGCGAGCCGCAGGTCCGACACCCGGCGGAACAGCCGCGTCAACGCCTCCTGCAGCTCGACGCGGGCCAGCTGCTGCCCGACGCACTGGTGCGCGCCGAACCCGAACGCGACGTGCGTGCGCGGCGACTCGCGGTGGAAGTCGAGCTTGTCGCCGCCGGGGAACAGCTCCTCGTCGCGGTTGGCCGAGTTCAACGCCGCCACCAGCCACTCCCCCGCCTTCACCGACCGGGAACCGACCTGCACGTCCTCGGTCGCGTAGCGCAGCACGCCGAACTGGACGACCGACAGGTACCGCAGCAGCTCCTCGATCGCGCGCTCGGGCGCGGCGAGCACGACGTCGCGCTGGGCGGGGTGTTCCAGCAGCACCAGTGCGCTGAGCGCGATCATGTTCGCCGTCGTCTCGTGGCCGGCCACCAGGAGGCTCAGCCCGAGCACGACCAGCTCTTCCATCGTGAGCGGGTCACCGGCGGCGGCGCCGCGGGAAATCAGCCTGCTGAACAGGTCGTCCTGCGGATTCCGCTGCCGGTCGGTGAACAGTTCCGCCAGGAAGCCGGAAAGCTCGTCGTACGCCTGCTTCCCCTCTTCGGGCGTGGCGTCGGTGCTGACCAGGAACCCGCTCTGCCGCTGGAAACGCGACCGATCCGCGTACGGGACACCGAGCAGCTCGCAGATCACCAGCGACGGGATCGGCAACGCGAAGTCCCGCACCAGATCCGCGCGACCCGGCTTGGCGAGCATCGCGTCGAGGTGGCTCTCCACCAGTTCCTGGACGTAGCCGCGCATCGCCTCCACGCGCCGCACGGTGAACTCCGCGATCACCATCTTCCGGATGCGGGCGTGGTCGGCGCCGTCGAGCTGGATGATGGACCCGGGACTGACCTCCTCGTCGAGGTCGGCGTCGGGCTTGACGTGCACCGAGGACGCGCCGCGCGAGCTCATCGTGCGGTCGGCGAGCACCGCGCGGACGTCGCGGTAGCGCGTCACCAGCCAGGCGTCCATGCCCGCCGGGCAGCGCACCTGCGACGTCGGCGCGGTTTCCCGCAGCGTGGCGTAGTTCCCGGGCGGGTCGTACGGGCATCCGGCCGGTCGTGCCGTGGGGAGGGCCGGGGTTTCGGATGCTGCCGTCACGGCGGATCACACCTCTCTTGCGGTGGTCAGGTCACTTCCACCATGGAGAGAACCGGCGCCGTCGTGGGACGATCGACCCACTTCCGACCGGAATGGCCTAGCGGGCCCCGTAAGCACCGCCGTTCACGTGCACGACCTGTCCCGTGATGTGCCCGGCTCCCGGCGAGGCGAGGAACTGCACGGTCTCCGCGACTTCTTCCGGACGCCCGGCGCGCTTGTCGAACGCGACGGAAACCCGCGCCTCGACCCATTCTTCGGTGACCGTGCCGTGGAAGAACTCCGTGTCGAGGGTGACGCCGGGCGCCACGACGTTGGCCGAACCGCCGGCGCCGAGCTGGCGTGCGAGGTCGGTGTTCCACGCTTCGACGGCCGCTTTCGCCGCGCCGTACGAGCCGGAGCCCTGCTTCGCCGCGATGGAGCCGAGCGTCACGACCCGCACGTTGTCCGCGAAGCGCGGCTTCAGCGCGGCCGTCACGAGAACAGCGGAAACGACGTTGGCCTCGAAGTTGGCGCGCCACGCGTCGGCCAGCCCGGCGAGGTCGCCCGGCGCCGGGGCTTCGCGGACGCGATCGGTGTTGCCGCCGGCGTTGTTGACCAGGACATCCACCCGGCCCGGCAGCTCCGCCAGCGCGGCCTGCACCGCCGCCGGGTCGCTCGCGTCGAACGCCACCGCCCGCGCGCCGAGCCGTTCCGCCGCGGCTTCGAGGACGTCCTTGCGCCGTCCCGTGACGGTCACCCGCTCTCCCGCCGCCGCGAACCGGGCGGCGATCGCCAGCCCGATGCCCGTGCCGCCCCCGGTGACCACGACTTCCCGCTGTTCGCTCATGGCGCCATCTTCGCCGACGAAAGCGGGCCCCCGCTCGACTTTCCCGCCGACCGGGACACGAGAACCGGATTCGTTAGGAAACTTTACGAATAGGTCTTGACGGCGAGCCGCCGTCCGGCGAACCTGAACGAACGCCGCACGTCATCGTCCGCCCACCCCTTCCCGGAGGCAGCATGACCCGGCGCGCTCTCGTGCTCGTCGTGACCCTGTTCCTCGCACTGGCCTCCGCCCTCGCCGGCGCGACCACCGCGAACGCGGCCACCACGCAGCCCACCTTCCTCACCTTCTACGGCTGGTGGGACAACACCCCGCCCGGCGGCGACATCGCCTACCCGAAGATCCACGACACCGCGGGCGGCAAGGGCAGCTACGCCGACCCGATCACCTTCGCCACCAGCAGCGACGAACTGAAGCCCGGCACCAAGGTCTGGGTCCCGCGGGTGAAGAAGTACTTCATCATGGAGGACGGCTGCGACGAGTGTTCCGACGACTGGAACAGCAAGGGCCCGAACGGCGGCCCCGGCCTGCGGCACATCGACCTCTGGCTCGGCGGCAAGGGCGGCAGCGCCTTCGACGCGATCGACTGCGAAGACGCGCTCACGCACTACAACGCCGACAACACACCGGTGATGGAGCCGGTGGTCGTCGACCCGCCGTCGAACGAGGACTACGACGCGACGCCGATCTTCAACACCAGCACCGGCGAGTGCTGGGGCGGGGCCCAGCCGAACACGACCGTCGGCCAGTACAAGAACAACTCGACCGGCACGTGCCTCGAAGCCCCGAGCAGCGGGACGACGCTGAAAGTCGCCGCCTGCACCGGAACCGACGCCCAGCGCTTCACCTTCCACGGCGCTTTCCTGGTGATCGACGACAAGTGCGCGGGCATCTCCGGCAGCTCGATCGTGCTGCAGACCTGCACCGGCGGGCCGGCCCAGCAGTGGTCGATCAACCCCGACGGCACCATTTCCGACATCCAGACGAGCAAGAAGTGCTTCCGCGCCTCGGGCACGACACTCACCGCGGGCAGCTGCTCCGGCACGCAGGCCCGCTGGACGTTCACCGCGGCCGGGACCCCGAGCGGCCTCGGCGTGACGCCGTCGGCGGTGTCGGTCGCGCCGGGGGCGTCGGCGACGGCCACCGTCACCTCCACGGACGCCGTCACGCTGTCCGCGAGCGGCGCTCCCGCGGGCGTCACCGTGTCCTTCTCCCCGGCGTCGGTGCCGGCCGGCGGAACCTCGACCGCCACGGTCACCGCTGTCGCGACCGCGAGCCCGGGCTCGGCGACGATCACCATCACCGGCGGGACGAAGACCGCTTCGCTCGGCGTCACGGTCACCGGCGGCGGCACCGAAAGCCTGCTCTCCCAGGGCAAGACCGCGACGGCGTCGTCGACGGAGTCGTCGTCCTACCCGGCGAGCGCGGCCTTCGACGGCAACCTGACCAGCACGCGCTGGGCGTCGAAGGAAGGCTCCGCGAACGAGTGGCTGCGCGTCGACCTCGGCGCCACCAAGGCGGTCTCGCACGTCAAGCTGAGCTGGGAAGCCGCGTACGGGAAGGCGTACAGCATCCAAACCTCGGCCGATGGCACGACCTGGACGACGATCTACAGCACCACGACCGGCAACGGTGCCACCGACGACCTCACCGGCCTGGCCGGCAGCGGCCGCTACGTGCGGATGAACGGCGTCACGCGCGGCACGTCGTACGGCTACTCGCTGTACGAGATGCAGGTGTACGGCACGGCCTGAGTTGCCGGATCGGCAACACGATTTGCCTCTTCGGTGACGTCCTCCGCATGCTGGGGGACGTCACCGAGGAGGAGCCATGGCGCACACGCACGACCAGCCGATGACCGTCGAGAACATGCTCAAGCAGGACTTCTGGGAAGCGCTCTACCAGCGCGACGAGCACCGGATCTGGAGCGGGAACGTCAACCGCAACCTCAGCTCCGAGGTCGCCGGGCTGAAACCCGGGCGCGCCCTGGACCTCGGCTGCGGCGAAGGCGGGGACGCGATCTGGCTCGCGAAGCAGGGCTGGACGGTCGACGGCGCCGACATCTCGACCATCGCGCTCGCCCGCGCCGAGGAAGCCGGGAAGGAGGCCGGTGTGGAGGTCCGCTGGCTGCACCGCGACATCCTGAAGTGGCAGCCGGAAGAGCAGTACGACCTGATCTCCGCGCAGTACATGCACCTGCCGCCGGACCTGCGCCGCGACGTCTTCACGGCGGCCGCGGCGGCCGTCCGGCCCGGCGGCTCGCTGCTGGTCGTCGGGCACTCGCCGAAGGCCATGCGCGAGTTCGACGGCCAGGCGCCGCCGCTGGAGCTGTTCTTCGAGCCGGAGGAGATCACGAACTTCCTCGGCGACGCCTGGGAGTGGATCGTCGAGACCTGCGAGACGCGCGGCGAGGGCCACCACACCGACGCCGTCTACCGCGCGAAGCGGCTCTGAAAGGGAAACAGGGCCCCTTCACACGCCCTCGACGCGTGTGAAGGGGCCCTGCGGGTCTTGTCAGGCGAGCTCGAGGCCGTAGCTCTGCAGCTCCAGCGTGAGCGGGTAGAAGTAGCTGGTCACGGTGTCGCCGCCGGACAGCGTGCCGAGGCCCTTCGAACCGTCGTAGGCCGGGCCGCCCGAGTCGCCGTGGTCGGTGTGCGCGGTGGTGCCGAACTCGTGGTTCAGGACGCCGACGTCGAAGTTGACCGACTCGTCGACCGAGGTGACCTCGCCGCTGCCGCCACCGGTGGTCGAGCCCTGCTTCTGCATCTGCTCGCCGACCGTCGGGGTCGCCGCGCTCGTGATCGCCTGGCCGGTGTTGATCTCGCCGGGGCCGGAGCCGTTCGGACGGGTCAGCAGACCGGAGTCGGCTCCCGGGCAGTCGCTTTCGACGACCTGCGCGCCGGAGACGTCGCCGCCGGCCCAGGTACCGCCGAGGTTGGTGCAGTGGCCCGCGGTGAGCAGGAACGGCTCGCCGCCGCGCGTCACGTTGAAGCCGAGGGAGCAGCGGCCCTGGTCGTTCTGGATCGCGTCGCCGTCGGCGATGTAGAGCGAAAGCTTGCCGGTGCGGTGCTCGACCCGGACGCTGTCGCCGTACTGGGCGGCGGCCGCGGCGACCTTGTCGGCGGTGCCCTTGCTGGCCGCGTCGTAGACCTTCACCACGACCTGGTTGGTCTTGGTGTCGATGCCCCACGCGGTCTGCGGGACGTTCTTCACCGCGTCCAGCTGGTTCTTGACGCCGGTCAGCGCCGCGAAGGTGTGCTTGACCTTCTTCGCGGTGAGGCCGGCGGCCTCGACCTTCTGCACCGAAGCGTCATCGGTGACGTTCACGACGGCCTTGCCGTTCTCCAGGTAGATGCCACCCGAGGTGGCACCCAGCGAGTCGGCGACCTGGGTGGCGTTGCTGATCGCGGCGGCCTGCACCTGGGCGAAGGCCTGGGGGGACGCGGTGGCCGCCGACGCGCACACGCCGGACGTCAGCGCGGCGGCCGACAAGACGGCGAAGGTCTTGAGGGCGGTTTTCCGGGGAGTCATCAACTTCCTCCAGTTTGCCGGTTCGAAGCCTGCGCCGGTCACTTTCGTTGCCGAGCAACCAACGCACCACCGACTAAGGTTGGTTAATAACCAATCGATCCGGACATACCTCTCAACTCAGACCCGAACAGCCCAGTGACGCTGCCACGTTCGGCGTAACAATCACCCTTTCGGCCAGCGAACGTGGTCCTCGTAGCCCGGGTTCTTCCGCAGATATCCGGCGACGAACGGGCAGACCGGCACGATCGTCCGGCCCTTCGCGACGACGTCGTCCAGCGCGGCGGCGGCCAGGACCTTGCCCAGCCCCTGGCCCGCGAAGGCGTCGTCGATCTCGGTGTGGGTGAACACCGTGAGGTCGCCGCGCAGGTCGTAGAACGCGGACCCCGCCAGCTTGTCCCCGGCCCAGATCTCGTAGCGGCCTTCGTCGGGGTTGTCGACCACTCGGGTCTCGGTCATCGGTTCTCCTCGGTCGGGTACGTCCTCCATCGTGCGACGGCGGGCTGCCGCGTGCCGACCGGCCCGTGCACACCGCTGGGCCGGCCGGGGGACGCGCGCGGCCCGTTCGTGTGCAACCGGGCTGCTTCCCTTGGCGGGCACCGGCCTCGTTTGGTTGCCTCACTGCGTGCCTCAGCAGCCGTTCGTCCTCCCCGAGTTCTACATGCCTTACCCGGCGCGGGTGAACCCGCACCTCGAGCGGGCGCGCACGCACAGCAAGGCGTGGGCGTACGGGATGGACATGGTCGGCGTCCCGCAGCACGGCACCGTCATCTGGGACGAGCACGACCTCGACTCCCACGACTACGCGCTGCTCTGCGCCTACACCCACCCGGACGCCGGCGCGGACGAGCTCGACCTGATCACCGACTGGTACGTCTGGGTCTTCTACTTCGACGACCACTTCCTCGAGCTCTACAAGCGCACCGGCGACATCGAAAATGCGCGCGCCCACCTCGACCGGATCGCGCTGTTCATGCCCGCCGGAGGCGAGATCACCGCGACACCGGAGAACCCGGTCGAGCGCGGCCTGGCCGACCTGTGGGACCGGACGGTCCCGCACCGCTCGGCCGCGTGGCGGCGCCGGTTCGTCGAGAGCACGAAGGCGCTGCTCGAAGAGTCGTTGTGGGAGCTGGCCAACATCAACGAGGGCCGGCTCGCCAACCCGATCGAATACGTCGAGATGCGGCGGAAGGTCGGCGGCGCGCCGTGGTCGGCGAACCTCGTCGAGCACTCGGTGCACGCCGAGGTGCCGGACGAGATCGCCGCGTCGCGGCCCCTCGAAGTCCTGCGCGACTGCTTCGCCGACGGCGTCCACCTGCGCAACGACCTCTTCTCCTACCAACGCGAAGTGCAGGACGAAGGCGAGCTGTCCAACGGCGTGCTCGTGGTCGAGAAGTTCCTCGGGCTCACCACGCAGGAGGCGGCCGACGCCGTCAACGACCTCATCACCTCGCGCCTGCACCAGTTCGAGCACACCGCGCTCACCGAGGTGCCCGCGCTGTTCGACGAGCACGGCGTCGACCCGGCCGCCCGCGCGGCGACGTTCGCCTACGTCAAGGGCCTCCAGGACTGGCAGTCCGGCGGCCACGAGTGGCACCTGCGGTCCGGCCGGTACATGAACGAAGGCGCGCTCGACGGCCGCGGGCCGATCCTCTCGTCGCTGCTCACGACGGCTCCGCGACGGCTGCGGGCCTACAGCCACCCGCCGTTCGGCGCCGTTTCGGCGTCCCGGCCGGCCGTGGAGCCGCCGCTCCCGGTGCGGCTGAGCCCGCACCTGGAGTCCGGCCGCCGCCGCAACGTCGACTGGGCGCGGAGCACCGGGCTCCTCGACGGTGTCGTGTGGGACGAACGCAAGCTGCGCGCCGCCGACCTGCCGCTGTGCGCGGCGGGTATCCGGCCGGACGCGACGGCGGCGGAGCTCGACGTCATCGCCGACTGGCTGACCTGGAGCACGTACGCCGACGACCACTTCCAGGAGGTGTTCGGCGCGACGCGGGACCTCGCCGCGGCCAAGGCCTGCCACGAACGCCTGACGCTGCTCCTGGGCGACGACCCGCCCGCGCCGCTGGGCCCCCTCGAAGCCGCGCTCGCCGATCTCCGGCCGAGGACGCCGGACCTGCCCGCCGTGCGCCGTGCGGTCGCGTCGATGACGTCGAGCTGGCTGTGGAAGCTGGCGAACCTGGCGCAGAACCGGATCCCGGACCCGATCGACCACGTCGAGATGCGGCGCCGGACGTTCGGCGTGGAGCTTTCGATGAGCCTCACGCTGCCTCCCGGGGCGCGCGGCGGCCGGGCCGCGCAGACCCTCGAGCACACCGCGGCCGACTACGCCGGGCTGCTCAACGACCTCCGCTCCCACCGCAAGGAGATCCGGTTCGAGGGCGAGCTGAACAACGGCGTGCTGGTGGTGCGGAACTTCCTCGGCTGCCCCGAGGACCGGGCCCTCCGGATCGTCGCGGACCTGGCCGAGGCGCGGCTCGCGGAGTTCCGGCACGCGGCGGCCGCGGCCCCCGACCTGCCGGCGGCCTACGTCGAGGCGCTCCGGAACTGGCTGGCCGGGACAGCGCACTGGCACGAGAACGCCGGCCGGTACCGCGAGACCGAGCTCGGTCACCACCCCCGCTTCGGCGGTCCGACGGGCATCGGGACGTCGTCGCTGCGGATCTCCTCGCTGCTGCCCGCCGGTCGCTGAAGTGCCGACGGACAAGCAGATCCGGGTCGCCGAGCTGCTGCACGAGATCGGCATGCACCGCGAAGCCGAGCAAGCGCTCCGCACGGACCTCCGGGCGAGGTGGCGCCGGACCCGCCGTCGCCTGCGCCTCCGGTGGGCCGGGCGAGCGCGGGCGCGACGGCGACACCCGCGCTGACCCGCCGTCACCGGGCAGCGTCGTTCGCGCCACTCCGCCGGGCATTCGTCCGGGGAGGGGGCGATACTCGACAGCGTGAGCGGCTTCAACCTGCGTTTCCTCGGCCATTCGACGGTCCGGATCGACCTCGGCGGCCGGGTGGTGCTGACCGATCCCGTGCTCACCGCGCGCGTCGGGGGCCTGACCCGCGTCGTGCCGGTGCCGGCCCGTGAGACCTACGAAGACGTCGACCTCGTCCTCCTCTCGCATCTGCACGGCGACCACCTGCACCTGCCGTCCCTCGAGCTGCTCGGCCGGCGCACCCGCATCGTCGTCCCGCGCGGGGCCGGGGCCTGGCTCGCCAAGAAGGGCTTCGCGAACGTCGAGGAGATCGCGCCGGGCGAGACCCTCACCGAGGGCGCGCTGGAAATCACCGCGACGAAGGCCGTCCACTCCGGGCACCGCTGGGGCCCGCGGCTCACCCACGGTCCGCAGAGCCCGGCGATCGGGCACCTGATCCGCACCGGGGACACGAAGATCTACCACGCGGGCGACACCGACCTCTTCGACGAAATGGCGGACTTCGGCCCGGTGGACGTCGCCCTGCTGCCCGTCTGGGGCTGGGGGCCGAACCTCGGGCCGGGTCACCTGGACCCGGCCCGCGCCGCGACAGCCGCCGGGATCGTCCAAGCCCGCGCCGTCGTGCCCGTGCACTGGGGCACGCTCGCCGTGCCCGGGCTGAAACGCACCGCGCGGATGCGGAGGCTGCTCGCCGACCCGCCCCGGGTGTTCGCCGCCGAGGTGCGCAACCAGGGCGTCGCCACCGAAGTCCTGTTCACCGAGCCCGGCGCCGACGTCGTGCTCCCCGCTCGCGAGGACCGCGCGTGAACTGGACCGACCCGGCCGCCATCGGGTACCCGGCGCTGTTCGGCGGCGTGCTGCTCGGCTCGATCATCCCGATCGTGCCCACCGGCGCGGTGGTCGGCGCCGCGGCCGCCGTCGCGACCACCACCGGCCACCTGTCCCTGCCGCTGGTCATCGTCGTGGCCACGCTGGGCGCGTACGTCGGCGACGTCGTGACGTTCGGGATCCCGCGCTTCGGCAGCGAAGCCGCGTTCCGCTGGATCAGCCGCCGCCAGCCCGCCGAACGGCTGGAGAAGGCCCGTGACCAGTTCGCCCGCCGCGGCTGGCAGCTCGTCGTGATCGGCAGGCTCGTCCCGGCCGGCCGGATCCCGGTGCTGCTGGCCGCCGCCGCGCTGGGCTACCCGTGGCGGCGCCTGCTGCCCGCCGCGCTCGTCGCGTGCGTGCTGTGGGCGAGCGCGTACAGCTTGCTCGGCATCGTCAGCGGAGGCATCTTCGACTCGCCGATCATCGCGACCGTGCTGGCGACGGTGCTGGTCCTGCTGGTCACCGTGCTGGCGAACCTGGTCGCGAAGTGGCGGCGCAAGACCAAGGAGCGAGTGTGACGACGTCCGCGCCGAAGGGCAGGCTGCTGCGGGGTGGCCGGGCCGTCGCCCGCGTCCTGCTGGTGTGGGCCGCGGTGACCGGAGCGCTGCGCCTGCTCGACGTCCTCCTGCCCGGCTTCCGGATGACGCACTGGTGGCAGCCGACGGTGTGCGCGCTGCTGCTCGGGCTGCTCGCCGGCGTCGTTTGGCCGCTGGTCATGCGCATCGCCTACCCGCTGGCCTTCTTCACCTTCGGCCTCTTCGGCTTCCTGCTGCTCGGCGCCGGGACGCTCGCCGTGTTCGGGACCGTGCCGGGCGTCGAGCTCGACGGCTTCCGGACGGCGGTGATCGTCACCGTGGCCATGGCCGGGGTCGGCGCGCTCATCTCGGCCGTGCTGGCCATCGACGAGGACGAGATCTTCTTCCGGCGCGCCAACCGCCGCCGCCGGCACACGCCCGCGCCCGGCGCCGGCGAACAGCCGCCCGGCGTGCTGTTCCTGCAGATCGACGGTCTCGGCCACGACACCGTCCGCCGCGCGATCCGCGACGGCGACATGCCGACGTTCGCCGCCTGGCTCGCCGAAGGCAGCCACACGCTGACGCCGTGGCACACCGACTGGAGCTCGCAGACCGGCGCGAGCGTCTGCGGCATCCTGCACGGCTCCAACCACGACATCCTCGGTTTCCGCTGGTACGAAAAGGATCGCGACCACGTGATGGCGTGCGCGCACCCGACCGACGCGGCCGAGATCGAACGGCGTCACTCGGACGGGAAGGGCCTGCTCTCCGGCGGCGGGGCGAGCCACGGGAACCTGTTCTCCGGCGACGCCGACCACGTCAGCCTCACCATGAGCTCGATCCCCGTGCTGGTGCCGAAGACCCTGCGCCACCGCCGCCGCGACCGCCTCGGCGCGGGCTACTACGCCTACTTCGCGAACCCGATCAACGCGCTGCGCACGTTCGTCGTCGCGCTCGCCGACGTCTTCCGCGAGATCAGCGCGTCGGTGCGCCAGCGCCGCGCGGGCGTCGTGCCGCGGGTCCCGCGCGGCGGCTGGTACCCGCTCGCGCGGCCGGGCACGACGGTGATCGCGCGCGATGTCGTCGTGTCGGCCATCCTCGGCGACATGCTGGCCGGGCGCCCGGTGGTGTACGCGGACTTCCTCGGCTACGACGAGGTCGCGCACCACTCCGGCATCGAGCGGTTCGACACGCTGGCGGTGCTGCGCTCGATCGACCAGCAGATCGCGCGGCTGCACCGGGCTTCGCGGCTCGCCCCGCGCCGCTACCACGTCGTCGCGCTGTCGGACCACGGCCAGACGCAAGGACAGGCGTTCTCACAACGGTTCGGCGAGACGATCGAGGCGTACGTCGGACGGCTGTGCGGCGGTTCGCCGTCGGCGTCCGCCGGGAAGCGGCGGCAGGCCGAGAGCTGGCAGATCAACGCGGCGCTGGCGGAGGCGACGAGGAGCGGCGGCCTGATCGCGCGCCGGCTGCGCGCCCGGGTGGAGAACGCGGAGTGCGCCGACGACCGGCCGCGCACGACGTCCGGTTCGCCGGGCGCGGTGACCCGCGTGGCGCCGGGTGTGGTGGCGGTGGTGTCCGGGCACGTGGCGATGGTGTCGTTCACCGAGCACGAGGGCCGCGTCGAGCTGGAGACGATCGAGCGCGAGTTCCCCGACCTGCTGCCGTCACTCGTGGATCACCCCGGGGTCGGGTTCCTGCTGGTCCGCAGCCGCGAGTTCGGCCCGGTGGTCCTGGGCCGCGACGGCCTGCACCGGCTGGCGACGGGCGTGGTGATCGGCGAGGACCCGCTGCTGCCGTACGGCCCGCACGCGGCGGACCTGATCCGCCGCGTCGACACGTTCCCGCACTGCGCGGACGTGATGATCAACAGCCGCTACGACCCGGAGTCCGACCAGGCCTCCCCGTTCGAGACCCACGTCGGCTCGCACGGGGGACTGGGCGGGCCGCAGCAGCGCGGCTTCGTGGTGCACCCGCGGGAGCTGCCGCCGCTCGGCGAGGTCGTCGGGGCGGAGGCACTGCACCGCGTGTTCCGCGGGTGGTTGACCGAGCTGGGGCACCCTGCACCCGTTCCCGACGCTGTTTCGGAGGTTGTTTCGTGAGTTTGACCGTGTACGGCGCTTCCTGGTGCCCGGACGTGAAGCGCAGCCGCGCGCTGCTCGACCGGGAGGGCGTCGAGTATTCCTATGTGGACGTCGAGGCGGACGCGGCGGCCGAAGCCCGGGTCCGCGAGCTGCAGGACGGCGCGCGCCGGATTCCCACGATCGTGTGGGACGACGGCAGCTTCCTGGTCGAACCGTCCGACGACGAGCTGAGCGCGCGGCTGTGAAGCTGCTGCGGGACCTGCCGCTCGGCACGCGGGTCGTGGTGCGCTACCGGATCGAGGGCGGGTTCACCGACGCGCTCGGCAACCTGGTGGCCCGCGACTCGACGACGTGCACGGTGGAGACCCGGCGCGGCCCGGTGGTGGTGGAGTTCGAAGCCGTCGCGCTGGCCAAGCCGGTACCTCCGCCGCCGGTGCGGCAGTCGAAGTTCGACGCGCTGGTCTCCGAAGCCGAAGCGGTTTCGGTGGACGGCTGGGACTTCTCCTGGCTCGACGGCCGCGCCACCGAACAGCGGCCGTCCTGGGGTTACCAACGCCTGCTGGGTTCACGGCTCGCCAGGGTCGAGGCGGCGCTGGACGTCGAGACCGGCGGCGGTGAAGTCCTGGACGGCTGTCCTTCGTTGCCGCCCTTGATGGCGGCGACCGAGTCGTGGCCGCCGAACGTCGCGCGCGCTTCGGCTCGCTTGCGCCCACGCGGGGTCGTGGTCGTGGCCACCGACGACCTCCCCTTCGGGGACGACGTGTTCGACCTCGTCTCCAGCCGTCATCCGGTGACGACTGATTGGGCCGGGATCGCTCGCGTGCTGCGTCCCGGCGGCAGCTACTTCTCGCAGCAGGTCGGCCCGGCGAGCGTGTTCGAGCTGGTCGAGTTCTTCCTGGGCCCGCAACCATCCGAGGCCCGCGAAAGCCGCCACCCGGACCGAGCCGTGGCGGCCGCTGCCGGCGCGGGCTTGGAGGTGGTCGATCTACGGTCGGAGTCGCTGAGGACCGAGTTCTTCGACATCGGCGCGGTGGTCTACTTCCTGCGCAAGGTGATCTGGATGGTCCCGGGGTTCACGGTCGAGCAGTACCACTCGCGACTCGAAGAGCTGCACGAGCTGATCGAGCGCGACGGCCCCTTCGTCGCGCACACCACGCGGTTCCTCATCGAAGCCCGGAAGCCTTGACGATCGCCGCTTCGACGCCGTCCAGCAACAACTCCACGCCCGCTTCGAACGACAGCCGCGCCTCGCGCTCCAAATAAGGCTCATCGGACGACACCGCCTCGACCGACGCACCCAGCTTCGCCACCGTCGGGAACCGCGCGGTCAAGTCCGGCACCAGCTCCCCCAGCAACGCCGATCGCGCGCCCCACCAGTCCTCTTCGGACAGTCCGGTCTCGCGCGCCGCCTGCCGGGACTCCGCCGCCGCCTGGACCGAGCCGCGCACGACGTTGAACAGCGCCGACACCACCCACCGAACCCGCGCGAGCGGCAACTCCGTGGCCGCCAGCACCGACAGCAGCGTCTCCTGCACGTGGAACTCCCCCGGCCCGAGCACCGGGCGCGCCGGGGAGACCTGCAGCAGCCACGGGTGGCGCAGGTGCAGGTCCCACAGCGCGTCGGCCAAAGCCGAAGCCGCCGGGCGCCACCCGTCGGACGACGGAAACGATGAGGGCAACTCCCCCAGCGTCCGGTCGTACATCAGGTCGACCAGCTCGGTCTTGCCCGGGACGTACGTGTAGAGCGCCATCGCCGTGCGGCCGAGCCGCTCCCCCACCGAACGCATCGACAGCGACGCCATGCCCTCGGCGTCGGCGATGTCGATCGCCGCCGCGACGATCGCCTCGACGGACAGCCCCGGCTTGGGCCCCGGGCCCGTGCGCGGCGCGACCACGCGCGGCCCCCACAGCAGCTCCATGGACCGCCGGGCGTCGCCCTGACCCGCGAAGACGACCACCTTGCCGACTCCTTACACCCTAAAGTAATGTACGCTGAACAATCACTTTACAGCCTAAACTATCGAGAAGGACGGTATGACCTCACCCAGGCGGGCCGCCGACACCCACGACGTGATCGAGGTCCGGGGAGCCCGGGAGAACAACCTCACCGGCATCGACCTGGACATCCCGAAGCGCCGGCTCACGGTGTTCACGGGCGTGTCCGGCTCCGGCAAGTCGTCCCTGGTCTTCGGCACCATCGCGGCCGAGTCCCAGCGGCTGATCAACGAGACCTACAGCGCCTTCCTCCAGTCGTTCATGCCGAGCCTCTCGCGCCCGGACGTCGACCTGCTGGAGAACCTCAGCGCGGCCATCGTCGTCGACCAGGAGCGGATGGGCGCCAACTCGCGCTCCACGGTCGGCACCGCGACCGACGCCTACGCGATGCTGCGGATCGCCTTCTCGCGGCTCGGCGAGCCGCACGTCGGCACGTCCGGCGCGTTCAGCTTCAACCTGCCCGAGGGCATGTGCCCGGCCTGCGAGGGTCTCGGCCGGGTGTCCGACCTCGACGTCGACGCCCTGCTCGACTCCGACAGGTCCCTGCACGACGGCGCGATCCTCGTGCCCGGCTTCACGCCGGACAACTGGTACGTGCAGACCTACCTCTCGTGCGGCTTCTTCGACCCGGACGCCAAGATCCGCGACTTCACCCCCGAACAGCTCGACGACCTGCTGCACAAGGGCCCGTGCAAGGTGAAGGTCGGCAAGACCAACATCACCTACGAGGGCCTCGCGGTGAAGGTCCGGCGGCTCTACCTGCAGAAGGACACCGAGTCGCTGCAGCCGCGGCTGCGCGCGTTCATCGAGAAGGCCGCGACGTTCAAGACCTGCGACGCGTGCGGCGGCGCCCGGCTGAACCCGGCCGCGCTCTCGGCGAAGATCGACGGCAAGAACATCGCCGACTGCGCCGCCCTGCAGATCAGCGACCTGGCGGAGTTCATCCGGAACCTCGACGCGCCGTCGATCCGGCCGCTGCTGGGCACCCTGCGCGACACGCTCGACTCCCTCGTCGAGATCGGCCTCGGCTACCTCTCCCTCGACCGCGAGTCCGCGACGCTCTCGGGCGGCGAGGCGCAGCGCGTGAAGATGGTGCGACACCTGGGATCCAGCCTCACCGACGTCACGTACGTCTTCGACGAGCCGACCGTCGGGCTGCACCCGCACGACATCGAGCGGATGAACAATCTCCTGTTGTGCTTGCGGGACAAGGGGAACACGATCCTGGTCGTCGAGCACAAGCCGGAGACGATCCGGATCGCCGACCACGTCGTCGACCTCGGCCCCGGCGCGGGCACCGACGGCGGCCGGCTCTGCTACACCGGCAGCGTCGACGGCCTGCGCGCGTCCGGCACGCTCACCGGCCGCCACCTCGACCACCGCGTCACCCTGCGCTCCGAGACGCGTCAGCCGTCCGGGCACCTGACCATCACCGGCGCGAAGCTGCACAACCTGCGCGACGTCAGCGTGGACGTCCCGCTCGGCGTGCTGACCGTGGTCACCGGCGTGGCCGGCTCCGGGAAGTCGTCGCTGATCCACGGTTCCCTGGCGGGTCGCGACGACGTCGTCGTGGTCGACCAGTCGGCGATCCGCGGGTCCCGGCGGTCCAACCCGGCGACCTACACCGGCCTGCTCGACCCGATCCGCACGGCGTTCGCCAAGGCCAACGGCGTCAAGGCGAGCCTGTTCAGCGCCAACTCCGAGGGCGCCTGCCCGCACTGCAAGGGCCTCGGGGTCATCTACACCGACCTGGCGATGATGGCCGGCGTCGCGTCGGTCTGCGAGGAGTGCGAGGGCCGGCGGTTCACGGCCAAGGTGCTGACGCACCTGCTGCGCGGCAAGAACATCGGCGAGGTCCTGGGTATGTCCGTCGCCGAGGCGCGCGAGTTCTTCCCCACCGGCACCGCGCGGCGGGTGCTCGACCGCCTCGCCGACGTCGGCCTCGGCTACCTGACGCTGGGGCAGCCGCTGACCACGCTCTCCGGCGGCGAGCGGCAGCGGCTCAAGCTGGCGATCCGGATGGCCGAAAAGGGCTCGACCTACATCCTCGACGAGCCGACGACCGGGCTGCACCTCGCCGACGTCGACCAGCTGCTGGCGTTGCTCGACCGGATCGTCGACGCGGGCAACACGGTGATCGTCATCGAGCACCACCAGGCCGTGATGGCCCACGCCGACTGGCTGATCGACCTCGGCCCCGGCGCCGGGCACGACGGCGGCCGCGTCGTCTTCGAGGGCACACCGGCCTCTTTGGTGGCCGACGCGTCGACGCTCACCGCCCGCCACCTGCGTGAATACCTGGGCAAGCCGTGAACCCGGCCGGGCTGCTCGAAGTGACGGGGGTGCGGCGGCCGACCCCGCGCACCGTCCGCGTCACCTTCACCGGCGCCGGGTTGGACACGCTCGAAGCGTGGCCGGACCAGCAGCTCAAGCTCCTGTTCCCCCCGCCCGGCCGTCCGGTGCGGCTGCCCTCGGACGACGACGACGTGCTGCGGTGGTACCAGGCGTTCCTGGCGATCCCCGAAGACGAGCGCCCGGTGATGCGCAGCTACACCGTGCGCGGCCGGGACGGCGCGACGATCGACGTCGACTTCGTGCTGCACGCCGGGGGAACCGACGGCCCGGCGACGGCGTGGGCCCGGACGGCGTCGCCCGGCGCCGTCCTCGGCCGCTACGGGCCGGACGCGGCCTACCGCCGTCCCGTGCCCGAAGCGGACACGGTGCTGCTGGCAGGGGACGAGACCGCGCTGCCCGCCATCGCCACCCTGCTGTCCGAAGTGGACAACGCGGTGGTGTTCGTGGAGGTCCCGGATGCGGCGGAGGAGCAGCCGCTGCCCGGCGAAGTCCATTGGCTGCACCGCGACGGCGCGCCGCACGGCAGCCGCCTGCTGGAAGCGGTGCGCGGGGCTGCGCTCACCCCCGGGTCGGCCGCCTGGCTCGCCGGTGAAGCGGGGACGGTGCGGGCGCTGCGCCGCCACCTCGTGGACCGGGGGCTCGCGAAGGAGGCCATCGAGTTCACCGGCTACTGGCGGCGCGCACTGACCCAGGACGACGCGCCGACCCCCGAGGACCTCGCCGACGCGCGGGAGAAAGCGGGCGCCTAGTGGCAGACTCGCCGTCGTGCGCACGGAAGAGGCTCTGGCCGCGGCGGGCATCGACCCGGCTTCGGTGGTGGCGAGCGAAGACATCGGCGGCGGCACCTACAACACGGCGATCCGGCTGGCTCTCGCCGACGGGCGGCGGCTGGTGCTCAAGCTCGCGCCGGTCGCGCCGGGACTGTCCTACGAGCACGACCTCCTGGCCACCGAAGCCGAGTACTACCGCCGGGTTTCCGGGCCCCTGCCGTCGGTGGTCGGGGCCGGGCCCGGGTTCCTGCTGATGACGGAGCTGCCGGGCGTGCCCTGGTCCCAGGTGCCCGACGCCGGCCCGCGGCTGCGGACCGAACTGGGCGGGATCGTCGCCGGCCTGCACAAGACGACCGGCGACGGGTTCGGCTACCTCCAGGACCCGTTGCGTCCGACGTGGCCGGTGGCGTTCACGGCGATGGCCGACGCGGTGCTCGCGGACGCCGTCACCCACGGGGTGCAGCTGCCGCGGCCGGCCGCCGAGATCGCCCACCTCGTGCGCCGGCACGAGCCGCTCCTCGAGCTGGTCACCACGCCGGTGCTGGTGCACTTCGACCTGTGGCGGGGCAACATCCTCCTCGACGGCGGCCGGGTGTCCGGCATCATCGACGCCGAGCGGGCGTTCTGGGGCGACCCGATGGCGGAGTTCGTCTCGCTGACGCTGTTCGGCGACCCGGACCGCGAGCTGCTCGACGGCTACCGCGCGGGCGGCGGCCCGGCGGAGTTCGGCATGCCGGCGTGGGCGCGGCTCGGGCTGTACCGGGTCTACCTCGACCTGATCATGCTGGTGGAGATGGTGCCGCGCAAGGACGATGACGCGGACCGGGCGCGGTTCCTCCGGGCCCGGCTGACCGAGGACCTCGACGCCCTGCGGCGGACGGTGTGATGACGTCGCGAAGCCGCCGGCCCGGAACCCGCTGTCCCGCTCAGGGTCACCGGATGGTCTTCGGCTAGCCCGTCACCACGTGACCGGCAGGCAGTGCACCCCGTACACCAGCATGTCGTCCTTGAAGGCCAGCTCCTCGATCGGAACCGCGAGCCGCAGATCCGGGATGCGCCGGAACAGCGTCCCGTAGACCACCTGCAGCTCCACCCGCGCCAGCGTCTGCCCGAGGCACTGGTGCACGCCGTACCCGAACGCGACGTGGTGGCGGGCCTCGCGCGTCACGTCCAGGCGGTCCGGCTCCGCGAACACCGCGCCGTCACGGTTGGCGACGTCGCCCGCCGCGATGACGCCCTCGCCCGCGTGGATCACCTCGCCGCCGATTTCGATGTCCTCGACCGCCACCCGGCGGCGGCCGGTGTGCGTGATGTTCAGGTAGCGCAACAACTCCTCGGTCGCGCGCCGGTGCACGTCCGCGTCGCCGGCGCGCACGAGCGCCAGCTGGTCCGGGTGCTCCAGCAGCGCGACCGTGCCGAGGGCGATCATGTTCGCCGTCGTCTCGTGGCCCGCCACCAGCAGCAGCTGACCCATCGACGCGACGTCTTCGGCGGTCATCCGGCCGGTCGCGTACTGCGTGACCGCCAGCTTGCTGAGCACGTCGTCACCCGGGGCCGACGCCTTCCGCTCCACCAGCCCGCCGAGGTACGCCAGCAGTTCTTCGGTGGCCTCGACCGCTTCCGACGGTGTCGCCGTCCTCGACACCATGACCTTCGTGATGTCCTGGAACAGCTCGCGGTCGTCGTAGGGCACGCCGAGCAGCTCGCAGATCACCAGCGACGGCAGCGGCAGCGCGAACGCCGTCACGAGGTCGACGGGCTTGGGGCCGGCCAGCAGCTCGTCGATCAGGCCGTCGACGATCCGCTGGATCGCGGGCCGCAGCGCCTCCATCTTCTTGACGAGGAAGTCGCCGGTGAGCAGGCGCCGCTGCGCCGCGTGCTCGGCGCCGTCCATGGTGATGAACGACTTCGCGCGCTTGCGCCGGGCCGCGGAAGCCGCGCTCTGGTGCGGGTAGCCGGGCCGGTCGGAGTCGGCGCTGATCCGCGAGTCGCGCAGGACGGCGCGGACGTCGTCGTAGCGCGTGACCAGCCACGGCGTGCTGCCGTTCCACAGCCGCACACGGGAAACCGGCGGCAGTTCGCCGAGTTCGGCGGGCGGGTCGAAGGGACACCCCCGGGTCATCGGAAACGCGGGCACACCGTCCACCGGATACCTCCCGGAGCCGCCGGAAATTTACATAGCTATGCTAAGCATCTTTCCGGTGCTTCGCCACCGGGCTCCACCATCCGGCGCATTCGCCCCGAGCCGAGGGTCAGGCGAACACCAACGACACCAACTCGTCCACGAACGGCTCCACCAGCTCGGCGCCCGTCCGGTTCAGCACGCTGTGGAACAGCGCGACCCGCCCGTGCGCCCCGACGAACACCACCGCCGCCGCCCGGCCCGGGGTGACCCGCAGCCCGTGACCGGCCTCGACGCAACGCTCGAAACCCGCCGTCAAGCGGTCGATCACGTCCAGCAGCGGGCCTTCCGCCTGACCACCGGGCTCGGCGCGGGAGGCACCGTTCGCGAGCATCAGCCGGTAATGCCCGGGGTTCTCCATGGCGAACGTGCAGTACGCGTGAATCTGCGCCCGGACGCGGCCGACGACGTCGGTTTCCCCGAGCGTCTCCTCCGCCGCGCGCATCGATTCCGCCAGCCGCACGTATTCGTGGTCGAGCAGCCCGCGCACCAATTCCGCACGATCGGAAAAATGCTGGTAGATGCTGGCCGGGGCGATGCCGACCGCGCGCGCCACGCCGCGGATCGTCAGCCCGTCCTCGCCGCCGAGCTCGGCCAGCAACCGCCCGGCCGCCGCGAGGATCTCCCCGCGCAACCGTTCGCCTTCGCCCCAGCGGTTCCTCGTTCGGCCGTTTCCGGCTTCGACGTTCTCCGGCACCCCGCCATTCATACGCCCGCCGTGGCGACGACCGTATTCCGGGGTCCCGGAGAACCCCGGAATTGTCGGGAATTGACAAAAACGCCGGTCAGGCGAGAGCGGGGTACAGCCCCGGGAGGTCACCCGACAGCCCGGCCCGCACGTTCTTGCTGAGGTCGTCGGCGAGCACCTCGAAACGACCCTGCTGGACGCCGTCGAGGGCGAGCCCGGCGACGAGGGCCGGGTCGATCTTCGGGCCGTCGACGTGCTTGGCCATGTCGGTGTCCATGTACCCGACGTGCAGCGCGGTCACCTGCGTCTTCTGCGCCGCCAGCTCCAGGCGCAGCGCGTTGGTCAGCGACCAGGCCGCCGACTTCGCCGCGGAGTACGCCGCGACCTGGGGCGCGGTGAACCAGGACAGCACCGACAGGACGTTGAGGACCGCGCCCCCGCCGTTGCGCTCGAGGATCGGCGCGAACTCGCGCGTGACGGCGAGCGTGCCGAAGTAGTGCGTGTCCATCTCCAGCTTGATGTCGTCGAGCGAGCCGCCGAGCAGCGACGCCCCGGTCGACGAGCCGGCGTTGTTGACCAGCAGCGTGACGTCGCCCGCCCGCGCGGCGGCTTCCCGGATCGACTCGGGATCGGTGACGTCGAGCTTCAGCGGAACGACCCCCGGCAGGTCGATCGACTCCGGATTGCGCGCGGCGGCGTAGACCTTGGCCGCACCACGCTCCAGGAGAGCGGCGGCGAACCGCCGGCCGAGCCCCCGGTTGGCTCCGGTGACCAGCGCCACCGCACCCGTGATCTCCATGACGAGCCCCTCTCGCACCTGGCTTGCTCGTTGCAAGCTAGCTACGGCCGACTGTACGACGTAGACTTGCCGGGAGCAAGTCAGGTAGGAGGGATCACAGTCATGAGCCGCCGCATCACCTGGGAGGACGCGTCCTGCCCCATCGCCCGCGCCGCCGACGTCCTCGCCGAGCCGTGGACGTTGCTGATCCTGCGCAACGCGACGGCGGGCACCACCCGGTTCGAGGACTTCCGCACCCAGCTCGGCATCGCCGACAACGTGCTGACGACGCGGCTGGCCAAGCTGGTCGAGCGCGGGCTGCTGACGAAGCTCCCCTACCGCGACGGCGGCCGGACGCGGTACGAGTACCGCCTCACGAAGGCCGGCTCGGACGCGTTGCCGGTACTGCACGCGCTCGGCGCGTGGGGTGACGCCCACACGTCGTCGGAAAACGCGTACGGCCCGATGCAGCTCGTCCACTGCTCCTGCGGCGAGCTGACCCGGCCGGGCGAGAAGTGCGACGCCTGCGGAAAACCGCTGATCAGGGACGACTTGGCGTGGCGCGGCTCGTGGCTCAGCGAGGGCGAGATCCCGCTGGCGGACCCCGTCGGCTGACCCCGGGCGGGGCATCCTCGTATGCGCTGCCGTGCATGTCAACCAGACGAAATGGTTGGTAAATCACCGTTCGCAGCGCAGTACGAAAGTCGGGTCACAAGAGCCGGGCGATTACGTAAGTTCGACACCCAGCGCGCGCAAACCCGGCAAATTCCCCACGGCAAGGAGTCGTCCCGATGTCCCGGAAGTACCTGCTGCCCGGCGCCGCCGTCGCGCTGGCGATGATCGCGACCCCGCTGACCGCCGCCCCGGCCTTCGCGGCCCCGGCTGCCCCGGCGGCGGCCACGATCGTCTACTACGACACCTCGGACGCCCCCACCTTCCGCGCACAGATCAACGCGGGCGCGGCGAACTGGAACGCGGCGGTGTCGAACGTCAAGCTCCAGGAAAGCTCCTCGGGTGCCACGCTGCACTACACGGAGGGCAACGACCCGCAGGGCTCGTACGCCCAGACGGACGGCCACGGCAGCGGCACGATCTTCATCGACTACACGCAGGCCGAGCAGTACGACCAGACGCGCATCACGGCCCACGAGACGGGCCACGCGCTGGGCCTGCCGGACCACTACGAAGGCCCGTGCTCGGAGCTGATGTCCGGCGGCGGCCCCGGCCCGTCGTGCACCAACGCGAACCCGAACTCGGAGGAGTCGGCCCAGGTGGAATCCCTGTGGGCCAACGGCTTCCGCGCGGCGGCCGCCCAGCAGCACCGCATCTACGAAGTGACGATGCCGGTCAAGTGATCAGCGTGTGACGTCGTCGGGGGAGGCCGCACCGGGTACGCCCGGTGCGGCCTTCGCACGTCAAAGCCTCGACAGGAGGCGGTCCCGCGCCACTTCGAGGTGGTCCGTCATCGCCTTCCGGGCGCCCGCCGCGTTTCCCGCCACCAGCGCGTCCACGATCACCCGGTGCTCGGAGATCGTCTGCTCCCCGAACGGCTGGTTGTAGTTCAGCCGGAAGAAGTGCAGGTGGCAGTGGGTCCGCGCGAACGCCTGCTCGACCGCCACGTTGCCCGCCAGGCGCAGGATCAGCTCGTGCAGCCGCGCGTCGTGCGCCGTCAACGCCTTGTAGTCGCTGTACGCGTCCTCGGCCGGCGCGGAAGGACACGTGGCCAGTTCCGCCTCCAGCGCGGCCACGGAAGAATCCGACATCGCGGAAGCCGCCAGCGCCGCCGACGGCGGCTCCAGCAGCAGCCGCAGCGCGTACATGTCGTCGACTTCCTTGCGGTTCAGCAGTTCCGTCACGCGGTAGCCCCGCAACGGGAGCCGGCTGACCAGTTCCTCGGACTCCAGCCGGGCCAGTGCTTCGCGCACCGGCGTACCCGACACACCCAGCTCGCGGGCGATCTCGTCGATGTTGACCCGGGCGCCCGGCTCGATGCCGTCGTTCATGATCAGCGCCCGGATCTGCTCGTAGACGCCGTCGGCCAGCACCTGCCGGCCCGGCAGGGCTTCGAGGCGGCGACCCTCCACCATGACTCCCCTCACGTGTCGTGACCACAGGCTACTGCTTGCCCAGGACGTCCCGGCTCTTCTGCGCCATTTCGGCGAACACGTCGCCGTCGCGCTGGTGGGCGAAGTACGCCTCGAACAGCGGCCGCTCGGCGTCCTGCAGGGCCGCGCCGTTGCCGTAGACGACCGCCGGGACCAGCGTGCCGTCCTTCAGCATCGACGTGAACACCGACAGGTCGACGCCCTGGCCCTTCATCGCCGACGTCGCCGCGTCCATCGATGCCGGGATGGACGGGAAGAACGTGCCGGACGCGCCCGCCGCCGACTGGCACTCCGGCGATCCCAGGTACGAGACCCACTTCCAGGCCAGGTCGGGGTTCTTCGTGCCGGCCCAGACGTTGTCGCCGTTCGAGTTGGACAGCACCGCGCGCTGGCCGGACGGCCCCAGCACGGTCGGCGCGATCCCGACCTTCACCCCGGGCAGCTTCGCGAACGTGCCCGCCGTCCACGAACCCGCCGTCTCCATCGCGACCTTGCCCGACCCGAGCAGGTCGGTGTCGCTGATGCTCGCCTGGCCGCCGGTGGTGAACGTGCCGATCTTCGGCGCGAACCCGCGGTCGGCCAGCGACCGCACCCAGCTCAGCGTCTTGGCGAACACCGGGTCGGCGTAGGTGAACGTCGTCGGCCACGACTGCTTGTCGGCCATCCGCCAGCCCGTGGTCATCGCGAACGAGCTCCACGTCGACTCGCCGATGAAGTCGCGTGAAGCGAGCTGCCCGGTGCCGTAGGTCGCGACGTGGTCCTTGTCGAACCCGGGCTGGTCGCCGCGGACGCCGTTCTTGTCCACGGACAGGTGAGCCGCCACCTTCTCGAACGTCCCGCCGTCGTCGGGGTTCCAGGTCAGCCCGGCGATGTCGGCCGGGGTGTAGCCGGCCTTCGTGATCGCGTCGGTGTTGTAGAACAGGCCGGTCGCGGACCAGTCGAGGGGCAGGCCGTACTGCTTGCCGTCGGTGAACTTCCACGCGTCGACGCCGACGGAGAACCGCTTCAGGTCGAACTTGTCGCGGGCGATCAGGTCGTCCAGCGGCAGCAGCTGGTGCTGGGACGCGTACGCCTGGAAGTACTGGACGCTGTTCTGGAACGCGTCCGGCGCGGTGCCGCCGACGAACCCGGCGGTCAGCTTGGTGAAGTAGTCGTCCACGTTGTACTGCGTGATCTTCACCGTGGTGCCGGGGTTCGCCTTTTCGAACGCCGACGCACACGTCTGGTAGGCCGCGGCCTGCTTGTCGTCCCAGGTCCACCAGTTCACGGTGGTCCCGCTGCCGCTCGCCGGCCCGCCGCCGCAGGCGGCCACCAGCGCTCCGAGCGTCGCCACCAGTCCGGTGGCCGCGATCGTGCGAATCTTCATGTCAACTCCCGTCGGGATGCAGGATGGGCCGGAATCCTTCGAGCACGGCCTGGACGTCGTCGGCGCCACCGGCTTCGTGGCCGTTGTACGGCCAGGCAGCGAGCCGCTTCTGTCCTTTGTAGACGTGGTAGGCGCCGAACACCGTGGACGGCGGCACGATGCCGTCCATCAGCCCGGCGCTGAACCAGGCCGGCGCCGTCGCGCGCGAGGCGAAGCCGACACCGTCGAAGTAGGACAGCACTTCGAACACCCGCGGGACCGCGTCCCGGTGCTCGGCGAGGTACCGGGACAGTTCGACGTAGGGCCGTTCGCCGCCGACCAGGCTCGCGCGCCGGAAGTCGCAGAGGAACGGCGCCTGGGCGTGCAGGGCCGCCACGTCCGGCACGAGCCCGGCCGTGGCGAGCGCGATGCCGCCGCCCTGGCTGTTGCCGAGCACCGCCACCCGCGCCGGATCAACGCCCGGGAGCGTCCGGACCGCATCGACCGCGCGAGCCGCGTCGGTGAAGATCCGCCGGTAGACGTAGGTTTCGCGGCTCTCGATGCCGCGGGTCAGGTGGCCCGGGTACGCCGGTCCGCTGCCCACCGGGTCGGGCGTCACCCCGCCCTGGCCACGCACGTCGACCTGCAGGTGCGCGTACCCGGCGGACGCCCAGGTCAGCTCCTGCAGCGCACTCCCCCGGCTGCCGCCGTAGCCGTGGAACTGGACGATCGCCGGCAGCGGCCCTTCCGCTCCGCGCGGAAGCCGGAGCCAAGCGCGGAGGGGATGGCCGCCGAAGCCGGCGAACGTCACGTCGAACACGTCGAGTGTCCGCAACGGTGTCCCGACCGGCGTCAGCGCCACAGCGAGGTCGTGGTCGCGGGCTTCGGCGAGCGTCGACGTCCAGAACTCGTCGAAGTCCGGTGGTGCCGCGTAGTCGCTGCGGTACTCCCACAGCGCTTCGAGGCCGAGGTCGGTCAGCATCACAGTCCTTTCAGGACGGTCGACTCGCCGGTCCGCAGCCGCAGCTCGGTCTCGCGGCCGCGGTAGCGCACCCGGATCGGCTCGGCCGGGTCGCCGGACAACCGCCGCACGACGGCGTACCGCAGCTCGCCGTCGCGCCACTCGAGGTCGGCCGCGAGCCCGCCGCGGCAGCGCAGCCCGCGTGCCTCGCCTTCGAGCCAGTCCGCGGGCAGGGCGGGCAGCAGCGAGAGCACGTCGTTCTGGCTCTGCAGCACCAGTTCCGCGAGGCCGGCCGGGAAGCCGTAGTTGCCGTCGATCTGGAACGGCGGGTGCGTGCTGAACAGGTTGGGCAGCAGCCCGCCCCACTCGGAGCCGTCGACCGGCGCGTCGCGGTGGCGGTCGCCGGTGAACGGTTGCGTGGCTTCGCTCAGCAGCTTCCGGGCGGTTTCGCCGTCGCCGAGGCGGGCGCGCAGCGCGATCTTCCAGGCCCACGACCAGCCCATCGCCCCCGGCCCGCGCTGCTCCATGACCCGCCGGGCCGCGTCGGCGAGGCCGGGCGTCGCGACGGCGTCGATCAGCCCGAGCGGGTACAGCGCGACGAGGTGGGACATGTGCCGGTGCGTCGAGTCGTCCTCGGGCAGGTCGTCGGCCCACTCCCCCAGCCGGCCGTCGGGCAGGACGGGCAGGGGGCGCAACCGCGGCAGGGCGGCCTCGATCTCGGCGTACAGCGGGTCGTGCACCTCCAGGGCGTCCATCGCGGCGAGACCGCGCTCGAACACCGCGCGGATCAGCGCGACGTCCATGGTCACCGAGTGGGTCAGCGACTCCTTCGTCCCGGCCTCGGAGAGGAACAGGTTCTCCGGGGACGTCGAAGGACACGTCTCGAGGACGCCGTCGCGTTCGACCAGCCAGTCCAGACAGAACTCGGCACAGCCGCGCAGCAACGGCCACGCCGTCCTTTCGAGGAAGGCGCGGTCGCGGGTGAAGTCGTAGTGCTCCCAGGCGTGCTGGACCAGCCAGGCGCCACCCAGCTGCCAGATCGCCCACGACGGGTTGCCGTGCCCCATCCCGGCCGGCAGCGCCCAGCCCCACGGGTCCGCGTTGTGGTGGGTGACCCAGCCACGGGTGCCGTACAGCTCGCGCGCGACGTCGGCGCCGGTGACCGCGAGCTTGCCGAGCAGGTCGAACAGCGGGAGGTGGCACTCGCCGAGCCCGGTCGTCTCGGCGGCCCAGTAGTTCATCTGGGTGTTGATGTTGATCGTGTAGTTCGACGACCAGGCCGGGCGGAGGTCGTCGTTCCAGATGCCCTGCAGGTTCGCCGGCGGCGCGCCGGGCCGGGACGCGCTCGCCAGGAGGTAGCGGCCGTACTGGAACAGGACGGTGGCGGTGAGCTGCTCGTCCTTTCCGGACAGCAGCTCGGCGACGTCGTGGGTGCCGCCTCGCCGGTCGCCGATTCGCAGCGAAGACGCGCTGAGGAGCGGGCGAAGGTCGGCCTCGTGCGCCTGTCGCAACGCCTCGATCCCGGTCGCCGCGGCCCGTTCGGCGAGGACCGCCGCGCGTCGCCGGTGCTCGTCCCGGGTGTGCTGCCGGTCGCCGATCCAGGCGTCGTACGCGCTGGTCGAACTGGCCAGGACGATCAGGACTTGCGTGTCGGTCCGGGCCACGCGAACGGCGACGGCACCGAACGGGTCGTACCCGGCCGCGGTGCCGTACCGCAGCGGCTCCTCGACCCGCGGCTCGTGCCGTGGTGCGCCGTCGATCGGGATTTCGATGCCGAGGTCGAGACCGTCGCGCGAGACTTCCCGCAGCGGTGTCGACACATCGACATCCACGTCGATCGGACCGGACAGCGCGACGCAGAGGACCTGAGCCGGACGGCTCACCCAGGTCGTCCGTTCGACGTCGTGGCCGTCGATGGTCAGCCGTTCGGTCGCGACGCCGTTGTCCAGGTTGAGGGTCCGGCCGTGCGAGGTGCCTTCGGGCAGCGTCAGCCAGAGGTCCACATAGGGCAGGAACTCCTGGCTGTACGGGCCTTCGAACGTCATCAGGAGTTCTTCGGCGCGCCGGAAGTCCTTCGCGAACACGGCCTCGCGCACCTCGGCGAGCCGGTCCGGTCCGGCGTCGATCCCGGCCAGCGCGGCGGCCGGGCCGCCCGGGGTACCGGACCAGATCGTGGCGTCGTTGACCTGGATCCGCGTGCGGCCGGCGCCGCCGAAGACCATCGCGCCGAGCCGGCCGTTGCCGACCGGCATCGCCTCGGTCCAGTCGATCGCCGGCCGGGGCCAGGAGAGCAGGAGATCGGTCATTTCACCCCCGTGAAGCCGATGGAATTGACGAGCCGGCGGCCGAAGACCACGAACAGCAGCAGCATCGGCAGCGCGGCGACGAGCGTGGCGGCCATCAGGCCGGCCCAGTCCAGCGCCGCCTGCGGCGAGGACTGCTTGAACACCGCGAGCGCCAGGGTCAGCGGGCGGACGGTGTCGTCGTTGGTGACCAGCAACGGCCACAGGTAGTCGTTCCAGGTGTTGATGAACGTCAGCAGCGCCAGCGTCGCGATCGGGGCGGCGCTCATCGGGAGCACGATCCGGAAGCAGACGCGCAGCGGCCCGGCGCCGTCGATGATCGCGGCCTCCTCGATCTCCGTGCTGAGCCCCTGCATGAACTGGCGCAGGAAGAAGATGTTAAAAGCCGAGAAGAAGGCCGTCGGCAGGATCATCCCGCCGAAGCTGTTGAGCAGGCCGAGATCCTTGATCAGCACGAAGTTCGGCAGCAGCGTCAGCACCTGCGGCACCATCAGCGCGCTCAGCAGGACGGCGAACACGGCGTCGCGGCCCTTCCACCGCAGCCGCGAGAACGCGAACGCGGCCAGCGCGGAGAAGAACACCGTGCAGACGGTGAGCAGCACGGCGTAGACGATCGAGTTCCGCAGCGCGGACAACAGGTCGATCGACGCCGCCGACCCGCCCTGGGCGGCGGCTTCGGCGGGCGTCGCCAGGCCGAGCGCGCGTTCGAACGCACCCAGCGTGAAGCCCACCGGGCCCGGCGACGACGGGTCCGTCGCGAGCGCGTAGTTGTTCGACAGCGCGGTCCGCACGATCCAGTAGAACGGGAAGATCGTGACGACCAGGACGAGCACGAGGTACGCCCAGGCGACGACCCGGCCCGGCGAGATCCGGCGCACGGTCCCTCCTAGTTGGTGTCGGACTCGCCGGCGCGAGCCATCCGGAGCTGGGCGAACGTGACGGCGGCCAGCAGCACGAACAGGGCCAGCGACATGGTCGCGGCGTAGCCGAAGTCGAACTGGCCGAACGCCTTGTCGTAGATGTACATCTGCAGCACCTTCGACGCGTTCGCCGGCCCACCCTTGGTGGTCACCTGCACGATGTCGAAGATCTGGAACGAGCTGATCACGGTCAGCACCACGACCATCACCAGGATCGGCCGCAGCAGCGGGACGGTGAGCCGGCGGAACATCTGCAGCTCGCTCGCGCCGTCGATCCGGCCCGCTTCGTACACCGTGGACGGAATGGTCTGCAGCCCGGCGAAGATCAGCACCGCGTTGTAGCCCATGGACTTCCAGATGTTGAGCCCGGCGAGCGTCGGCACCGCCCAGCCGCCCGAGCCGAAGAACAGCACCGGCTCGCCGGTGAGCTTCGTGAGCAGGATGTTGACGATGCCGAGCTGCGGGTCGAGCATCCACGACCACACCAGCGCGGTGACCACACCGGAGATGAGGAACGGCAGGATCATCAGCCCGCGGACGGTCGCCGACACCGCGAGCCGGTGCAGGATCACCGCCGTCACCAGCGAAACCAGCACGCCCAGGACCACCGACAGCGCGACGAAGTAGACCGTCACGAGCAGGGAGTGCCAGAACTCGGCGTCTTGGAGCAGTTCGTGGAAGTTGCCCAGGCCGATCCAGCGCGGCTCGCTGAGGACGTGGAACTCGGTGAAGCTGAGGTAGAGCCCGCGCAGGGTCGGGTAGGCGAAGAACACGGCGAACCCGGCGAGCGCGGGGGCGATGAGCAGCCACGCGACCGGCGCGTCCCGGCCCCTAGACGGTGATCTTGTCGACATCGTAAACGTACCCGGCCTGGTTGCCGACCTGGATCGTGTTGGCGCCGGCCCGCAGGTACACCGGGACGGTCACCGTCTGCGGCGTGTTCCAGTCGTTGTCGTTGCTCCCGGCGACCGGCAGCGGGAAGGACGTCCCGTTCACCGTGACGATGCCGGTGCGGCTGGAGTCGCCGTCCACATAGGACAGCTGCATCAGGTAGGTGCCGTCCTTGGCCGTCGTGACCGTCGGCAGCACGACGTAGCCGCTGCCGCCGAGGTAGCCGACCTTCTTGCCGTTGCTGCACGCGCAGTCGTAGACCGTCGCGCCGCCCTGGGGACTGCCGTTCTCGGCCTCGTAGGACTTCGGGCCGTCCGCCGCGGGTGTGGTCACGCCGATCTTCTTGCTCGCGGCCGAGGGCCGCCCGTACCGCTGGTTCGCGACGACGGTGAAGTCGTAGTTCGTCGAGGGCTTGAGACCGGTGACCGTGACGCTCGGGGTGCCGGTCGTGGCGACCTTCTTGGTCCCGGCGAAGACGTCGTAGCTCTGCGCGCCCTTCGAGGCGTCCCAGGCGAGCGAGACGCTGGTGCCGGTGGCCGCGGTGCCGTGCACGACAGCGGGCGCCTGCAGCGCGTTGCGGTCGCGCGGGGTGACCTTGAACAGGCGCGAACCGTGCACCGGCAGATCGGCCGATGCGGAACTGACGGTGTCGTGCGCCCAGAGGTCGCGGATTTCGACCGGACCGGAAATGCCGAGCTGCGCGAAGTCGGCACTGACGCGAGCCGGCGTCGCGGCGAGGTTGAACAGCGCGACCGTGTAGCTGCCGTCGGCGTTGCGGTTGTACCAGACCTGCTGGTCGGTGGTCTGGCTGACGAGCTTGGCCGGGACGCCGGCCTGGTTGAGCGCGATGACCTCGTCGTTGGTGAGCAGCTCGACACCGTAGTCGTCGAGCTGGGTCAGGTCGTCGCCGATGTAGAGCGGCGCGGCTTCGATCGCCCAGAGCGTCAGGTAGCTCTGGCGCTCGGCCGGGGTGAGGCCGTCCATCTTGCCGCTGCCGACGTCGAGCGAGTCGAGGTTGTTCCAGTGCCCGGGGCCGGCGTCGGGGATCCACTGCACGACGTCGTTCCAGCGCTGCTTGACCGAGTTGTCCCAGGTCACGAGCGTGTCGCAGTAGCACTCGACGTCGGTGTCGACCCGCCAGCCGTTGGTGTTGGCCTTCCAGACGTCCGCCTGGCGGTGGCTCAGCGCCCAGGAGATGACGAACTCCATCGGGCGGCCGGTCTTGGCGATCGCCCGGTGCCACGCCTCGACGTCGGTGGTGTTGGTGTAGTTCTCGCCGCCCTTGAAGGAGCCGGGGCCGACGCCGTCGAGCTTGAGGAAGTCGACGCCCCAGCCGGCCAGCAGCTGCGCCACCGAGTCCACGTAGGACTGGGCGCACGGGTTCGCGAAGTCGATCTTGTAGGCGGAGTCCCAGCCGTTGGTCTTGCGCAGGTCCGGGTAGACGAGGTCCCTGGTGTGGCAGTTCGTGGTGCCCGCGATCGGGGAGTTGCCGTCGTTGTACGCCTTGAGGTCCAGGCCCACGGCCAGGTAGGAGCCCAGCTTCAGGCCCTTCTTGTGGACGTAGTCGGCGACGTACTTCATGCCGTCCGGGAACGTCGTGGGGTTGACGACCGGGCGCGCGTAGCGGTCGAAGGAGTTCGCCCAGCCGGCGTCGATGTTGACGTAGGTGTAGCCGTGCTGCTTGAACTTCGCGGCGAGGACGTCGGCCTGCTGCAGGACGTGCTGCTCGGTGAGCCAGCTGGCCGGGCCGGTCGGGTTGACGCCCGGGTAGTTCGTCGACTCCAGGCTCCAGCTGCTCCAGCCCAGGTACGGCTTCTGGGCGACGGGCCGCGCCGGGGGTTCCGCCGCCGCCGAGGCCGCTGTCGCCACGGGGGCCGCCGGGGCCGTGAGCAGGCCGGCGATCACCGTCAGTCCGGCGAGGGCACCCAGGACCCGTCTGCCGCGTGCTGCCATGACCACTCCTTCGAGGTCGGTGGGGACTTCGTCAGACATCGGAGGACCACGGCCCGGTTCAGCCAGCCGTGGATCCTATAGGATCGACGATGACAGATTCTTGCTGGTCGAGTTCGCGGATGTCAACGGCTGCGCCGGACAGAGATCGGACGAATCCGAACTGTCGGGGGTGACGGTTAGGTTCGGGGCATGCTGACCACGCTGGCCGTCGAGAACTACCGTTCGCTGCGCGACCTCGTGCTGCCGCTGTCCGGGCTGACCGTCGTCACGGGCCCGAACGGCAGCGGCAAGTCGAGCCTGTACCGCGCGCTGCGGCTGCTGGCGGACGCGTCACGCAACGGCGCGGTGGCGGCGCTGGCCCGCGAAGGCGGACTGCCGTCGACGTTGTGGGCGGGGCCGGAGAACGGGGCGCGCCCGGGCGCGCGAGTCCAGGGCACGGTGCGCACGAAGGCGGTCGGGCTGCGGCTGGGGTTCGCCGGCGACGAGTTCGGCTACGCGCTCGACCTGGGGCTGCCGGTGCCGGGCGAGACGATGTTCAACCTGGACCCGGAGTTCAAGCGGGAAGCGGTGTGGACGGGGCCCTTTTTGAAACCGGCTTCACTGCTGGCCGACCGGGCGGGCCCGTCGGTGCGCACGCGGGTCGCGTCGGGCGGGTGGGATCCGGACGCGTACCGGATCCGGTTGTCCGACAGCATGCTGAGCGAGTTCGCGGACCCGCGCGCGTGCCCGGAGCTGCTGGTGGTGCGCGAGCGCATCCGCTCGTGGCGGTTCTACGACCACTTCCGCACGGACGCGTCGGCCCCGGCCCGCGAGCCCCGCATCGGAACGCGCACGCCGGTCCTGTCCCACGACGGCGCGGACCTGGCGGCGGCGTTGCAGACGATCATCGAGGTGGGCCGGGCCGCGGAGCTGGCGTCCCTCGTGGACGCGGCGTTCCCGGGATCCCGGCTTTCGGTGGTTTCCACGGAGGGTTCGCTGTCGGTCCGGTTCCACCAGCACGGGTTGCTGCGCCCGCTGTCGGCGGCGGAGCTGTCGGACGGGACGTTGCGCTTCCTGCTGTGGGTGGCGGCGCTGCTGACGCCGCGGCCGCCGGAGCTGCTGGTGCTGAACGAGCCGGAGACGAGCCTGCACCCCGACCTGCTCCCGGCCCTGGCGGCGTTGATCGCCACGGCGGCGAAGGAGACCCAGCTGGTGGTGGTTTCCCACGCTTCGCCGTTGATCCGCGCTCTCTCCGAAATCGCCGACGTCGGGACTTTGGAACTGGAGAAGGAAAACGGCGAGACAAAGCTGGTGGGCCAGGGTCGGCTGGACCGCCCGTCCTGGCACTGGCCCAAGCGCTAGCCCACGTACCCAGCAGGACGACACGCGTACTCGCGCGGACGACACGCGTACCGGAACGGACGACACGCCGCACCGCAGACAGCCAGGCCGTGTCGTCCACCCAGGTACGCGTGTCGTCCGGCTGGGTACGCGAGTCGGCCGGTTCGTCTCGGGTCCAACGGCCCTGGTGACCTCGTGAACGCGACGCCTGGCTCGCGACCCATCCCGGCTGGTGCGCGGTCGGCACGACCGGAGCAGTCGCGCCCTGCTGACGCTCAGCGGCCCTGGGTGCTTTCCCGGATCTCCAACGCGAACGGCGTCTGGATGTCCTGCGCCGGCAAGGTCTTGTCCCCCGTGATGCGCCGGTGCACCAGGTCGATCGCCGCCTCGGCCAGCGCGGTCTTGTCCGGGGCGATCGTCGTCAACGCCGGCAGCGAAAACGCGCTCTCCTCGTTGTTGTCGAACCCCACGATCGCCACGTCCTCCGGCACCCGCAGCCCCAGCTCCGCCACCGCCCGCAACGCGCCGATCGCCAGCAGGTCGTTGAAGCAGAACACCGCGTCCGGCGGCGATGACGACGCCAGCAACGACCGCATCGCCGCCGCTCCCACCGACCGGTGCCACTTCTCCGCCGGTGCCACCAGTGCGTCCGAATAGGACAGACCGGCCGCGGCAAGTCCCGCTCGATACCCGGCCAGACGCTGGGAAGACGTCCCACGGGCCGGATTGCGTCCGATCGCCGCGATCCGTGTGCGCCCCAAAGACGCCAGGTGGGACACCGCCGTCTGCGCCGCGAGGACGTTGTCGATCGCCACGTGGTCGATCGGCACGTCGACCGCGTGCTCGCCCAGCATCACCAGCGGGATCTCGCCCGGTGACGGGAAGTCCGCCGCCTCCAGGGCCTCCGGGTGCACCAGGGCCCCGTCGACCAGGTGCGGGCCCAGCGAGAACAGCGTCTCCCGCTCCCGGGACCGCGTCCCCTGGGTCTGCTCGATCAGGACGCTCCAGCCGCGCTTCTGCGCCGCCGTGATGACCAGGCCCGCCAGCTCGCCGAAGTACGGGATCGACAGCTCCGGCACCATCAGCGCCAGGAACCCCGTGCGGCCGCGACGCAGGTTGCGCGCACCCACGTTCGGCCGGTACCCGGTCGCCGCCAGGGCTTCCTCCACCCGCCGGCGGTTCTCCGGCTTGACGAACGCGTAGCCGTTCACCACGTTCGACACCGTCTTCACCGACACTCCGGCGAGCGTGGCGACGTCTTTGAGCGTCACGGTCACGGGCGGCTCCTTCTCAGATGGTGAGCCGAAGCATAGCGACAATTTGCCGGTTTACAACGTTGTTCCAACGATGTAAAAAGTACCTCAAGGCTCCCGCGGTGACTCCGATCACCCCGGTGAGCGGGCCCCACCGTCGCTGCCCGAGGAGTCACCGTGCCGCTGTCCACCCGTCCCCGCCTGGTCCTGGTCACCGCGGCCGCCGCCGCGCTCACCCTCACCTCCTGCACCAGCCGGGAAGAGACCCCGGCCGCCCCCTCCAACGGGGGTGGCCCGGCCGCGTCCGCGCAGTCCGTCGCCCCGAGCGCCGACGGCTGCACCATCGACAAGACCGGTTACCCGAAGGTCGACCTGAAGACCGCGGTAGTCGGTTTCTCACAGTCCGAAAAGGAAGCCAACCCCTTCCGGATCGCCGAGACGCAGTCCATCAAGGACGAAGCCGCCAAGCTCGGCATCGCGAGCGACAAGCTGCTCGTCACGAACGCCCAGAGCGACCTGAACAAGCAGATCAGCGACATCAAGTCGATGCTCGACCGCGGCGCGCAGCTGCTCGTCGTCGCGCCGCTGAACTCCGACGGCCTCCAGCCCGCGCTCGACGCGGCGAAGGCCAAGAAGGTCCCGGTCGTCACCATCGACCGCAAGGTGACGTCGCAGCCCTGCACCGACTACCTGACCTTCATCGGCTCGAACTTCGTCGAGCAGGGCAAGCGCGCCGCGCAGGAGATGGCCCGCGTCACCGGCGGCACCGGCAAGGTCGCGATCCTGCTCGGCTCGTCCGGCAACAACGTGACCACCGACCGCACCAAGGGCTTCAAGGACGAGCTGGCCAAGACGTCCGGGCTGTCCGTGGTCGCCGAGCAGACCGGCGAGTTCGACCGCTCCAAGGGCCAGGCCGTGATGGAGCAGCTCATCCAGAGCCACCCCGACATCACCGCGGTGTACGCCGAGAACGACGAGATGGGCGTCGGCGCGGTCAACGCGCTGAAGACGGCGGGCAAGACGCCGGGCAAGGACGTCAAGGTCGTCTCCATCGACGGCACCCGCAACGCCGTGCAGCTCATCGCCGACGGCAGCTACAACGCCGTGATCGAGTCCAACCCGCGCTTCGGCCCGCTGGCCTTCCAGACGCTGCAGAAGTTCGAGAGCGGCGAAGCCATCCCGGCCTCGGTCGTCATCACCGACGACCAGTACGACGAGACCAACGCGTCCCAGAAGGTCGGGAACGCGTACTGATGACGGCAGCCACCGAAGAGGACGTCGCCATGACGACCGCACCGGTGCTCGAGGTGGCCGGGGTGACCAAGCGGTTCCCCGGCACCCTCGCGCTCGACGACGTCAGCTTCGCGCTCCGGCCGGGCGAGGTGCACGCGCTCGTCGGCGAGAACGGCGCGGGCAAGTCCACGCTCATCAAGGTGCTCACCGGCGTCTACCAGCCCGACGAGGGCGAGGTGCGCCACCTCGGCGAGCCGGTGACGTTCAAGCAGCCGATCGACGCGCAGCGGGCCGGGATCTCCACGATCTACCAGGAGGTCAACCTCGTCCCGCTGATGAGCATCGCCGGTAACGTCTTCCTCGGCCGCGAGCCGCGCACGAAGGCCGGCCTCGTCGACTGGTCCAAGATGTACGCCGATGCCCGCGAGCTGCTCAAGGGCTACGGCATCGACGACGACGTCAAGCGCCCGCTGCACACCCTGGCGGTCGGGGCGCAGCAGATGGTCGCCCTCGCTCGCGCGGTCTCGACCGACGCCAAGGTCGTCATCATGGACGAACCGACGTCGTCGCTCGAGCCGCGCGAGGTCGAGACGCTCTTCGAGGTGCTGAACCGCCTGCACGCGGAAGGCATCGCGATCGTCTACGTCAGCCACCGGATGGACGAGCTGTACCGGGTCTGCGAGAGCGTCACGGTGCTGCGCGACGGCCGGGTCGTCCACAGTGGACCGTTGAAGGACCTGCCACGCATCGAATTGGTGTCCAAGATGCTCGGCCGCGAAATCAAGCAGATCCGCGAAGAGGGCGTCACGGCGTTCGGCGAGGAACACGACGTCGAGCGCGAGCCGTTGCTCAAGGCGGAACACCTGTCCGGCATGCGGAAGCTGCACGACGTCTCGGTGAGCATCCGGCCCGGCGAGGTCGTGGGCTTGGCCGGTCTGCTCGGCTCCGGCCGCAGCGAGACCGCGCGGGCCATCGTCGGCGCGTTCCCGCTCGACGGCGGATCCGTGCTCCTCGCCGGGAAACCGCTCAAGAAGGGCAAGATCAAGGCCGCCATGCGGGCCGGGATCGCGCTGCTGGCCGAGGACCGCAAGACCGACGGGATCATCCCGAACCTGTCCGTGCGCGAGAACATCGTGCTGGCCGCGTTGCCGACGCTCTCGCCGTTCGGCCTGGTCAGCAAGGCCAAGCAGGACAAGGTCGTGAAGATCTTCATGGAACGCCTGCGGATCAAGGCGTCCAGCCCGGAGCAGAAGGTGTCCGAGCTGTCGGGCGGCAACCAGCAAAAGGTACTGCTCGCCCGCTGGCTCGCCACCGGTCCGAAGATCCTCCTGCTCGACGAGCCGACGCGCGGCATCGACGTCGGCGCCAAGGCCGAAGTGCAGGCGCTGATCGACGAGCTCGCGCAGGAAGGGCTCGGCGTGCTGCTCATCTCGTCCGAGCTGGAAGAGCTGATCGACGGCTCCGACCGCGTGGTCGTGCTGCGCGACGGCTCGGTCGTCGGCGAGCTGACCGGCGACCGCATCACCGAGGAGAACGTCTTGACCGCGATCGCAGCCGAGGCTGACAACGATGTCTAGCGCCACCCTGACGAAGACCCCCGACCGCGCGAAAGTCACGGCGTGGCTGCAGAACTACGGCGTCTACCTGGCCGTCGTCGTGCTGCTGCTGTTCAACATCGCGTTCACCGAGAACTTCCTGTCCGCGGCCAACTTCCGCACCCAGCTGGTGCAGGCGGCGCCGGTCTGCATCGTCGCGCTCGGCATGGCGCTGGTGATCGGCACCGAGGGCATCGACCTGTCGGTCGGCTCGGTGATGTCGATCTCGGCCGCGCTCATCCCGCTCTACCTCGGCGCCGGCCCGCTGACGGCGATCGTCGTCGCGGTCATCGCCGGGATCGTGTCGGGCCTGTTCAGCGGATACCTGGTGGCGTACCTGGGGATCCAGCCGATCATCGCGACACTCGCCTTGCTGGTCGGCGGCCGCGGGCTCGCGCTCGTGATCGCCCACGGCCAGCTCGTCCAGCTGCACAACCAGGAGTTCCTGGAGCTGGGTACCGGTGACTTCCTGGGCGTGCCGATCATGGTCATCGTCGCGGGCGTGCTCGCGGTGCTGGCCGGGCTGGTCGTGCAGCGCACGACGTTCGGCAGGCACCTGGTCGCCGTCGGCGGCAACCGCACCGCGAGCACCCTGGCCGGGCTGCCGGTGAAACGCGTGCTCATCAGCGTCTACGTCATCTCCGGGGCACTGGCCGCGATGGCCGGCGTGCTGGCGACGTCGCGGCTGGCCGCCAGCGATCCGAGCGACGTCGGCCTGCTCATGGAGCTGTCCGCGATCACCGCGGTCGTCGTCGGCGGCACGCCGCTGACCGGCGGCCGGGTCCGCGTGCTCGGCACCGTGTTCGGCGCGCTGCTCATGCAGCTCGTCCAGGCCACCCTGATCAAGCACAACCTGCCGGACTCCACCGCGCAGATGGTCCAGGCGGCCATCATCATCGTCGCGGTCTACGTCGCGCGCGAGCGGAGCAGCCGATGACGGCCACCAGTACTCAGACGAACGCGCGCAACGCCGCTTTCGCCGGTGTCCTGCAACGTCAGGGCGCGGCCGTCGTGCTCGTGCTCGGCGTCGCCGCCGCGTGGTTCGCGTTCCCGCACTTCGGCACCGCGGACAACCTGCGCAGCCTCGTGCTGCAGGGCTCGTTCCTCGCCGTGATCGCGCTCGGCATGACGTTCGTGATCATCTCCGGCGGCATCGACCTCTCGGTCGGTTCGAACTACGCGCTCGGCGGCGTCCTCGCCGCGTACGGCGCGCAGTACGGCCTGGTCGTCGCGATCCTGTTGCCGCTGGCCGTGTGTTCGCTGATCGGCTTCGTCAACGGCGTGCTCATCGCGCGCACCGGAATGGCGCCTTTCATCGTCACGCTGGCGTCGCTGCTGTTCGCCCGGGGCCTGTTGCTGGCGCTGACGTCCGAGGGCGCGACGACGTACAAAGTGGACCCGGGCTCGGCGTTCCTCTGGCTCGGGCAGGGCACGATCTTCGGCATCGGCGTCCCGGTCTACCTGACCCTCGTGCTCTTCGCCCTCGGCGGGCTGCTGCTGCGCCGCACCCGGTTCGGCCAGTCGGTGTTTGCCATCGGCGGCGCCGAGCAGTCCGCGCTGCTCATGGGCCTTCCGGTGGCCCGCACCAAGATCAGCCTCTACACGCTCAGCGGCGCGCTCGCCGGGTTCGCCGGCGTCCTCACCGCCGCGTACCTGCAGTCCGGCGTCACGGTGATCGGCGTCGGCACCGAGCTGGACGCGATCTCGGTCGTCGTCATCGGCGGCACGCTGCTCACCGGCGGCGCCGGGACGATCATCGGCACCCTCGTCGGCGTGCTGCTGCGCACGCTGATCCAGAACGTCATCAACCAGATCGGCACCCTCGACTCCAACTACCAGACGGTGGTGAGCGGGGCCTTCCTGCTCGTCGTCGTGGTGATCCAGCGCCTGCTGGCGCGTTCCCGAACCCGCTGAGGTCCCTTCCCCCTCACCAGGAGGTCTCAACGATGTTCCGTCCTGCCCGAAAAACCCGGAGATGGCTGACCGCCGCCGCGGCGTTCGCCGTCGCGGTCGCCGGCCTCGGCACCGTGCCGGCCGCGAGCGCCGCCGACGCACCGCAGTGGCAGCGGCTCACCCCGCCGTTGTCGACGCCCTGGACCAAGGACGTCTCGCCGTCGAACGCGCTCCCCGACTACCCGCGGCCGCAGCTGACCCGCGACAAGTGGCAGAACCTCAACGGCGTCTGGGAGTTCGCCAAGGCGGCCCCGGGTGAGGCCGCGCCGATCGGCAAGACGCTCGGCGAGCGGATCCTCGTGCCGTACCCGGTCGAGTCCGCGCTGTCCGGGATCATGCGCCACGAGACGAACATGTGGTACCGCCGCACGTTCGAGGTCCCCAAGAACTGGCAGATCGGCAAGGGACAGCGGCTGCAGCTGCACTTCCAGGCCGTCGACTACGACGCCACGGTGATCGTCAACGGCAAGACCGTCGCCCGCCACACCGGCGGCTACGACGCGTTCTCCGTCGACGTCACCAACGCGCTGACCACAGCCAAGACCCAGGAGATCGTGGTCGGCGTCGCCGACCCGAACGACCAGGGCGGGCAGCCGATCGGCAAGCAGCGCCAGCCCGGCGACGGCATCTTCTACACGCCGTCCTCCGGCATCTGGCAGACCGTCTGGATGGAGCCGGTCGCGACCGCGTACATCGACCGGCTCGACGTCACCCCGGACGTGGCGAGTGGCTCGGTCACGGTGAACGCCTTGGTCGGCGGACCGGTGAAGCAGCGCGTCGAAGCGACCGCCTACGACCACGGCCGCCCGGTCGGACGCGTGTCCGGCGACGCGAACAAGCCGTTGAAGCTCAAGGTGGACCGGCCGCACCTGTGGTCGCCGGACGACCCGTTCCTCTACGACCTGCGGGTGAAGCTCTCCGGTGGCGACGAAGTGGGTTCGTACTTCGGCATCCGGTCGATCAGCGTCGGCAAGACCGCCGACGGCAAGCAGCGGATGCTGCTCAACGGCAAGTTCGTCATGCAGGTCGGCCCGCTCGACCAGGGCTTCTGGCCGGACGGCATCTACACCGCACCGACCGACGCGGCGCTGAAGTTCGACCTGGAGCAGGAGAAGGCGCTCGGCTTCAACATGGTGCGCAAGCACATCAAGGTCGAGCCGGACCGCTGGTACTACTACGCCGACAAGCTGGGCCTGCTGGTCTGGCAGGACATGCCGGCGATGAAGGACGACGTCGAGCCGTCGGCCGCGTCGCGCGTCAACTACGAGTCCGAGATGAAGCGGATGATCGACCAGCACCGCAGCTTCCCGTCGATCGTCACGTGGGTGCCGTTCAACGAAGGCTGGGGCGACTACGAGGTCGGCCGGATCGCGGACGAGGTCAAGTCGTGGGATCCCTCGCGCTTGGTGAACGCCGAGTCCGGCGTCAACTGCTGTAGGTCCGAACCGGACAGTGGTCGCGGCGACATCTACGACGACCACACCTACACGGGCCCCGGAACGCCGGTGCAGACCGGAACCCGGGCGGCCGTCGACGGCGAGTACGGCGGCCTCGGCCTCAAGGTCGCGGGCCACGAGTTCGACGCGGCGGGCAGCTTCGCCTACGAGATGGAGCCCGACAGCGCGACGCTGACCCGGCGCTACGGCGAACTCCAGCAGCGCCTGCTGCTGGTCGCCCAGCGCTGCGGCGTCTCGGCCGGCGTCTACACGCAGACCACGGACGTCGAGAAGGAGGTCAACGGCTTCTTCACCTACGACCGGCAGGTGCAGAAGATGGACTTCGCGGCGGTCCGCGCGGCGAACCTCGCGGTCATCAAGGGCGCGACGGGTACGCCCGTTTCGGGCCCGTCGGTGCCCGCGGGCACGCCGGGCATCGACGGCATCGCGGCGTACCCTTTCGACGAGAACGCGGGCACCACGGCCGCGGACAGCGTCGGCGACCACGACGCCACGCTCGTCGGCGGCGCGTCCTGGACCGAGGGCAAGAGCGGTTCGGCGCTGGCGGTGAACGGGTCGGGCCAGTACGCCGACACGGGCGCGTCCCTGGTGAACACCGAAGGCAGCTACAGCGCGGCGGCGTGGGTGAAGTTCAACGCCGTCGGTGACGGCTTCCAGACGATCGTGAGCCAGGACGGCGACAACACCAGCGCGTTCTTCCTGCAGTACTCGGGCCAGGACCACCGGCTGGCGATGAGCTTCGTGGGCACGCGTGCCCTGGCGCCGGCGGCGCCCGAGGCGAACCGCTGGTACCACGTGGTCGGCGTCCGCGACGCGGCTTCGGGCACGTTGAAGCTGTACGTCGACGGGCAGCTGGCGGCCACGAAGAGCGTCTGCCTCGGCGACGCCTCGACGGGCCACACGGTGATCGGCCGCGGCAAGTACGGCGGCGGTCCGGTCGACTACCTCAACGGCGCGGTCGACCAGGTCCACGTCTACGACCGGGCCCTGTCCGACGCGGACGTGAGCGCGTTGTACTCCAGCGGGAAGTAGGCAACCGGAAGCACACCTGAGGCGTGTTGAGCCCGGGGACCGCGATCGTGGTCCCCGGGTTTCGCACTTCAGGGGGTGAGCCTTTTGGGCTCTCGAAGAACGAAAGCGGGCATCGTCGCCGCCACGGCGGCACTGCTGATGGCCGGCACGGCGCTGCCGGCTTCGGCCACGCAGATCACGTCGATCCAGTCGACGTCGTGGTCGTACATCGACTCGGCCCAGCCGGGGAAGAGCTTCGTCAACCCGGCCGGCGACGCGCCGATCGGCGCGAAGGTCGACCACGGCCAGAAGCACGTTTCGAAGTCCTACTTCACTTTCGACCTCTCCGGGCTGCGCGGCGCCAAGGTGCTTTCCGCGGAGCTGTCCGGAAAGGAGACGGCGGTCGCCGACTGCTCGGCGCCCCGCGGCACCGAGCTGTGGGTCACGGCCCCGGCGAAGAAGGCGCCGACCTGGAACGACCAGCCTCGCGAGCTCACCAAGCTGGCCGGGCCGGGCAGTCTCGACGTCTGCCCGTCGGACTACCTCGACTGGGACGCCGCACCGGTGCTGCAGCAGGCGATCGACGCCGGCCGCACGTCGCTGACGATGGTGCTGCGCCTGCCAGACGGCCAGCAGCACAACCCGCGGTTCGGGCGCACGTACCGGCCGCTGCTGTACGTGAGCCTGGAGAAGAACCAGCCGCCGGCGACACCGACCGCGCTCAAGACCGGCACGCACGCCTGCGCCGAGACACCGCTCGTCCGCCACGGCGGCGCCGCGATGTCGGCCACCGTCAGCGATCCGGACGACTACAGCTTCACGGCCGAGTTCGCCTGGTGGCCGGTGGACCACCCCGACCAGCGCGCGACCGGCACGGACGACGTCTATGGCTCCGGCGCGTACTTCGACCCCGACAGCCGGCTCGCGGACGGCGTCACCTACGCGTGGCAGGTCCGGGCGAAGGACAGCCTGGCCACGAGCGCGTGGAGCGAAACCTGCCGGTTCACCACGGACTTCACCCCGCCGGCCACGGCGCCGGTGATCACCTCGACCGACTACGTGTACGAGGTGCCCGGCAAGGGCGGCGTCGGCATCCCGGGTGACTTCACCCTCGACGCGGGCGGCGACACCCAGGTCGTCGGCTTCCAGTGGCAGGCCGGCTACACCGACAGCGGTTACGTCGCGACCGACCGGCCCGGCGGCAAGGCCACCGTCCGGTACACCCCGCGCGACGACGGCCCGATGAGCATGTCCGCCTACGGCCTCGACACCGCCGGGAACTACGGGCCGTCGGGCGACTACCGGTTCTTCGTGGCCCGCAACGGTCCGTCGATGACGTGCACCCCGGCCCGCGCCTTCCTCGGCGAGACCCGGCAGTGCACGTTCGCCCCGCACGGCACCGACGGCGCCACCGAGTACCTCTACAAGATCGACAACGGGCCGGAGGTCACCCTGCCCGCGGGCCCGGACGGCACCGCGGCGATCAGCGTCACCCCGACCGACGCCGCGAAGTCCTACCGCGTCAGCGTGCGGGCCCGGATGACCAATGGGAACCTGTCCGGCGACGGCGGCGGCCAGATCGACATCGACCGGGGCGCGCCCACGGTCGACGCGCCCGCCGACGCCATGGTCGGCAAGCCGGTCGTCCTGACGCTGCACGCCGTGCTGCCGGGGTCGACGTCGTTCACCTACGACTGGGACTACGGCGAGCCGGCGACCGTCCCGGTGGGCCCGGACGGCACGGCGCGGGTCACCGTGGTGCCGGACCGGCCGTACTACCACACGATCCGGGTGTCCACGACGACCGCGGCCGGGCTCGTGTCGGCGACGAACGAGGAGAGCGTGCAGGTCGGCTCGGACGGGCCGGCCATCACGAGCACCGAATTCCCCGAGTGCTGCGAAGGCGGCTACGTCACGACGCCGGGCACGTTCACGTTCTCGTCGCAGCTCCCGGGCGTCGTGAGCTACACGTACTCGTACTTCGGGGCGGCGCCGGTCACGGTGCCCGCGGGGCCGGACGGCACGGCGAGCGTCGTCCTGACGCCGCTCACCACCGACACGCAGTACCTCGACGTGACGAGCACGTCCGCCGACGGCTGGGTTTCCCAGCCGGGGTACTACCGCTTCTACCCGAAGTCGGCCGCCCCGCCGCTCGTCTGTGACGCGACGGGCAACCTGCGGCCCGGCCAGGTGGTCCACTGCACGCTGACGCCGGTGCAGCCCGGCTTGGCGGCGTACGGCTACCGCATCAGGCCGAACGGCGAAACGGGGCCGGACGTGGTGGTCCAGCCGGGCGCGGACGGCACCGGGGCGTTCGAGTTCACCGCACCGGCGACCGACACCAAGATCTGGCTGTACGTGGACGCGTGGAGCGTCAACGCGGCCGGGCAACGCACGGACAAGTCGTACACCAGTTATTACGTCGACCCGGCCGCGAGCGCGGCGAATCGGGTGACTCACGCGGTCTGACCGCGCCCCGTGACGGCCACCCGCCGGGGTGGCCGTCACGGTTGTCCTGGAGCGCGCTCCAGCCACTACCGTCGCGGCCATGACCGAAGATCGCTTCGAACGCGGCCGTGAGGCCCTGATCGACCTCAACGGCGAGCAAACCGCCCAGCGCGTGCTCGACAGCCTCGCCGACATCTCACCGAAACTGGCCGACAGCCTCGTCTCCTGGGGCTTCGGCGAGATCTACACGCGCCCGGCGCTCGTGCCACGGGACCGCCAGCTCGTGACGCTCGGCATGCTGACCGCACTCGGCGGGTGCGAGCCGCAGCTGGAGGTGCACGTCAACGCGTCCTTGAACGCCGGGCTCACCCCCGAGGAGATCGTCGAGGCGCTGCTGCAGTCGGCCGCGTACTGCGGATTCCCGCGGGCGCTGAACGCGACAGCGGTCGCGAAGAAGGTCTTCGGCGAGCGCGGTTTGCTGCCGGTGACCGAACCATGAGGGCGGTGCTGTCCGGCGCGACCGGCTTGGTCACCGCCGCCGCGCGACGAGGCCGGCCAGCAGGTTCGTGAGCCCCTCGGCCAGCGCCTCCGCGAACGTCGGCATCCCGCCCAGCTCGGCCGCGGCCGCCGCGACGGCGTCGGTCGGGTTGGCGTACGGCCACGCCCCCGACACGATGATCACCACGCCGAGGGCGAACTGCCGGGCGCCGTCGGCCGACAGCTCCGGCACCCGTTTCCGGACCAGCTCGCCGAGCCGCTCGGTGCTGGCCGCCGCGCGGCCCTTGAAGCTGCGGGCGAACTCCGGCGAGATGTTGCGTTCCAGCACCGGCGCCATCGCGCTGATCAGCTCGCACAGCGACCGCCGCTCGGCGAGCGTCGCGGCGATCTTCCCCGCGACACGCTCTTCGCGCGCGAAGCCGGGCTCCGCCGGGCCCGGCTCCCCGAGCGCGAGCGCGTCCAGCCACGCCGACCACTCGGCGTCGAGGACTTCGAGGAAGACCGCCTCGCGGCTGTCGAAGTAGCGGAGCACATTGGACTTCGCGAGCCCGACGCGGCAGGCCAGCTCCCGCAGGCTGATGTCGGCGACCGGCCGCTCGGCCAGCAGCTCCCGCGCGGCGGCGAGGATCGCGGTGCGGCGCGCCTCGATCTGCTCGGGCCGCCGGGCTCGCTGGAATCCGGCGCTCATGGCGCCGACAGTATCGCCCTCAGCCGCGGTGGGCGGCCTCCCGGCGCGTCTTGACCCGCCGGTAGCTCCAGATCAGCAGCGCGAACAGGATCACCGACGACAGGATCAGGCTCGACCCGGTGCTCCAGCCGCTGAACGGCAGCGACTTCACCGTGCCCCAGACGATCCCCGCCGCCAGCAGCGCCAGCCCGGCCAGCACCGATCCGGCGATCCGCAGCGGCGACGACACGCTCTCCTCGGCCGCCTTCATCGCGCGGTCGCGCACCGGGTCGACGTACCGCTCGAGCGCCGGGAACTCCGACGCGAGCAGCAGGAGCCCGGCGAGCACGAGCAGCAGCCCGGGGCCGGGCAGGACCAGCAGCAGCACCCCGACGATCAGCAGGACGGCACCCGCCACCGTGATCAGGATCCGCTTCGCCTGTTTGCCGATGCCCACTGGGCGTCTCCCCTCGTTTCGCCCGATTCTTCCGGGTTGCGGGCCCGCGTGCCACTCACGAGGGCCCGCGCCCTCGCCACGGCCACGGTCAGGCCCGCCAGCGCCAGCACGGCGAGCGCGGCCACGAGCCCCGGCCAGACGTAGAGCACTTGGCCGTAGGTACCCCGTCTTCCGGCGAATACCACCCCGAGCAGCTGCGGCAGGAAAGCGAGCGGGACGAGCGGCAGCAACGGCGGCACGACCCGCCACCACCGGAGCTTCCGCCGGGCCCGCCGCACACCCACCACGGCGAGTCCCACGGCGATCAACGCCAACGCCGCGAGCACCCGGTCCGCGAGCACCCCGGCCGGCAGCGCGGGCTCCGGCGATCCGCCCTGGACCAGCGTCGCGATGTCCCGCGCGAGCAGCTCGGCCTCGTTGTCCAACGCCATCCCCATGGTCGTCACCACCGCGATGCCGTAGCCGTCCGGGAGCAGGATCTGCGCCGCGGTGTGGCTGAACCACTCGCCGGTGTGCGACACCAGGCCGTCCCGCACGCGCCAGCCCAGCGCGTAGTCGCGGCCGGGCGCGGGGGTGTGCGCCAGCGCGGCCGACTCCGGGGAGAGCGCGCCGCCGCCGTCCCGCTGCGCCGCCAGCCACTTCGCCAGGTCCTCGGCGGTGGTGACGACGCCGTGGCTGCCACCGGTGAACCAGTCCGGTTCGGCCACCGGGACCTCGAACCCGAACGCCCGGACGTACCCGGCGGTCCCGGCCGGCGGCCCGTCCACAGTGGTGCTCGACGCCATCCCGAGCGGCGCGAACAGCCGCGTCCGGAGGTGGTCCGCGAACGGCTGCCCGGCCACGACCTCGACGATCCGGGCGGCCACCTCGTAGTTCGGGTTGTGGTAGTGGAACTCCGCGCCGGGTTCGCTCGCGAGCGGGGCGTCCCGCAGCCGGTCGACGGCCTCGGCGAGCGTGTGCGGCTGGGACAGCCGCAGGTCGGGGAACGCGGAGTCGGCCATCCCGGACGTCTGGTCGAGCAGCATCCGGACGGTGATCCGCGCGCCGCGCTCGTCGGCGAGCCGGAACCCGGGCAGGTAGCGCGTCACGGGCTCGTCCAGCCCGAGCCGGCCTTGTTCGACGAGCTGGAGCACGGCGAAGGCCGTCATGGACTTGCTCAGCGACGCGACCGGCAGCCGGGTCGACGCGGTGAGCGGCGCGCCGTCGGCGTCGTGGCCATAGCCGGCAACGCGGACAACGTCACCGTTGTGGGTGACGGCGACCGCGGCGCCGGGCAGGCCGGTGTGGTCGAGGTAGGCGCGGACGTACGCGTCGATGCCGTTCGTCGCGGCGGCCGCCGGGGCCGCGGTGCCGAGCAGGAGCACCGCGAGGACGAGGAAGAGCCTGGTCATGAGGGTCAACGTAGGGAGCGGGCGAGGTCGCGGGCCGCTGCCGGACGACGTCGGCCACCCCCGACTTTCGGCAGGTCTTGACAGCCCGCCTATAGTCAACACATAGGTTGATAAACAGATTGGTTGATAAAGATGACGGTTGACGAGGAGGCGCTGGACCGCGCGTTCACCGCACTCGGCGACCCGGTCCGCCGGGCGCTGGTCGCGCGGCTGTCCCGCGGCGAAGCGACGGTCAACGAGCTGGCCGAGCCCTTCGCGATCACGAAGCAGGCGGTGTCGCGGCACATCCAGGTGCTGGAGCAGGCCGGCCTGATCACGCGCAGCCGCGACGGGCAGCGCCGGCCGTGCCACCTCGTGCCGTCCGCCCTCGAAGCCCTGACCAGCTGGATCGACACGTACCGGCTGGCCACCGAACGCAGCTACCGGCGCCTCGACGCCGTCCTGGACACCCTGGAGGAAAGGCCATGAGCACCACGATCACCGCCCAGCCGGGAACGCCGTTCATCGAGATCACGCGCGAGTTCGCGGCCCCGCCGTCGGCGGTCCTGCGCGCGCACACCGATCCCGAGCTGATCGTGCGCTGGCTGGGCCCGCACGGGATGGAGATGGAGATCGTCGAGTTCGACGCCCGATCAGGGGGTACGTACGACTACATCCACCGCGACGAGCGCGGCGAGTACCGTTTTCGGGGCGTGTACCACACGGTGAGCGCCGACCGGATCGTCCAGACTTTCGAGTTCCTGGGCGCGCCCGGCGAAGTCACGCTCGACTCGCTGGCGCTGACCGACCTCGGCGACGGCCGCACGCGCATCGTGACGCAGTCGGTGTTCCCGTCGGTGGAGGCACGCGACGCGGCACTGGAGAGCGGGATGAGCCGCGGGATCACGGAGTCGTACGAACGGCTCGACAAGGTGCTGGCGGACTGAGATGACCGGCGTGGTAGCGAGCTTCTGCATGTCACTGGACGGGTTCGTGGCGCGGCCCGACGATTCGGTCGGGCCACTGTTCGACTGGTACACCGCGGGAGACGTGGAGGTGCCGATGGTCGGTTACCCGATCACCTTCCGCGTTTCCCCGTCCAGCGCGGACTACCTGAGCTCCTTTTTGGACTCGGTCCGCCACAGCGCGTTCGTCTGCGGGCGACGGGTGTTCGAGTACACGCGCGGCTGGGGCGGGAACCCGCCTGGCGGAGGCGCCGCTTTCGTCGTCACGCACCGGCCTCCACCTTCGGACTGGCCCGCTTCTTCCCTGGCGCCGTTCACTTTCGTGTCTTCTGTCTCGGAGGCGATCGAGTCGGCCAAGGCTGCGGGGGACGGGACGGTGGGCGTCTCCGGGCCGAGTATTGCCCAGCAGTGCTTGAAGCTTGGGCTTCTCGATGAGGTTCGGATTGATCTCGTGCCCGTCGTTCTCGGTGAGGGGGTACGGTACTTCTCTTCTCTTGATTCGGCTTCCTTGGAACGAGTCGAGGTTGTTGCCGGGGCTGGGGTTACTCACTTGCGTTATCGGGTCTGCTACCCACAGTCTTAAAGATGCGGCTTCGCCGGGGCGTGGGAAATCGGCGCCTGCCTGTGGTTGTTCGCCGCTCGGTGCGGGAGCGCCGATTCCCCACGCGACGGTGTCCCTGCCGGACTCCTTGCTTCCACCTGATCGAGTGATGAACATGCGTTCGGGCGGCGGTAATCTTGGTTTGTGGACAGCGAAGCGGTGTGGAAAGCGGATGCGGTGGCTTTGGCCGACCGCATCTCCGCTCTGCTCACCGTTGTGCGGTCTGCGGAGGCGGAGATCGGTTCGCTGCTCGCGGAAATCGAGTCGCGCGGAGTTATGGAGCTGTTCGGATATCGTTCTGTGGCGCGGCTTTTCGAGCATCTGGCCGATGTGCCCAAGGCTGCCGCTGAAGCCGTGGTGAAGCGTGCCCGGGCTCTCACACCGGGCTGCGCGCTTGACGGCACTCCGGTGGCTGCTGTCGCTCCTGCCACTGGGGTTGCTGCCTCGGCTGGCCGGTTGAGCACCCCGATGATCGACACGATCGTCGGGGTGATGACGCAAGTCCCACTCGAACACCGCGCCGACGCTGAGCAGCATCTGCTGTCCTTCGCCTCCGATGCCGGGCACAAGCAGGTCGCCGCGTTGGGTGCGCGGATTCTGGCCCACCTCGACCCTGACGGCGCCGAACCCGACACCACCGAACCGGCCGTCCCTCGCCGCGAACTTTCGTTGCGCCGCAAAAGAACCGGGACGTGGGAGCTGAACGGCCGTTTCGACGACGAGACCGGCACCCGGGCCAGCGCCTTGCTGGATTCTCTTGCGCAACGCCAGAGCGGCGAGGAAGGCGCGGACTTGCGCTCGCCGCAGGAACGTTACGGCGACGCGTTCTCCGACGCGATCGACCTGGCGTTGAACTCCCCGGAGTTGCCGATGCAGGCCGGCGAGCGAGCCCACGTGATGGTCGCGGTGTCGCTGGAGGACCTGAAGACGGGCCTTGGCCAAGGGATCCTCGGCGACGGAAGCCGACCCCAGGCGCGCACCGGTCGAGCCACCCTCGGCGATCTTGGCACGATCTCCGCGGCCGAGGCCCGGATCCACGCCTGTGACTGCATGCTCATCCCCGCCGTCCTGGGAGCGAAGAGCGAACCTCTCGACCTCGGCCGCCAGCGCCGCCTGGTCCCGCCGGGAATCCGCCGTGCCCTCTACCTGCGCGACCGCGGCTGCGCCTTCCCCGGCTGCCACCGCCCACCCCGCCACTGCCAAGGTCACCACATCCGCCACTGGGCTGATGGCGGCCCGACCGAGCTGGGCAACCTGGTCCTGATGTGCGCCCACCATCACCGGCTCCTGCACCGTTCCGGTTGGCAGGTCCGCATCGCCGCCGACGGGTTGCCTGAGTTCTTGCCACCGGTGTTCCTGGACAAACGCCGAAAACCCAGGCGCAACAACCTTCATCAACCGTTGCCGTTCGCGGCCTGAACAGGACATGGGAAAGGCCCGCAGCCACCGGCTGCGGGCCTACACCCACGCCCCGAGCAATCCACAAGCCGCTCGGCGAGATCACAGCCTGGGCCCCCAGCTCAGCCGCGCCGACACCGACAGCTCTGTGACTCCGGCATGCTGCACCCCAGGTCATTCACAACCCACGAGCGGCAGCGACCCGCCGGTCATCGACGGCCCGGACGATCAGCGGCCATCCCGAATTCGTACTGACAAGCGACTCCAAGCCCCCGCCCAGCTCGCTGTCAGTCGAGGCAGAACTCGTTGCCCTCCACGTCCTGCATCACGATGCAAGACTCGTTGAACCCATCAGCCCGCAGCACCTCCACGACCACGGCGCCCAGCTCGACCAACCGCGCACACTCGGCCTCGAGCGCGGCCAGACGCTCCTCCCCCACCAGCCCGGTCCCCACCCGCACGTCCAAGTGCACCCGGTTCTTCACGACCTTGCCCTCCGGCACGCGCTGGAAGAACAGCCGCGGCCCCACGCCCGACGGGTCGGCGCAAGCGAACGCCGCTCCCTGGCGCTCCGGAGGCAGCGACCGGTCGAAATCGGCCCACGTCGCGAACCCCTCCGGCGGCGGTGGGACCTCGTACCCCAGCACCTCGCACCAGAACCGGGCCACGCGCTCGGGTTCCGCGCAGTCGAACGTGATCTGAACCTGCCTGATCGACCCCATCGCCCCACCCTAACGCGCCCCGGCAGAGCGGCGGCCCCTCACTCGCCGATGCCCGCCAGCAGCTGGTCGAACGGCACGAACGCCGGCTCCTCGGCCACCGCGGGGCGGCCGGCGGCGAGCGAAGCCAACTCCGCCCCCGCCTTCTCGATCCGGCGCTGCAGCGCGCCCTCTCCGCTGCCCCAGTCCGACGAAGCCGCGTACACCCCGGTCGCGACCGGGTCCGCCTTCAAGTACCCGAACAACGGCCGCAGCTGGTAGTCCAGGACCAGGGAATGCCGTTCGGTCCCGCCCGTCGCTCCCAGCAGGACCGGCTTGCCCACCAGCGAGTCCGCGTCCAGCACGTCGAAGAACGACTTGAACAGCCCGCTGTACCCGGCCGTGAACACCGGCGTCACCACGATCAGCGCGTCCGCGTCGACCACCGTCGAGATCGCCGCGCGCAGCTCCGGGCTCGGAAACCCGGTCAGCATGTTCTTCGTGACGTCCACCGCGATGTCCCGCAGCTCCACCACCGAAACCGACACCGGCGACGTCGACGCGGCGACCGTGGCCGCCGCCAGGCGGTCGGCCAGCAGCCGGGTCGACGACGGGACCGACAGCCCCGCCGTCACCACCGCGAGCTTCATGCCGACACCCCCGTCGAAACAGACTCGGAAGCCGAAGCCGCGGCCGCCGAAACCAGCGAAGCGTGCGTCGGAGCGTCCGGCACGTGGGCGGGACGCAGCGAGTCCAGCTCCTTGCGCAGCACCGGCACGACCTCCGAACCCAGCAGGTCGAGCTGCTCCAGCACCGTCTTCAGCGGCAGGCCCGCGTGGTCCATCAGGAACAGCTGACGCTGGTAGTCACCGAAGTGCTCCCGGAACGTCAGCGTCTTGTCGATGACCTCCTGCGGGCTCCCCACGGTCAGCGGCGTCTGGTCGGTGAACTCCTCCAGCGTCGGGCCGTGGCCGTACACCGGCGCGTTGTCGAAGTACGGGCGGAACTCGTTCCACGCGTCCTGGGACTTGGGCCGGATGAACGCCTGGCCGCCCAGCCCGACGATCGCCTGGTCCGCCGTCCCGTGGCCGTAGTGCTCGAAGCGCTGGCGGTAGAACGCGATCAGCTGCTGGAAGTGCGACGTCGGCCAGAAGATGTGGTTGGCGAAGAAGCCGTCGCCGTAGAACGCGGCCTGCTCGGCGATCTCCGGGCTGCGGATCGACCCGTGCCACACGAACGGCGGCACGTCGTCCAGCGGGCGGGGCGTGGACGTGAAGCCCTGCAGCGGCGTGCGGAACTTGCCGGACCAGTCCACGACGTCCTCGCGCCACAGCCGGCGCAGCAGCGCGTACTTCTCGATCGCCAGCGGGATGCCCTGGCGGATGTCCTCCCCGAACCACGGGTACACCGGGCCGGTGTTGCCGCGACCCATCATGAGGTCGACACGGCCGTCGGCCAGGTGCTGGAGCATCGCGAAGTCCTCGGCGATCTTCACCGGGTCGTTCGTGGTGATCAGCGTCGTCGACGTCGACAGGATGATCTTGGACGTCTGCGCGGCGATGTGGCCGAGCATCGTCGTGGGCGACGACGGCACGAACGGCGGGTTGTGGTGCTCGCCCGTCGCGAAGACGTCGAGCCCGACCTCCTCCGCCTTGAGCGCGATCCGGACCATCGCCTTGATCCGCTCGTGCTCCGTCGGGGTGGTTCCGTTCGTGGGATCGGTCGTGACGTCGCCCACCGAGAAGATTCCGAACTGCATGACCTGCTCCCTTCGCGAGCACCATCTTACATGCGCGTTCAACTACTTCCAAGCAAGAGATATTCCGGCCGTCAAAGCCGTAGGGGGCACCAAGTAAGGTCTGGGACATGGACGCGGAGCTCGGTCGGCTGGGTCTGGCAGAACGTTCGGTACGACTTCTCACGGGCCGCGACATCTGGGGTTCGATCACCCCGCTGCTCGCGCCTCGCCGGAACCTGGTGGCCGCCTTCGGCCACGTCGGTCCCGGCGCGGCCGCGCTGTTGCCGCTGGAACCCGGCGACACGGTGATCACGGACGCGAGCCTGGACACCGTGCTGTCCGGCGCGACGAGTCCGCACGCCCTGTTGCACTGGGTGAAGGCGGGCGTGATCGTGCACTCGTTGCGAGGGCTGAACGCGAAGCTGGTGATCGCCGAGGACGACCCGTCGTTCGTGGTCGTCGGCTCCGCCGACGTCACCGCCGCCGGCCCGCGGCAGCTGTTCGAGGCGGTGACGGTCTCCCACGAGAAGCACACCGTCGAGGAGGCCCAGGAGGCCTGGCTCGAGTGGTGCGACCTGGCGGGACCCGCGCTGACGGCGGGTGACCTGGAGCCGCTCCTGGAGCAGTACGGCGCCGGCAAGCTGGTCACCGCGCCGCGCACCACCACCCCCTCGCGCCCGGCGGCACCGGCCCGGCCGGTGGTGACGAGCCGCCCGGCGACGCCCGTCCGCCCCGCGGCGCCGGCCCCGCCGCCGTCACCGGTGCGCCCGGCCCCGCCCGCGCCGTCCCCGGTCCGGCCCGCCGCTCGCCCGGCCGCGTCGCCCGTCCGTCCGGCCGAGACCGGCACGACCGACACGCCGGAAACCGGCTCCGCACCCGCGGTCCAGGACGCGCCCGGCGCCACCCCGAGCCCCGAGGAAGCCCCGGCCGCCACCACCGGAACCCCGGAACCGGTTGCGGCCGAGGCCGAGCCGGACACCGGCGAAGACACCGAAGCCACCGACGTGCCCCGGCCGAACTGGCCGCGTCCGGCGGAGCTGTACCTCGTCAGCCTCGTCGAGGGCGGCGAGCCGTCGGCGGAGGCCGAGTACCGGCTCGAAGAGCTGGCGCGCGAGTACACCCACCCCGGCGAAAACGGCGAACAGCCGTTCCGCGTCGAGCTGTTCTGGGCCGACGACGGCCAGGGCCAGGACCCGCCGCGCACGCTGCGCGCGGGCGTGCACGTGATCCGCGTCTACAGCCAGAAGCAGGGCCGTGCCCTGGTCGGGTCGCGGATCGAGGCCCCCGGTCTCGTGCTGCAGGCCTACACCGACGAGTTCGCGTACCCGCGCCGCACCTACTGCTACATCCTGACCCGGGAGTCGGCCGCGCGGCCGGCGTTCGGCGAGCTCCGCAAGGGCCTCGCGACGATCGGCGAGAAGCCGAACTTCCGGAACAGCTTCCAGGTCCCGCGGAAGATCGAAGCCCTGCTCGGCCTGTGGCCGGACCTGGGCTACGACCCCAAGTAGCGGACGGCGCGCGCCACTCCGGAGCAGGGAGCGCGCGGAAGTTGTCGGGGGTGGCGGATATCCTGCAGTACGGTGCAGGCCAAGTCCGCACCACCACCAGCACTTTCGCGAGCCACGATCCGGGAGAACGACCCTGTGACTGCCGAGACCTTGTACGGGGCCGATGACCTGACCCATCTCGAGGGTCTCGAGGCCGTCCGCAAACGCCCCGGGATGTACATCGGCTCCACCGACAGCCGGGGCATCAACCACCTCTTCTCCGAGGTCGTGGACAACTCGACGGACGAGGGTGTCGCCGGCCACGCGACGAAGATCGTCGTCACGCTGCACGCCGACGGCAGCGTCCAGGTGGACGACGACGGCCGTGGCATCCCCACCGGCACCCACGCGAAGTCCGGTTTGTCCGGCGTCGAACTGGTGCTGACGCGGCTGCACGCCGGCGGCAAGTTCGGCGGCTCCGGCTACAAGACCTCCGGCGGCCTGCACGGCGTCGGCGCTTCGGCGGTCAACGCGCTGTCGCACCGCTTCGACGTCACGGTGAAGCAGGACGGCAAGGTCCACCAGATGTCGTTCAAGCACGGCGTTCCCGGCACGTTCGACGCGCCCGGCCCGAAAGCGAAGTTCACCCGCCGGTCCGGGCTGAACCTCGTCGGCAAGATGAAGCGCGGCGAGCGCGGCGGCACGTCGATCCGCTACTGGTACGACTCGCGCTACTTCGAGTCCGGCGCGGCCCTCGACGTCGAGGGCGTGCGGGCCAAGCTGCGCAACACCGCCTTCCTCGTCCCGGGCGTCACCTACGTGCTGCGCACGGCGATGGAAGACACCATCAACGAGGAGACCTTCCACTTCCCGCACGGGCTGGTCGACATGGTCGACTTCCTGACGCCGTCGGGCGAGAAGCCGGTCTGCGGCACGCTGCTGATCACCGGCGAGGGCACGTACAAGGAGAACGCGGCCGACGCGGCGGGCGTCATGCAGTCCAATGTGGAGCGTCACGCCGAGGTCGAGGTGGCGCTGCGCTGGGGCACCGGCTACGAGCGCACGGTCGAGTGCTTCACCAACACGATCCGCAACGTCCACGGCGGCACCCACCGCCGCGGCTTCGACCGCGCGATGGCGAAGGCGTTGCAGGACGCGATCTCGAAGACCCGCGGGCTGCTCAAGCCCAAGGAGGACATGCCGACGATCGAGGACGTCCTCGAGGGCATGACGGCCGTGGTGCACGTCCGGCTGCCGGAGCCGCAGTTCACGTCGCAGACGAAGGACGAGCTGTCCACCGCCGGCATCACCCGCGTCATCCAGGCCATCGTCGACAAGCACGTCAAGGCCTGGACCGAAGACCGCAAGACGAAGTCCGAGGCCAAGGTCGTGCTGCAGAAGGTGGTCGACGCCTCCCGCGTCCGGCTCACCCAGAAGCAGCAGAAGGACGCGGCCCGGCGCAAGACCGCGCTGGAAGGCGCGGCGATGCCGCCGAAGCTGGTCGACTGCCGCACCACCGGCGTCTCCCGCAGTGAGCTGTTCCTGGTCGAGGGTGACAGCGCGCTGGGGTCGGCCCGCATGGCGCGCGTGTCGGAGTACCAGGCGCTGCTGCCGCTGCGGGGCAAGATCCTGAACGTGCAGAAGGCGTCGCTCGGCGACACGCTGAAGAACGCCGAGATCGCGTCGATCGTGCAGGTGCTCGGCGCGGGCACCGGGCGCACGTTCGACCTGACGACCATGCGCTACGGCCGCGTCATCCTGATGGCGGACGCGGACGTCGACGGCTCGCACATCCGGACCCTGCTGATCACGCTGTTCGCGAAGTACATGCGGCCGGTGATCGAGGACGGCCGGCTGTACGCGGCGATGCCGCCGCTGCACAAGCTCGTCACGAAGGGCCGCAACCCGGAGACGCACTTCACGTACACGCAGCAGGAGATGGAGTCCAAGTACGCGGAGCTGGAGCGGGCGGGCAAGAGCATCGTCACGCCGGTGCCGCGGTTCAAGGGCCTCGGCGAGATGGACGCCGACGAGCTGTGGGACACCACGATGAACCCGGCCAGCCGCTCGGTCCGCCGGATCACCATGGACGACGCCGAAGCCGCCGAGGGCGCGCTGGAGCTGCTGATGGGCGAGAAGGTCGAGCCCCGGCGGAACTGGCTGGTCGCCTCTTCGGACCGGATCGACCGCGACGCCATCGACGCTTAATTTTCGCAGCTACCAAGGAGTTCTGCCGTGGCACGCCGCAAGGGCACCACCACCAAGGTCGATCCCAGCGCGTTCGACTCCGCCGGGGCGAACGTCTTCGACAACTCGCTGAAGACCGAGATCGAAGACAGCTACCTGGAGTACGCGTACTCGGTCATCCACTCGCGCGCCCTGCCGGACGCGCGGGACGGGCTGAAGCCGGTGCACCGGCGGATCCTGTACTCGATGAACGAGAACGGCTACCGGCCGACGCACGCGTACGTGAAGTCGTCGCGCGTGGTCGGCGACGTCATGGGCAAGTACCACCCGCACGGTGACGTCGCGATCTACGACGCGATGGTGCGGCTGGCCCAGGACTTCTCGCTGAACGTCCCGCTGATCGACGGCCACGGCAACTTCGGCTCGCCCGACGACGGCCCGGCCGCCTCGCGGTACACCGAGGCCCGCATGTCGCCCGAGGCGATGCAGCTGGTCGGCGAGCTCGGCGAGGACACCGTCGACTTCCGGCCGAACTACGACGGTTCGCTCGAAGAGCCGTCCGTGCTGCCCGCGGCGTTCCCGAACCTGCTGGTCAACGGCACGTCCGGGATCGCGGTCGGGATGGCGACCAACATGATCCCGCACAACCTCGGCGAGGTCGTCGCGGCGGCGCGGTGGCTGATCACGCACCCCTCCGCGACGCTCGACAAGCTGATGGAGTTCGTCCCCGGCCCCGACCTCCCGACCGGCGGCAGCCTGCTGGGCCTCGACGAGGTCCGCCGTGCGTACGAGACCGGCCGCGGCGTGGTCCGGATGCGCGCGAACTGCGAAACCGGGCCCCTCGAAGGCAGCCGCGGGCGGCAGGCGATCACCGTCACCGAGCTGCCCTACGGCGTCGGCCCGGAGAAGGTGATCGAGAAGATCACCGACGAGGTCAACAAGTCCAAGCGGCTCACCGGCATCGCCGACGTCAAGGACCTCACCGACCGCGAGAACGGCACGCGGCTGGTCATCGAGTGCAAGGTCGGCGTCAACCCGCAGGCGCTGCTGGCCGACCTGTACCGGCTCACGCCGCTGGAGCAGTCGTTCGGCATCAACAACCTGGTGCTCGTCGACGGCCAGCCGCAGACGCTGGGGCTGAAGGAGCTGCTGGAGGTCTTCCTCCGGCACCGCTACGAGGTCGTCACGCGGCGCACGAAGTACCGGCGCCGCAAGCGCGAAGAGCGCCTGCACCTGGTCGACGGCCTGCTGATCGCCCTGCTGAACATCGACAAGGTGATCAAGCTCATCCGCGAGAGCGACAACGCGCAGGCCGCCAAGGACGGCTTGATGACGCGCTTCAAGCTCTCGGAGATCCAGGCGACATACATCCTCGACACCCCGCTGCGCCGGCTGACCAAGTACGACCGGCTCGAGCTGGAGTCGGAGCAGGATCGGCTGCGCGAAGAGATCGCCGAGCTGTCCAAGATCCTCGACGACGAGTCGGTGCTGAAGAAGCTGGTCTCGGCGGAGCTGGCGAAGATCGCGAAGGACTTCCCGACCGAGCGCCGCACGTCGCTGATCGACGGTGACCTGAAGGAGGTCCTGGCCGCGTCGAAGCCGTCCGGGCCGCTGGAGGTCACGGACGACCCGTGCCAGGTGATCCTCTCGGCGACCGGCCTGGTCGCGCGCACGGCGGCGGAGTCCGAGGAGTCGACGGAGACGCGCCGGCGCAACGGCCGCGTGAAGCACGACGCCGTCGCGGCGGTGGTCCACACGACGGCGCGCGGCCAGATCCTGCTGGTGACCAGCCGCGGGCGGGCGTTCAAGACGGACGTGCTGCCGTTGCCGGTCCTGCCGGAGCAGGCGGGCACGGTGTCGTTGCGCGGCGGCATGGCGGCTCGCGAACTGGTCCCGCTCGACAAGGGCGAGACGGTCGTCGGGATCGCCCCGCTGGGCGAGCAGGCGGCGGGTTCGCCGGGCCTGGCACTGGGCACGAAGGCCGGCGTGGTGAAGATCTGCTCGCCGGAGTGGCCGGTCCGTTCGGACGAGTTCGAAGTGATCTCGCTGAAGGACGGCGACGAGGTGGTCGGCGCGACGTGGCTGACGGACGGCTCGGAGACGCTGGCGTTCGTGTCGTCGGAGGCGTCCCTGCTGAAGTACGCGGCTTCGCTGGTCCGTCCCCAGGGCCTGAAGGGCGGCGGCATGGCGGGCATGAACGTGGGCGCGGGAACGGTGGTGTTCTTCGGAGCGATCCGCACGGACGACGACGAGCACGGTGAGCCCCTGGTGATCACGTCGTCCGGCCAAAGCGTCAAGGTAACGCCGTTCAGCGAGTACCCGGCCAAGGGCCGGGCGACGGGCGGAGTCCGAGCCCAGCGATTCCTGAAGGGCGAGACGGCGCTGCGCGTCGCGTGGATCGGCCCACGCCCGGCAGGTGCGGCTCGGAACGGGGATCCGGTGGAGTTGCCGGAGATCGACGTCCGCCGAGACGGATCGGGTCACGCCCACCCCGGCCCGGACGTGGTGGGTCACCTCATCGAACGAGACTGACGCCGGCCGCGGAGTCGTCCCCGGACGACTCCGCCTTCACCGCTCCGCGCGCAGGCGCAGGCGCAGCAAGGCCTTCCGCAGCCGGACGCGCTCGTACAGGAACGCGGCCACCACGACGACGATGGCGCCCGCGGCGAACAGGGCGAGCAGGTTGCCGACCACCGCGTTGATCAGGGTGAACCCCGCGATCAGCGAACAGCTGATGATCGTGCTCCGGCGGCGGCGCCGGTGCTGGACCAGCTGGTGGACCGTGAGGCGCGTCGCGGCCGCGTGCAGCCGCGGATCCGCCGGCACCCGGCCCGAGCGGCTCGCCTTGGCGGCGGCCCTGAACTCCGGCCAAGTCAGGTCTTCCCCGCAGGCCTGCCACATCGCCCGTTCCGCGCTCGCCAGCACGGGACCCATGACCGCGCCGAAAAACCCGCCCGCGCCGAGGCCGGTCAGCGCCACGACCCACCACGGACCGTCCGGCCACACCACGGTCGCCTCGAGTACCACCAGACCGGCGGCGAACAACGCCCCGGTCAGCAGTCCCAGCGTCCAGGCGCGCCGCGATCCCCCCTGCGTCCCCATCCCCCTAGTTTCGTTCCCTCCGGAGTGCGCTGCCGAACGATTACGCCGGACGGCTCAACGCCGGCACTACGGCAGCCTCACCGCGATGTCGTCGATCTCCCACGGGCCTTCGGTCTCGATCAGCTTCACGTCGTGCCAGCCGGCCAGTTCCGAGATCGCGCCGCCCTGGACCGCGAACACCTTGCCCGTCAGCGTGCACTTCTCCGAGGCCAGGTAAGCCACCAGCGGGGAGATGTTCGCCGGGGAGAACGCGTCGAACTCGCCTTCCTCTACAGGCAAGGCGAAAATCGCCCCCATGCCCGGGGTCGCCAACGTCAGGCGCGTGCGGGCGATGGGGGCGATCGCGTTGACGCGCACCCCGTAACGCTCCAGCTCGGCCGCCGCCACCAGCGTCATTGCCGCGATGCCCGCCTTCGCCGCGCCGTAGTTCGCCTGCCCCGCGTTCGGCAACGTCACGCCGGACGCCGAGGCCGTGTTGATCACCGAGGCCGACGGCTGGGAACCCGCCTTCGACGCCGACTTCCAGTACGCCGCTGCGTGGTGCAGGACCGCCGCGTGGCCCTTGAGGTGGACCGCGATCACCTCGTCCCACTGCTCTTCCGTCATGCTCGCGACGAACGCGTCGCGCAGGATGCCCGCGTTGTTCACCACCACGTCCAGCCCGCCGAACTCGGAGACCGCCTGGTCCACCAGCTCCGCCGCTCCCGCCCAAGACGCCACGTCCGACGTGTTCGCCACGGCCGAACCACCGAACGCGCGGATCTCCGAGACCACCGCGGGGTCCGGCTCGACGTCGTTGACGACGACCGAAGCCCCCTCGCGAGCGAACAGCAGCGCGTGTTCCCGCCCGATTCCCCGGCCCGCGCCGGTGACCAGCGCGACGCGCCCGTCGAGTGCACCCATCACAGCTCCGCGAGTCCGTCTTTGAGCACGAGTGTGTCTCCTACCGTGGTTTCGAAGGCGTACGAGGAAGGTCCGGCCGCCCAGATCGACGTCGACAGGTCCTGCCCGGGCAGCACCGGCGACGCGAACCGCACGGCCAGCCGGCGCAGTCTGTCCACAGAGGACCCGGCGACCTCGGTCAGCACGGCCCACGACGTGAACGCCATCGTGCAGAGCCCGTGCGCGATGATCCCCGGCAACCCCGCCGCCCGGGCCACCTCCTCGTCGAGGTGGATCGGCATCGGGTCGCCGGCGGCCGGGCCGTAGCGGAACGTCTGGTCGTCGTCGATGTGCTGGCTCACCTTCGCCACCGGAGCCCGAGCACGCAAAGACTCGTCGAACCGGTGCGAAGGGCCCAGCGAACCCTCCTTCGAGCCGGTGTCGAAGCCACGCACGAAGAACGTCACGTACTGCTCGTTCACCAGGTCCCCGGAAGCAGTGCGGCACTCGAGGTAGACCGTCGCCCGGGTGCCCTTCGGCAGTCCTTCGAAGCCGGTCATCTTGGCCCGCGACACCAAAGAATCACCAGGCCGGATCGGGCGGTGGAACCGGAAGTCCTGCTCACCGTGGAGAACCCGGCCGAACAGCGACGTCGGCACCACCTCCAGGGCCGGCTCGAGCAGCGACTGGAACACCGGCACGATCGCGAACACCGGGCTCGCGACGTCGCCGGCGCGGTGGGCCGGGATCGGGTCATTGGTCGCCGCCGCGTACTCGGCGAGCCGCTCGCGCGTGACGTCGAACGACACCGGCTCGGTCCACTTGTCCAGGCCGGCGGGACCGAACTTCATGCGACCAGTGCCTTGAGCTTTTCGAGCGACTCGTCGAGGTTCTTCTTGCCGTCCTTCTCGACGGCCTTGCCCAGCGCGCCGACGATCATCTGGCCGGTGAACTCGGCGTCGATGGTGGCGGCCGACCCCGCACCGGCCGCCGCCACCGACAGCGAGAACTTGATCTTCACCCCGGCCATCCCGGTACCCGAGATGACCAGCTGCGAAGGCGCTTCGTAGGAGTCGACGGTCCAGGTGATCGTGTTCGCCATGCCCAGCATGGTGACCACTTCGGACACCTGCGAGCCCTGTGAGAACTCGTCGGGGACGTCACCCTTCCACTTGGTGTGGATGGTCAGCCACTTCTCGAAGTTATGGGGGTTCGAAAACTCCGCCCACACCTTGCCGGGTGCGGCGGGCAGGTCGACGGACGCGCTGATCCGGCCCACGGTTTCTCCTAAGCTCGCTGGTAGGCGGTGACGACGGCGGCGCCACCGAGTCCGATGTTGTGCTGCAACGCGGCTTGGACTCCCGGCACCTGGCGCGCGTCCGCGTCACCGCGCAGCTGCCAGGTGAGTTCGGCGCACTGGGCGAGCCCGGTCGCGCCGAGCGGGTGCCCCTTCGAGATGAGCCCGCCGGACGGGTTCACGACCCACCGGCCGCCGTAGGTGGTGTCCCCGGCATCGACCAGGGTTCCGCCTTCGCCTTCTTCGCAGAGCCCGAGCGCTTCGTACGTCAGGAGTTCGTTGGCGGAGAAGCAGTCGTGCAGCTCGACGACCTGGAAGTCGGCGGGCCCGAGCCCCGCCTGGCTCGTACACCTGCAACGCCGCCTGCCGCGTCATGTCGTAGCCGACGATGTTCTTGGCGCTGCCGTCGAAGGTGCTGCGGAAGTCGGTGGTCATGGCCTGGCCGACGATCTCGACGGCCCGCTCGGCCAGGCCGTTCGTCTCCACGAAGGCCTCGCTCGCGAGGATCGCCGCACCCGAGCCGTCCGACGTCGGCGAGCACTGCAGCTTGGTCAGCGGGTCGTAGATCATCCGCGACGCCAGGATGTCGTCGAGGGAGTAGACGTCCTGGAACTGCGCGTACGGGTTGTTCACCGAGTGCCGGTGGTTCTTCTCGCCGATCTTCGCGAAGTGCTCGGCGGTCGTCCCGTACTGCTTCATGTGCTCGCGGCCGGCGGCGCCGAACATCCACGGCGCGGGCGGGAACAGCACCTCCGAGATCTCGGCGAGCGCCTGCATGTGGTTGCCCATGGGCTGTTCGCGGTCGTCGAACGTCGAGCCGAGCGAGCCGGGCTTCATCTTCTCGAACCCCAGCGCCAGCACGCAGTCCGCGCGGCCGCCGCGGACCGCCTCCGCGGCCAGGTACAGCGCGGTCGAGCCGGTGGAGCAGTTGTTGTTGACGTTGACCACCGGGATCCCGGTCATCCCCAGCTCGTAGACGGCGCGCTGCCCGGACGTCGACTCGCCGTAGACGTACCCGGCGTAGGCCTGCTGCACGGCGTCGTAGCCGAGCCCGGCGTCCTCCAGTGCCTTGGTCCCGGACTCGCGCGCCATCTGCGGGTAGTCCCAGCCTTCGCGCCGCCCGGGCTTCTCGAACTTCGTCATCCCGACGCCGACGACGTACACCCTGTTCGTCATGGCAACAAACATACAGACCGGCATGTATTTATCAAGAGCGGACCGCGAACCCGCAGGTCAGCGGCACAAAATCAGCCCAGCGGAGCGACCGGACCCGGGTAGCGGGCCGGGTCGAGGCAGCTGCCGAGGCCGTCGACGACCGAGCAGAAGCCCGGCGGCCGCACCGGCGTGTAGCCCGCCGGGACGCCGTGGCCCGCGATCAGCTGCCGGTACGCCGCGACGGCGTCGGTCGGCCGGCGCGTCAGCGTGGCGTCCGACCGGGCGTCCACTGTGTACAGTCCGAACCGCGGCTGGTAGCTGCCCCACTCGTAGTTGTCGGTGAGGCTCCAGTAGTTGTAGCCGATGACGTTCATGCCGTCGGCCTTCGCGCGCTGCACCCAGTAGATGTGGTCGCGCAGGTGATCCGAACGCGTGTAGCCGTCGGGACGCGCGTTGCCGTTGTCGGTCGGCATCCCGTTCTCGACGACGTACAGCGGCAAGCCGGGGAACTTCCGCGCGTAGTAACGCAATGCGTAGTAGATGCCGTCCGGCTGCGGCGTCACCTTCCAGAACTCGCCGCTCGCCGCGTGGATGGCACTGAGGTTGTCGAGGCTCGCGCCGTAGTAGTAGTCGAGGCCGGCGAAGTCGAGCTTGTCGCGCACCTGGTCGAGGAACGACGCGTCCAGGATGCCTTGCGCGGCGGGGATGTAGGCGGTGTTGCTGGACACGAGCGCACCGGGGTCCAAGGAGTGGATCAGGTCGTAGGCCGCCCGGTGCACCTTCACCAGCCGCGCCTGCGCCCACGGCAGCTTCCACCCGGCGAGGCCGCCGTTGGCCGTCTCGTTCTGCAGGTAGACGGTCGGCTCGTTGATCGTGATCCAGATCGCGCCGAAGCCCTTATAGCGATCCACGACGCGGCGGGCGTTGGCGAGCCAGGCGTCGACGGTGCGGTCGCTGTCCCAGCCGCCCTGGTCGGCGACCCAGCCCGGGTAGACCCAGTGGTCGAGGGTGATCATCGGCCGCATCCCGGCGTCGACGACGTGCCGCACGACGTCGTCGTAGTACGCCAGCTCGGCCTGGTCGACCTGGCCGGGGCGCGGCTCGATCCGGGCCCACTCGACGCTGAAGCGGAACACGTTCACGCCGAGCTGCTTCGCGCGGTCGATGTCCTCGGCGTAGTGGTGCCGGAAGTCGACGGACTGGAGGTAGGGCTCCTTGATCGACGACGTCTTCGCCTGCTCGTAGCGGCGCCAGTTGCTGTCGGGCGCGGAGCCTTCCGCCTGGTAGCCGGAGGTGGCGACGCCCCAGAAGAACGGAGTCGTGGCCACGGCCGGGGACACGCCGGCGAGCATTCCCGCCAGCAAGGCCACGACCACGAGGATCACTGGTTTTCCGCGCACCACGGCACCCTCCTCAGCCAACGTGAAGGTCATTCACATTAGCCGAGGGGGTGCCGTGGCGCATCCCGCTAGGCGACCTTGAACGATTGAGCGGCGCTGCCGTCACAGGTCGACTGGACCAGCTGGACACTGTCCGCGGTGGAAGCACCCGGCACGGTCAGGCACTTGCCGGTGTGGCGGACGATCAGGTGGTAGTACCCGCCGCCCTCCGACACGGGCTGCCACTGCTGGTTGTTCCCGCCGCTGTAGGACCACAGCTGCAGGCCGGCGTTGTCCGTCGTCGCCACGTTCGTGACGTCGATGACCTCGGCCGGGTTCGTGCGGTTGTTGATCCGGTCGAAGCCGCCGCTGGTCGGGGCGAACTGGTACTGCTGGGCCGTGGTGGCGTTGCAGGTGTACTGCTGGATCACGGTGCCGTTGGTGCTGCCCGCGGCCCGCGCGTCGACGCACTTGCCGGAGGCCTTGTTCGCCACGGCGTACCAGGCCGACGGGTCGATCGTGCCGTCCGGCGGCGGGGTGGTCGTGCCGCCGCCACCGAGCCACTTCAGGCCGTCGAGCAGGAAGCGGTTCTGGTCGGCGCTCTCGAACGTGGAGGACAGCGCGGTGTTCGTCTGGTAGTTCATCGCGTTGTGGCCGAAGTTCGAGTAGATCATCTTGTAGTTCTTGTTGGTCCACGAAATCGGGTAGTACCCGCTGTTCCAGGTCTGGCTCGGGTCGGTGCCGATCGGGAACGTGGACTGGTCCATCGCCGCCAGGATGGTGATGTTGCTGTTCTGGCGCAGGTCGTTCTGCCAGGCGTACCACTCGGACGTCGAGGACTTGATCGTCGCCGGCAGGTTCACCGTCGACGGGTGCGTGCGGTTCTCGATCTTCAGCGTCTCCGGCGTCGGGCCCCACGTGTTCGACGTGAAGCGGCCGGTGCCGAGGAAGTCGTTGTGGAACCAGTTGGCGTACGACGGCGTCGAGCTGTCGTTGTAGGCCGTGACGTGGAAGCCGTAGAACGCGCCACCCGCCTGCATGTACCGCTGGAAGCCCTGGAACTGCGCCTGCGACTGCGGCTGGTCGTCGAGGAACATGACGACCTGGTACTGGCTGGGCGTGAGGGTGGTCAGCTGGTTCCAGTCGGTCGTCGAGGTGTAGGTGAAGCCGTTGGCGCCCGCCTGCTGCGGGAACCAGACGTTGGCCTCCTTCTCGAAGCTGATGTGCGCGGCGTCGTAGGTGCCGCTGTAGAACGCGAGCACCTTGAACGGCGTCGCGGCCTGCACGGCCGGGGCGCCCAGGCTCAGGCCCAGGCAGGCGGCGAAGAAGGCCAATATCCGGATCAGGGGGCGGCGGGATCTTGACGACATGCGTGTTCCTTCCGGTGGGGGCGGGGAAACGGTCACCAGTGGCGCGGGTAGTGCAGGCCGTAGCCGAAGGGGAACAGCGCGGGCTTGCCGTCGCCGGCGTTGATCGGCTGCTGGTCGGCGCTGCGCATCCAGGTCACGGGCAGCTTGCCGGTCGGGTTGTAGGCGCCGAAGAGGACGTCGGCGACGCCCTGGCCTTCGCTTCCCGGCAGCCACGACTCGACCAGCCCGGCCCAGTCCGGCAGCTGCGCCGCGATGTCGAGCGGACGCCCGGATACCAGGACGACCACCGTCGGCACGCCGGAGTCCTTCAGCTTCTGCAGCGTGGCGAGGTCGGCAGCGTCGAGTCCCATCCCTTGTGGACGGTCACCCTTGCCCTCCGCGTACGGCGTCTCCCCCACGACCGCGACGGCGACGTCGTAGCTCTTGTCGATCCCGGTGCCGTCCTTGGCGTAGGTGACCTTCTTCGAGTTGCTCGTGATGCCCTGCAGGATCGTGGTGCCGGGGATGACCGGGCCGCTGGTGCCCTGCCAGCCGACCGTCCAGCCGCCGGACTGGTTGCCGATGTCGTCCGCGTTCTTGCCGGCCACGAAGATCTTGTCCCGCTTGGAAAGCGGCAGCACGTGGTTCTCGTTCTTCAGCAGCACCTGGGATTCGCGGACCGCCTGGCGGGCGAGGTCGCGGTGCTGCTCGCTGCCGATCGTGGTCAGGAACCGGCGATCGGTCAACGGGTGCTCGAAGAGACCGAGTTCGAACTTCTTGGTCAGGATGCGCTTGTTCGCGTCGTCGATCCGGGACATCGGCACGCGGCCGTCCTGCACCAGCGTGCGCAGCGTGTCGATGAACTTCTGCCACTCGTAGGGCACCATCACCATGTCGATGCCCGCGTTGATCGACGCCTCGACCTCTTCGGGGGTGAACCCGGTCTTGCCGTCGATCTTGTCGACGCCGTTGTAGTCCGAGACGACGATGCCCTTGAAGCCGAGCTCCTTCTTGAGGACGTCGTTGACCAGGTAGGAGTTGGCGTGCAGCTTCACGCTGTTCCAGCTGCTGTAGGAGATCATCACCGAGCCGACCCCGCGCTGGATCGCGGCCTTGAACGGCGGCAGGTGGATCTGCCGCAGCTCCTGCTCGCTGATCTCGGTGTTGCCCTCGTTGACGCCGCCGGTGGTGCCGCCGTCACCGACGTAGTGCTTGGCCGTGGCCATGACCGAACCCGGCCGGTTCAGCTCTTTCCCTTGCAGGCCGGTGATGATCGACGTCATCTCGGTGGCCAGCTGCGGGACCTCGCCGAAGGACTCGTAGGTGCGGCCCCAGCGGTCGTTGCGGGCGACGCACAGGCAGGGCGCGAAGTCCCAGTCGATGCCGGTGCCGGAGACCTCTTCCGCGGTGGCGCGGCCGATGCGTTGCACGAGGTTCGGATCCCGCGTCGCGCCGAGGCCGATGTTGTGCGGGAAGACGGTGGCGCCGTAGAGGCCGTTGTGGCCGTGGACCGCGTCGACGCCGTAGATCAGCGGGATGCCGAGCGGCGTGGCGAGGGCGGCCTTCTGGAAGCCGTCGTACATGTCGGCCCAGGTGACGGGCGTGTTGGGCGTCGGCTGCGAGCTGCCGCCGGAGAGCAGTGAACCGAGCCGGCCGGTGGTGACGTCGGCCGGCGACTTCACGCCGAGACGTTCGGCCTGCATCATCTGGCCGAGCTTGTCGTCGAGGCTCATCCGGGACAGCAGGTCGGCGACCCGCACCTTCACCGGGCGCCAGGAATCCTTGTACGCCGGGCCGTTCCCGGCGAGGGCCGGGGTTTCCGACGCCACCAGCAATCCCAGTGCCAGCGCGCCGATGCCCAGTCTGCGTCCGAGACCCATCCGGGTCCTCCTCGTCGAGAGACCGAAATTCACGCCTTGAATTAAGACACAGGTTTTCGGCGTTGGTCCAGACCTCTGACCGAACTCGGGTGCCGCTCAGCGGGATTGCGGCTTCCGGTCAGGTTCTGGCCTAGTTCGGTTCTACGGTGTCCTCATGACTCGCGAACACGAAGACCTGCTGGGCCTGCTGGCCGAAGTGCGGAAGCGCTTGCTGATCCCGGTCCGGGACATTTCGGACGCCGACGCGGCGAAGCGCACGACGGTCAGCGAGCTGACCCTGGGCGGGTTGATCCGCCACCTCGCGACGGGCGAGCGCATGTGGCTCCAGGTCCTGAAGTCCACGGACGGCGCCCTCCCGGACGGCATGCTGGACACGGCGCAGTACTCGATGAGCGAGACCCTCGCGCACTGGCTGTCGGCCTACGCCGCGGCGGCCGCGGAGACGGATGCGTACGTGCGTTCGTTGCCCTCGCTGGACGTTTCGGTGCAGCTGCCGACGACACCGTGGTCACCGCCGGAGCCCCAGTTCTGGTCGGCGAGGCGGATCGTCCTGCACCTGATCCACGAGACGGCCCAGCACGCGGGCCACGCGGACGTCATCCGGGAGTCCCTGGACGGCGCGAACTCCACCGCCCAGCTGGCGTAACCGCCGTCGGTTCCCCGGTAGGCTGGCGGGTGATGCCGGAAACCCGCCACTTCACCCTTCCCCCCGGGGAGACGCCGGAAGGGAAGGGCTGGCTGCCGCACGGCTTCCACCTCGGCACCCACCGCCACGCCGACGGCCAGCTCGTGTACGCGGCCGCCGGCGGGTTCGCCACGACCACCACGCTCGGGACCTGGGTCGCGCCGGCCAACCGGGTCACCTGGACGCCGCCGGGGTTCGACCACTCGCACCGCTGCTACGGCCGGACCGACTTCCGGCTCGTCGTCATCCCGGCCGAGTCGTGCGGTGAGCTCGTGGCGCACCCCGGCGTGTTCGCGGTGAGCCCGCTCCTGCGCGAGGCCCTCCTGGCGCTGACCGGCCCGCGGGAGAGCCGTCCCGGCGCCCACCGGCGGCTGCGCGCGGTCGTCGTCGACGAGCTCGCCGGGCCGCCCGAGCAGTCCCTGCACCTGCCCGAACCGCGCGACGACCGGCTGCGCGCCGTCACCGGTCTCCTGCACGCCGACCCCGCGCGGCCCGAGACGCTGAGCGAGCTGGGCCGGACCGCCGGGGCGAGCGAACGCACCCTCAGCCGCCTGTTCCAAGCCGAGCTCGGCATGGGATTCCTGCGCTGGCGCACCATCCTGCGCGTCCACCACGCCCTGGTCCACCTGACCGAGGGCCGGTCGGTCCTCGACACGGCGATGGCGTGCGGGTGGTCCAACCCGTCGAGCTTCATCGACGCCTTCACCGATGTCGTCGGCCAGACGCCGGGCCGGTACCAGGCCGGGCTGGACCCGCGCTGACTTGGCGGGTTTCCGGTATCCGGTGTCGCTTCACCGGTTGGTGGCGCCGCTTTCGAGGTCCACTGTGGAGCCATGACCGAACACACCACCGTCGTCGTCATCGGGGCCGGGGTCGCCGGGCTCACCCTCGGGAACATCCTGCTGCGCAACGGAATCGACTGCGTCGTTCTGGAGAAGCACAGCCGCGCGTACGTCGAGCAGCGGCAACGGGCCGGGACCATCGACAGCCGCGGCGTGCGCATGTTCCGCGAGTGGGGGCTCGAAGAGGTGCTGGTGAGCGACGCCCCGACCGACCTCGAGGGTGGCTTCTTCCTCGACGGCGAGGAGCTGCCCATCGAGCTCGACGACGACAGCGACAGCGTCTTCCTGCCCCAGCAGGTCCTCGTCCGGAACCTCACGGACGTCTTCCTGCGCGCCGGCGGCGACCTCCGGTTCGAAGCCGACGACGTCACCCTGGAGAACCTCGAACACCCTGTCGTGCGGTACGCGGACCGGGTCATCACTGCCGACTTCATCGCCGGCTGCGACGGCGACCGCGGGGTCAGCCGGACGGCCGTCCCCGATGGCGTCCTCACCCGGTACTCGCGTGAGTACGGCTACGCCTGGCTGAGCGTCCTGGCCGAAGTACCCGCGAAGCCGTCCGGCATGGCGATCCATTCCCGCGGCCTGGCGGGGATGATCCCCCGCGGCCCGCACGCCAGCCGCGTCTACCTCCAGTGCGCACTCGACGACGACCTCGCGCAGTGGCCGGACGAGCGCGTCTGGAGCGAACTGGCCGCCCGGTTCGGCCGGCCGGTCACGCCCGGCCGGATCGCCGACAAGCGGCTGGTTCCCCTGCGGAACGTCGTCCACAGCCCGATGCACCACGGCCGGCTGTTCCTGCTCGGGGACGCGGCGCACATCGTCCCGCCCATGAGCGCCAAGGGAATCCACCTCGCCCTCTTCGACGCCGAGGTTTTCGCACGCGGCGTCCTGCGGCACGTGAAAGAGGACGACCCGAGCCTGCTCGACGCGTATTCGGAGACGTGCCTGAGCCACGTCTGGAACTACCAGGCCTTCGCGTCGTGGATCACCGACGTCATGCACGACGCCGGGGACGCTTCCCACGCCGGGGAGTTCCGCAAGCGGATCGCCCGCGCGGAGCTGGAGCGCCAGTTCACCTCACCCGCCGCGAGCCGCCTGTTCGGCGAGTTCATGGCCGGGGTGAACTAGCGGTCCGAGCGCAGCGAAGCCGGGTCGAAGGAGTCCCAGTAGGCGTCTTCGTCCTCGGCACTCGGGGGTGCGGGTGTTTCCGGCGGCGCCGAACCGAGTCGCTCCGCGCGCAGCCGCTGGAACTCCTCGACCGTCATGCCCGGGTCGTCGTCCTCGGCTCGCGCGGGCGCCGGCATCCCGGTCATCTGCTCGATCATGAACGTCATGTCTTCGCCCAGCAGCAAAGCGACCTTGTTGTAGCCGTCCTGAGTCGCCTCGCGCATGGCCGCCTGGGCGATCTCGACCACCAGCGGCCCGAGCCGTTCACCCAGGTTCACCGCCGACGGCGCCAGCCACAGCCGCAGCAGCTTGCCGCGTCCGTCGACCGTCGCCTCCACCTGGCCGTCGAGGTCGTGGGCGGTGCCGGTGGCGGACGCGAGCAGCTCGTCCACTTTGGACATCGCCGCTTCCCGGGCCCGGGCCTGGGAGATCAGGTCACGTGTCGAGATCACCGGCGCTCACCTTCCGTACGAGTAGGTGTCGGCGTCCGGGTCGTCGTCCGGAATCGGCTCGTAACCCAGGACTTCGAGCTGCGACGCGTCCACCACCGGCGCCAGCGCGTGGTACATCTTGTCGCCCGCGCGGCGGGTCGCGCGCTGGGCCAGCTCGAGGATCTGGTCGGCGATGACCGCCGACCCGTGCCGCAGCGCCGACCGGTGGATGGTGAGCCCGGTCAGCAACCCACCGGGCGCCACCTGGACCTCGATGGTGCTGTCCGGGGACGACGCCTTGCCCACCACCGGACCGGTCCGGGAGAAGCGCGCCTCGGCCTCCGCGCCCGCGCGGTCCGCCTGCTCCGCGATCCGCGAAGAAGCCAGGTCGATGTCGAAGTCAGCCACCGGAAGAACTTAACCCGTCGGGCGGTAGAAGCCGATGAACGACTGTCCCGCGTTCGTGGTGCGGATCTTGCTGATCTGCACCGGGTCGCCGGCCTCGACCATCTGGCCGTCGCCGATCACCATCGCCACGTGCCCGGACCAGACGACGAGGTCGCCGGGCAGCAGCTGGTCGATCGAAGGCACCTCGGCCCCGACCGTCTGCTGCGCGGCCGTCCGCGGCAGCTGCAGGCCGGCGTCCTGGTACGACGTCATGGTCAGCCCGCTGCAGTCGAGGCCCTGGCCCCGCGCGGTGCCGCCCCAGACGTACGGCACGCCGAGCTGCGAAAGCGCGTTGCGCACGGCTTTCGCCGCGGTCTCGTTGGGCGCCATGACCTGCTTGCCGCCGGGCAGGTTGATCGCGACGCCGGAGCCGGGCTGCGGCGGGATCGCGACCGGCAGCCGCGGCTTGTGCACGGCACCGCCGCCACCGCCTCCGCCGCCTCCCCCACCACCGCCGCCGCCCCCGCCATCGGAGCCGCCGGAGTAGCCGGAGTTGCTGTTGAAGGACGAGCCCACCTTCGTCGACGGCGCGCTGCTGGCCGACGTCGTCTGCTCGCCGCCGCCCAGCCGCGTCCCGATGTCGGTGAGCTGGTTGATCGTCTGCTCGCTGAAGGTCGCGGCCTGGCCGGTGAGCTGGCTGATCTTCGTCTGCAGCTTCATCAGGATGTCGCGCGACGCGGCGGCCCGGCTCTCGGGCGGCTGGATCGACTTCACCGCCGCCAGCGCCTTCATCGACGCCGAGATCTCCTTGATGATCTGGTCGCGGACCTGGTCGTTCTTGATCTCGCCGACGTGCAGCGACTCGGCCGCCTCGGCGACGGCCTTCTCGATCTCGGCGCTCTCGTCGAGCAGGTCCTGGACCTCCTGCTCCAGGCTCTTCGACGTCGCGGTGGCGCGGTCGGTCGTCGAGCCGGAGCTGGCGGAGGTCAGGTTCACGCGCTGATCGGCGGCGGCGTCGCGGGTCTGCCCCACCGACCTCTGCAGCGCGACGTGCGCGTCGCGCGCGCCACCGATCGCGGCCGGGTCGTGGCGCAGCTTGTCCGCGAACTGGTTCGTGGTGTCCAGGCTGTGCCGGACGAGCTGGTCGGTGTGGTGCTCGGTCACGAGAGGTCCTGCCCGAGGCGCCGGACGACGTCGCCGTGCTCGCCCTCGACCGCCGCGTAGTTGCGGTCGGTCTGCCGGGCGGCGTCGCCGACCTGCCGCCAGCCGCCGCCGACGCGGTGCATCCGCTCCTGCAGCGCGCGCATCCGGCCGCTGTAGGCGCCGGAGAAGCCGGACTCGCCACCCATCTCGGAGAAGCCGTGGCCGCCGAGCGTCACGTGCGGGCCGACGTGCTTGTCGGCCGCCCCCTTGACGTCGTCGCCGAGCGGATCGACCTCACGGGCGTACCGCGCGTACGCGCCGTCGTCGACGTGAAACCCCTGCCGCGAACCGTCCACTGGCCCTCCCTGTCACCGGGAGTGCGACGTGCGCGCGCGACCCCCGGTTCCCCTGCTGCGGGATTCAGCCTAGTCCACGGTCCGTCCCCGAGTGGGCGAATTGCCCGGACTCAGCCGGTGACCGTCGTGAGCCAGCTCGGGTCCTGCCAGTTGACGATCGCGCCGTTCGCCGTGACCGTCGGCGTGCCGAAGCCGCTCCGCCCGTTGCCGAAGTCCTGCGCCAGCTTCGGGTCTTTTTCGATCTGCTGGAAAGCGTCGTTGACCTGCTGGTCGTACGTGCCGGCGTTGACCGTCTGCGAGAACGCGGGGTCGGTGATCCCGACGTCCTGGCCGAGCTTGATCAGCTGCGCCTTGTCGTAGCCGCGCTTGCCCTCCTCGGGCTGGTTCGCGAACAGCGCGTCGTGGAACTGGAGGAACTTGCCGGCGTCGGCCGCGGCCAGCGCCGCGTTCGCCGAGTCGAGGGAGTAGCCGGGCGGATCGGAACGGTCGTTGAGCAGCGGCACCATGTGGTAGCGCACCTGCAGCTTGCCGTCGTTGATCGCCTGCTCGACGCCGGCCTTGTAGGTCTTCTCGAACTGGCCGCAGATCGGGCAGAGGAAGTCGGCGTACACGTCGATCGAGGCCTTCGCACCCGCCTTGCCGACGGTGACGACCACGCCGTCGCGCTTCTGCGTGACGTCACCGGCCAGCGACGTGCCCCCGGCGGCGATCGTCTGGCCCTCGGTCTTGTTCTTGTCCGAGATCGTCCAGATCACGCCGCCGATCACCAGCGCGGCCACGACGACCACGGCGGCGATCCCGATGATCCACTTCCGCTTGTCGGTCGATGCGCCCCTGGCCTGGGCCACCGCCTTCGCTCCCCCGGCCTGTGCGGCCTGACGACGCTTCCGAGCGGTCCGCTCAGCTCCACCCACTGTGTATCAGTTCCCTTCCGCGATACCCGAGTAGTCGCGCTCGGGCTCGGTGGAGTTCCCGCGACCTCGCGCCAGCCAGCCGTCGAGCGACAGCCACGTGCGCGGGCGCGCCAGCAGCCACACGGCCAGCAGCGCGAACCCCGAGTCGCGGAGGATCTCCTGCGGGTACTCCGTCTGTCCCGCCGCCACCTGCCCGCCGCCGCCGAAGCACCCGCAGTCGATGCTCAGCCCGCGCGCCCACGACTGGGCGATCCCGGCGATGAGCACGACGAGCATCACCAGCGCGGCGCCGGCGACCCACCGGGTCGCCAGGCCCGCGAGCAGGAACAGCCCGAGCACGAGTTCGACGAGCGGCAGCGCGATGGCCACCACGTTGGCGAGTGCGTCCGGCAGCACGTCGTACGCCTTCACGGCGATCAACGTCTGGCCCGGATCCGCCAGCTTGAGCGCACCGGAAACGAGCCAGACGGCAGCCAGCCCGAGCCGGGCGAGCGTGCCGACGGCGTCCAGCACGGGTTGGGACGGTCGCACCACGCACTTAGGCTAACGGGAGGACCTGAGAACTTCGTGAGGGCACGGCGGTGGTGGAGGGAGCGGCGGAATGCGGTGGCGCACGCTCCTCGGTTCGGTGTTGCTGCTGGTCACGGCCACGGCATGCGGGCCGGGCAAGGTCTCCCCGACCGACTCGCTGGTGACCCGTGCCAGTGCGACGGATCACCTGACCATCGGCATCCGGTTCGACGCGCCGGGGCTTTCCGAGCGCACGATCGACGGGCGATTCGTCGGGTTCGACGTCGACGTCGCGACTTTCGTCGCATCGGAACTGGGGGTGGCCGCGAAGGACATCACGTGGCGCGAGACGACGTCCGCGACCCGTGAGACGGACCTCACCTCCGGCTCGGTCGACCTGGTCGTCGCCACCTATTCGATCACCGACAAGCGCAAGCAGCTCGTGTCGTTCGCCGGGCCGTACTTCACCACCGGGCAGGACCTGCTGGTGCGGCGCACGTCACCGGACATCACCGGCCCGGAGACGCTCAACGGGCGCCGGCTGTGCTCGGTCACCGGTTCGACGCCGGCGCAGCAGGTGAAGGACAAGTTCGCGCAGGCCGTGCAACTGGTCGAGTACCCGCGGTACCCGGACTGCGTGACCGCGCTGCTGGCCGGCCAGATCGACGCGATGACCACCGATGGGGTGATTCTCGCGGGCTACGTCACGCGCGACCCCGAGCTGCTGAAGGTCGTCGGGAAGGCGTTCTCGAAGGAGAGCTACGGCGTCGGCCTGCGCAAGGGCGACACCCAGGGCGTGAGCGCGGTCGACGACGCGATCCGCAAGATGATCTCCTCCGGCGAATGGCTGCGCTCGCTCAACGCGAACATCGGGCCGTCCGGGTACCAGCTGCCGTCCCCTCCCGAGGTCACCGAGAAGTGAAGCTCCCCGATCTGCCGGTCCGCGCGGTCCTGCCGGACGTTCTTTCGGCCTTGGACGCGCACGGCACCGCGGTGCTCGTCGCGCCGCCCGGGACGGGGAAGACGACGCTGGTCCCGCTGGCGCTGGCTGCTTCGGGGTCCGGCCGGGTCGTCGTCGCCGAGCCGCGTCGCTTGGCGGCGCGCGCCGCCGCTTCCCGCATGGCGGCTCTATTGGGTGAACCGGTCGGCGAGACGGTGGGATACGCCGTCCGCGGTGACCGGAAGGTGTCATCGCGGACGCGGGTCGAGGTCGTGACGTCGGGGCTGCTGGTGCGGCGCGTGCAGGGCGATCCCGAGCTGCCCGGGGTGTCGACGGTGCTGCTGGACGAGTGCCACGAGCGGCACCTGGACGCGGACCTGCTGCTGGCGTTGCTGCTCGACGTCCGCGCGGGGCTGCGCGACGACCTGCGGCTGCTGGCGACGTCGGCGACAGTGGCCGCCGGGCGCCTCGCGACGCTCCTGGGCGACGCCCCGGTCATCACGGCCACGGCGCCGACGTTCCCGGTTTCCTTCTCCTACGTTCCGCCGGCGCGCGGGGAACGCATCGAGGCTTGTGTGGCCCGGGCGGTGCGGACGGCGTTGTCGTCCGGCGACGGTGACGTCCTCGCGTTCCTGCCGGGCGCGGGCGAGATCGCGCGGACGTCGGGAATGCTGTCGCTGTCCGATGTGGACGTCCTGCCGCTGCACGGACGGCTCTCGGCGGCGCACCAGGACGACGTCCTGCGGCCGCGCTCACGGCGTCGCGTGGTGCTGGCGACGGCGGTGGCCGAGTCGAGCCTGACGGTCCCGGGAGTGCGCGCGGTGGTGGACTCGGGTCTGGCGCGGGTCCCGCGGGTCGACCACCGGCGAGGGCTGCCGGGGCTGGCGACGGTGCGGGTCTCGGCGGCGGTGGCGACGCAGCGGTCCGGGCGCGCGGGTCGCGAGGGGCCCGGGCGGGCGTACCGCTGCTGGGCTGCGCACGAGCAGGCGTTGCTGCCGGCGTACCCGGAGCCGGAGATCAGAACGGCCGAGCTGGGCCGGCTCGCGTTGGAGCTGGCGTGCTGGTCGACGCCGGACGGAAGCGGCCTGGCCTGGTGGGACCCGCCGGGCGAGGGAGCGCTCGCGGCGGGGCGCGCGTTGCTGGCGACACTGGGTGCGACTGCGGACGGCGTAGTCACCGCGCGCGGACGGCGGATGGCGGAGCTGGGGCTGCACCCACGGCTGGCGCGGGCATTGTTGGACGGCGCGGCGGCGGTGGGCCCGCGGAACGCGGCGGAGGTGGTGGCGCTCCTGGACGCGGGTGCCACGCTGACGGACGTGAACGCGGAGTTGCGAAGACTGCGGTCAGCCGGCGACGACGCGGCGCGACGGTGGAAGCGCGAAGCCCGGCGCCTCGAGAGCTTGGCGACCAAGTTTTCAGTGACTGAAAGAAGTCGTGCGACTGAAAGCGGTAGTGCCACTGAAGGTGCTAGTTCCGCTGAAGGTGGTAGTGCGACCAAAAGCAGTCGCGCCAACGACAGCGGTAGCGCGAGCGAAAGCAGTCGTGCCACTGAAAGCGGTAGTGCGACCGAAAGCAGTCGTGTCACTGAAAGCGGTAGTTCGGCTGCAAAAAGTCGTGTGACTGAAAGAAATGGTGCGACTGAAAGCGTTGAGCTTGCCGAGCCCGCCAACGCCGCCCCTCGCACGCCCCCTGCATCCCGCACACCCCGTACATCCGCTGCACCACCGCCAGTCGCTCACCATAATTCAGCCACTGAACTTCGTACAGTGACTGAATGCACTACACCCACCGTAGCGAAGCGAGCGGATGCCGCGCTGGTCGTCGCGCTCGCGCATCCCGAACGGCTGGCTCGGCGGCGTCCCGGAGGCGCGCCCGTCTACCTCATGGCCGGCGGCACCGCGGCCGAACTCCCGCCGGGCAGCGGGCTCGACTCCGAATGGCTGGCCATCGCCGAAGCCACCCGCGACCCCGGCCGCGTCCACGGCACCATCCGCCTCGCCGCGGCCGCCGACGAGCGGCTCGCCACCCGCGTCGCCCCGGTGTCCGAAGTGGACGAAGTCACCTGGGACGGCGACGTCCTGGCCCGGCGCGTCCGCAAGCTCGGCGCCATCACCCTCTCCGAGAAGCCACTCAAGAACCCGGACGTCCACGACGCCCTCGTCACCGGCCTCCGCGAGAACGGCCTCGGCCTCCTCAAGTGGAGCCAGGACGCGACCCGGCTCCGCGAGCGGATGGCGTTCCTGCACCGCGTCCGCGGCGAACCGTGGCCGGCGGTGGACGACGCCACCCTCCTGTCCGATGTGGACAGATGGCTCGACCTGTCCGGGGCACGACGGAAAGCGGACCTCGCGACCATCGACGCGGGCACCGCGCTCAAAGCCCTCCTGCCGTGGCCGGAAGCGGCCAAGCTGGACGAGCTCGCCCCGGACCGGCTCGAAGTCCCGTCGGGGTCGCACATTCGCGTCGACTACCGGGCCGACCAGCCGGTGCTCGCCGTCAAGCTGCAGGAAACCTTCGGCTGGACCGAAACCCCCACCGTGTCCGGCATCCCGGTGGTGCTGCACCTGCTCTCCCCCGCCGGCCGCCCGGCGGCGATCACCGCCGACCTCGGGAGCTTCTGGACCACCGGCTACCCGGCGGTGCGCGCCGACCTGCGCGGCCGCTACCCGAAGCACGCCTGGCCCGAGGACCCGGCCACCGCGGTCCCGACCCGGCACACCCGCCGACGTCCCTGACGAAAGTCGGGGGCCGTCCGCGACCGTCGGCCGATGCCCGCGCACCCCCGCGGGCCGCAGACTTCGTCCCATGATCACGCTCAGAGGACTGACGAAACGCTACGGGGAAAAGACCGTCGTCGACGCGCTGACCTGCGACGTCGCGCCGGGCCATGTAACCGGATTCCTCGGCCCCAACGGCGCCGGGAAGTCGACGACCATGCGGATGACCGTCGGGCTCGACCACCCCCAGGCGGGCGAAGTCCTGGTCGGCGGCAAGCGCTACGCCGAGCTGCGGCACCCGCTGCGCGAGGTCGGCGCACTGCTCGACGCCAAGGCCCTGCACCCCGGCCGCAGCGCCGGGAAGCACCTGAAGGCGATGGCGCAGAGCAACGGCATCGCGACGAGCCGCGTCGAGGAAGTCCTGGCGACGGTCGGGCTTTCGGACGTCGCGGGTAAACGGGCCGGGCAGTTCTCGCTCGGCATGGGCCAGCGGCTCGGCATCGCGGGCGCGCTGCTCGGCGACCCGGGCACGCTGATGTTCGACGAGCCGGTCAACGGCCTCGACCCGGACGGCGTCCGCTGGGTCCGCCAGCTGATGCGCTCACTCGCCGCCGAGGGGCGCACGGTGTTCGTCTCGAGCCACCTGATGAGCGAGATGCAGCTGACGGCCGACCACCTCATCGTGATCGGCAAGGGCAAGCTGCTGGCCGACGCGCCGGTCGCGGAGTTCATCGCGGACAACTCCCGCACGACGGTCTCGGTGCGCGTCCCGGCCGAAGGCGAACGTTCGAAGCTCGACGCCCGGTTGCGCGCCGAAGGTGCGCTGACGCACCCCGGCGAGCCGGGCGAGCTGGTGGTGGACGGCGTCGACGTCACCCGCGTCGGCGATCTGGTGCACGAGCTGGGGATCCGCGTCCACGGCCTCGCCGAGCTGACGGCGTCGCTCGAACAGGCGTACCTGGAACTGACCGCTTCTTCGGTGGAGTACGGGGTGTCGGCATGACGACTGCGACGGCTTCAAGCGTGCGTACCGGGGGCCGGTCCGGGGCGGTGGCCGCGGAGTGGACGAAGTTCTGGTCGGTCCGCGCGACCTGGTGGTGCCTGATCGCGGGAACGGCGCTGATGCTGGGCTACAGCACGCTGTCCGGGATCGCCCAGCACTTCGACGACGACCCCCAGGCAGCGAACACGATCACCCTCGGCGCCGGCTTCTACCTGACACAGTTCGCGGTGATCGCGCTGGCAACACTGTTCGTCACGAGCGAGTACACCGGCGGCGGCATCCGGTCGACGCTGCTGTGGACCCCGGTCCGTTCCCGCGTGGTCCTCGCGAAGGCGGCGGTGCTGCTACCGGTGCTTTTCGCGTACGGCGTGGGCATTTCCTGCGCGGGAATGGCCTTGGCAAGCGTGGTGAAAAACGGCCACGGCCTCCCGACAAGCCTCGAAGCCGGCTTCACAACGGCATTCGGCATGGGCGGGTATTTCGCACTGCTGGGTCTGGTGTGCACGGGCGTGGGCTGGGCCCTGCGCAGCGCGGCGGGGACGCTGGTGACGGTGATCGTGCTGCTGGTGCCCCTGCCGCTGATCGTGGCATCGCTGGGGCTGCCGGAGCTGATCCCGTACTTCCCGGGCATCGCGGGGGTGAACGCAATGGTCGAGGCCGGCCGGCCGAACCCGATCACGATGGCACCGGCACCGTACGCACCCTGGGTGGGCTTGCTGATCTGCGCGGCGTGGGCCGGCGCGGCCCTGGCAGCAGGCGCAGCAGTGCTACGCCGCCGCGACGCCTGACCCCAACAGAGCCCCCACCCTCCCTGGGGGGCGGCCCCGCTTCCAGCGTATCGGCCGCCTCCGACAAAGCCGGGGAAAACCGGGAGCCGAGGCCCGGTTGTCCACATTCGCGCCGGCTTGTGGACAACCGGACTCAGCCGATCCCGATGCCGATCAGGACTTCGCGAGGTAAGACCAGCACCCAAGGCGGCCTCGGTCGCGATCAACGCACCGAAGGCCAACGCATCGAAGGCGGCCTTGGGACGCTCCCGTCAGGCCGAGCCGATGCCGATCCCCGTCAGGATTTCCCGGGCCCCGGTCACCAAAGCCTCCCGCGAAGGCAGCCCCGAAGCCCCCACCAAGACCCCGAAAATCGTCCCCTCCATCCAATCCACCACCAACCCCGCATGCCGCGGCGGATCCGGCGAGCCCGCCGCCGACAGCAGCTCCGCCGCGGCACCGCGGATCACCGCTCCGCCCGAGTCGTACTGCTCCCGCAGCTCCGGACGCCGCGTCGCCTCCAAAGCCAGCTCGTACCGCGCCAGCATGCGCGTCCGGCCAGGTCCCAGCGCCTCGGCCACGTAACCGGCGATCGACTCCGCCAACCCACCCGACGAAACCGCCACCTGGTCCAGCTCGAGAATCCGCGCGAAAGTCAAAGACAGCAACGCCGCCCGCGTGCGCGCGTAGTACGACGTCGAGCCGAGTGGCAGCCCCGCGCGGCGGTCGACCGCCCGGTGGGTCAGCCCGCGCAGGCCCTCCGCGGCGATCACCTCGATCGCCGCGTCACCGATCATCGGAAGACGCTCCACGAAACCGCACTCTACAGGTGTAGAGTCCTCTACACCTGTAGAGGAGGAGTCATGCGAGCAGTGGTGGTCGGCGGTGGCATCGCCGGGCTGGGGGCCGCGATCGGGCTGCGTCGGGTCGGGTGGAGCGTCACCGTTCTCGAACAAGCCGAAGAGCTCGGCGACGTCGGCGCCGGCATCTCGCTCTGGCCGAATGCCTTGCGCTGCCTCGACGAACTCGGCGTCGACCTCGGCGAACACCTCGTCGCCCAGGACCAGGGCGGGCTCCGTGACCGCCGCGGAAGGTGGGTCACCCGGTGGGACGCGGCCGGTTTCCGAAAAGTCCACGGGCGGCCGCTCGCCGGCATCCACCGGGCCGACCTCATCGCCGGCCTGCGCGACGCACTTCCCCCGGAGAGCCTGCGCACCGGCACCAAAGTCACCGAAGTGACCGAAGACGGCGTCGTCCGCTTCGGCGGCGGCGAAATCCGGGCCGACCTCGTCGTCGCCGCGGACGGCATCCGCAGCCCGATCCGGCAGGCGCTCTTCCCACATCACCCCGAGCCCGTCCACAGCGGCAGCGTGGCGTTCCGCGGCGTCACCCACCACCCGGGCACCGGGCTGAGCACCACCTTCGCCCCCGGCACCGAGGTCGGCGTGCTCCCGCTGACCGGCGGCGACGTCTACTGGTTCGTCTCCTACGTCGCCGGGCCCGGCGCCCGCCCGGCCGACCTCAAGGCGTACCTGAAGGAGCACTTCGGCGACTGGCACGACCCGATCCCGGCGCTCATCGACGGGACACCGCCCGAAGCCCTGCTGTACCACGACCTCTACCACCTGGCGACGCCCCTCGAGACTTACCTCCGCGGCCGGGTCGTCTTCCTCGGCGACGCCGCGCACGCCATGCCGCCGTTCCTCGGCCAGGGTGGCTGCCAGGCCCTCGAAGACGCCGTCGTACTCGCGCACAATCTGTCCACAGTGGACAATCTCGACGCCGCCCTCGCCCATTACGACGCCGAAAGACGACCACGCAGCCAGCGGGTCGCGCGTGCGTCGGTGCGGGCGGGCAAGGCCGGGCCGCAGCTGACCAACCCGGTCGCGGTCGGGATTCGCACCGCCCTGCTCAAGGCCCTCCCGGCCCAGGTGACCGCCCGGGTTGGCAAGGACATCAGCGGCTGGCGGCCTCCGCGTCTCCCCCGACCAGCCCCGCCTCGTACGCCGTGATCGCCGCCTGCACCCGGTTCTTCACGCCGAGCCGGGTCAGGATCGTGCTCACGTGCGCCTTCACCGTGCCCTCGACGACGAACATCCGCGCCGCGATGTCCGCATTGGACAGTCCGGAACCCAGCAACGTCAGCACTTCCCGCTCGCGCGGCGTCAGCACCGCGACCTTCGCACGCGCCGCCGCGGCCCGGGAGAGCCGGCCGCCCGACAGGCGCGCGATCACCCGCTGCGCCACCTTCGGCGAGAGGAACGCGGCCCCGTCGGCGACGGCGTGGATGCCGGCCAGCAGTTCGCGCGGGTCGCCCGACTTCAGCAGGAACCCGCCCGCGCCGAGCCCGAGCGCGCGCTCGATGTACTCGTCCTCGCCGAACGTCGTCAGCATGATGACGCCGGTCGACGGCAGCAGCCGCCGGATCTCGGCCGCCGCGCCCAGGCCGTCCAGCCCGGGCATCCGGATGTCGAGCAGCACGACGTCCGGATGGGTGGCGAGCGCCTGCGCCACGGCCGAACGCCCGTCGGCGGCCTCGGCGACGACCTCGATCCCGGCGTCCGCGCCGAGGATCGCCGCCACCCCCGCCCGCATCAACGCCTCGTCGTCGGCCAGCACGACCCTGATCACGATCCCCCCTCGGTGAACCAGTCCTTGGACACGAGCTTCCCGTCGGCGAAGCACAGCCGGTAGGCGGCGTAGTCGTTGTCGAGCCACGATCTTCCGGTGCCGTAGTACTCGCACGCGGCACCGGGGACCGAAGGCGGCTCCCCGCGCACCGGACGCGCGGCGCGCTGACGTTCCGGCAGGGTCAGCTCGGCCCGCGGCTGCCCGAGCCGCAGCCGGTCGTAGACGCCGCCGGGCAGCTCCGAAGAGTTCCACTGGTAGAGGAAGGCGATTCCGCTGACCGCGAGGAGCACCCCGAACAACGCCAGCGGGACGGCGACCGCTTGGAACAGGCTCCGCCGCACGTCGCGCCGGGCCACCTCCAGGGCCCGGGCCGACGTCGACTGCCCGACCTCGTCGTCGGCGGCCTCCCGCAGCTCCGGGGTCTCCTCGACCGGCGCGGCGTCGTGCGGCAGCGTCGCGGTGACGGCGAACCCGCCTTCGTGCGGTCCGGCGCGCAGCGTCCCGCCGACGAGCCGGACGCGTTCGCGCAGCCCGATCAGCCCGAGGTGCCCGGACGCGGCGCCGGGCAGCGGGCCGGCGGGGGGCGGCGCGTTCACGACGCGGACCGAAGTCTGCGAGCCGGTGCTCGTCACGCGCACGGTCACCGCGGCGCCCGGCGCGTGCTTGGCGACGTTCGTCAGGGCTTCCTGCACCACGCGGTACGCGGCGCGGGCGACCATCGGGGGCGCCAGCTCACTGTCCACTCGCGCGTCGATGAGCAAGCCGGACGCCCGCGCCCGCGAGATCAGCTCGCCGAGGTCGCCCTGCACCGGCTCGACCGGCGCGGCGTCTTCGCGCAGGACGCCGATGATCTCGCGCAGCCGGTCGGTCGCGGCCGCGGCGCTGGTCCGCAGCTCCGCGGCCGCGTCGCGCTGGACGTCGTCGAGCCCGCCCGCGACCTCCAGCGCCGCCGCCCGGACGGCGATCAGGCTCAGCTCGTGGCCCAGCGAGTCGTGCATGTCGCTGGCGATCCGCGCGCGCTCGCGCAGGCGGGCCTGGTCGGCGACCAGCCGCTGCCTGCTCTCCATCTCCTCGGCCCGGCGCCAGCCGGTGCGCGCGAGCTCGCCGCGCACCCGGACGTAGCGGCCGAGCAGCCACGGCGAGAGCCCGGCGAACACCAGGATCGCCATCATCGAGCCCCAGTCGCCGAGGCCGTCGGGGCCGACGAGCAGCGACAGCGGGATGCCCAGCAGCGAGACGGCCGCGCCCGTCAGCAGGGCGGGCCGGGCCCGCTCCATCCGCAGCGCGGCCTGGTAGCTCATCGCCACCAGCACGAACACCGTCCACACCGGCACGCGGTCGCCGTAGGGGAACGGGACGGCGAGCGTCCCGGCCAGGGCGATGCCGAGCGAGACGGCCGGGTACCGCCGGGCCGTCACGACCGATCCCGCGACGACGACCAGGCCGCCGGCCAACTCCCAGTACGACGGCGCCCCGACGACCACGGTGAAGGCGAGGAACAGCCCGAGGAGCACGTCCAGCACCACGCGCCACCTGCGCTTCGTCACCTCTCGCACAGGTTCGAAGCTACAAGCCGTGACCGCGGGCGACCACTGCCGAAAGTCAACCCTTGAGGGCGTCCAGGAAGGCCAGCGTCTGCGGCCAGGACAGCGCGTACGCGTCGGCGTTGACGGCGGTGCCGTGCCGTGAGGAGTCGCTGAAGCCGTGCTCGGCGCCCGGGAAGTGCTGGGTGAACGTCGCGCCGCGCGGGCGGGACTGCAACGCCGTCTGCAGGCGGGCGAACGTCTCGTGCGAGACGACGGCGTCGGCCTCCGGGTAGGCGACGAGCACCGGTGCGGTGATCGTGGTCGACAAAGCGACCGTGTCGAGGTCGTGGTTCGGCGGCGCCGGGTCGCGGACCGTCGGGTGGTACGCGACGACGCCGGAAAGCCGCTGGTCACGGGCGGCGAGCAGGAGCGCGAAGCGGCCGCCGAGGCACCAGCCCATGACCCCGGCCGACGTGCAGCCGAGGTCGCCGAGCAGATGGTCGAGCAAGGCGGTCTGCTCGGCCAAAGCGGTCTCGTCGCGCAGTTCGCCCAGCTTGGCGCCGAGGTCCTCGCGGGAGGTGTTGTCGGTGCTCGCGCCGTGGAAGACATCCCAGGTCAACGCCGTGATCCCGCGGCCGGCCAGCTCGTCGGCCCACGCCCGGACCTGCTCGCCGATGCCGGTGATCATCGGCAGGAGCAGCATCCCGCGCTGCGAGCCACCCGACGGGCGGGCCAGGTACGCGGAGAGGTCGCCGACACGGACCGTGGACGTCTCGATGCTCATGTCCGCATGATGCATGATCTCCACCATGGCCGAGCGCACACTCGCCGAACAGTTGGGCGGCTACCTCCCCGAAGGCATCGAGGCCCTCGAAGAGCACGAACGGCAGGACCTCGCCGACGCGCTGCGCGACGCGCGCAGACGTCAGGCGAAAGCCCTCGCCGAAGCGGGCGAAGAGGGCCTTCGGTACGTCCCCGCGCTGCTGCGCGGCGCGGTCCGGAAAGCGGTCGGGCTGTGACGGACTACGCGGCCGAAGCCGAGATCCTCAAGCTCGCGCGCGTCCTCGACGTCGAGCCGGCGCGGCTCGAGTACCTCGCCCGCGTCGACGCCGACGACCTGCAGGCGTTCCGCGAACAGGTCACCGACACGCTGTTCGACGCGAACATCGCCGTGCTGCAGCGGATGGCGCTGGCCGCGCGGCTGCTGCCCGGCGGGGTGCTCGCCAAGATCGCCGAGAAGGTGTTCGGCCCGCTGCTGTGCGCGCGGATCGCCGGGCTGGTCGAGGTCTCCCGCGGCGTCGACGTCGCCAAGCGGCTGCACCCGCGGTTCCTCGCCGAGGTCGCGGCCGAGCTCGACCCGCGGCGCGCGAGCGCGATCATCTCCCGCATCCCCCTCGAAACCGTCCTCGCGGTGGCGGCCGAACTGGGGCGCAAGGAGGACTGGATCACCCTCGGCCGGTTCGTCGGGCACCTGCCCGACCCGACCGTGCGGCGCGCCCTCGACGAGATCGACGACCCCGGCCTGCTGCGGATCGCCTTCGTGCTCGACGACAAGAACCGCATCGACCACGTCGTCGGCCTGCTCCCGGCGCACCGGCTCGGCCGCGTGATCACCGCCGCCGGGGCCGACGAAGCCCTGTGGACCCCGGCGCTCGACATGCTGAACCACCTGAGCGCCGAGCGCCGGAGCACGCTGGCCCCGATGCTCGGCGGGCTCCCGGACGGGCTCCGGGAACGCGCTCAGGCGACGATCAAGTAGATCCCGTAACCGACGATCGCCGCGCACAGCGCGAAGCAGATGACCGCCCCGGCCAGCGGGCCGGTGCCCGAGGCACCCGATTCGCGGGCCGACTCGCGCTGCGAGAGCCCGACCACCCCGAACGAGAACAGGCTCGTCAGCACGACCACCGAAGCGAGCGCGACGACGAAGACGAGACCGAGGGAACCCCAATCGATGTGCATGGCGCTCCTCAGGCGTTGGCCGGCTGAACGGCCGGCTCGGACTCGTTGATGGAGTTGGCGTTGACCGGGTTCCGCTTCGACGCGAGGTAGATGCCCACCGCGACGACGACCCCGGCGAGGCCGATCAGGACCGTGCCCCAGGTGCCGAGCGTCGACACCTCCGCGGCGACCGCGCCGACGATCGCGGCGGCGGGCAGCGTCAGCGCCCAGGCCACGACCATCTTCCCGGCGACGCCCCAGCGGACCTCGGCGAGCCGCCGGCCCAGGCCGGAGCCGATGATGCCGCCCGAGCAGACGTGCGTGGTCGAGAGCGCGAACCCGAGGTGCGCCGAGGTGAGGATGACCGCCGCGGCGCTGGTTTCGGCCGCGAAGCCCTGCGGCGTCTGGATTTCGGTGAGCTTCTTGCCCATCGTCTGGATGATCCGCCAGCCACCGAGGTAGGTGCCGAGCGCGATCGCGGCGCCCGCGGTGAGGATGACCCAGATCGGCGGGTTGGAGCCCGGCGCGAGCGAGCCCGACGCGATCAGCGTCAGCGTGATGACACCCATCGTTTTCTGCGCGTCGTTCGTGCCGTGCGCGAGCGAGACCAGTGAAGCCGACGCGATCTGACCGGCCTTGAAGGTCTTGCCCACGGTCTTGTCCTTGGCCCGGGCGGTGATCCGGTAGACGAGGAAGGTGCCCAGCGTCGCGACGATCCCGGCGACGATCGGCGAGGCGAGCGCGGGGATCAGCACCTTCTCGACGACCTTGCCGAAGTGGACGGCGTCCGAGCCCGAGGCGATCCAGGTGGCGCCGATCAGGCCGCCGAAGAGGGCGTGCGACGAGCTCGACGGCAGCCCGATGAGCCACGTCACCAGGTTCCACACGATCGCCCCGACCAGGCCGGCGAAGATGATCACCGGCGTCACCTTGGTGTCGTCGACGATGCCGCCGGAGATCGTCTTCGCGACCTCCACCGAGAGGAACGCGCCGACGAGGTTCAGGACCGCCGACACGGCGACCGCGACTCTCGGCTTGAGCGCGCCGGTCGCGATCGAAGTGGCCATCGCGTTGGCCGTGTCGTGGAAGCCGTTGGTGAAGTCGAAGGCCAGTGCCGCGACGATCACCACCAGCACGATCAGTGAGAAGTCCATAGGTGACTCTCCCGTCCCGAAGTCGCTGCGAAAAAACGCTACCCAGCGGGTGCCCGGCACCCGATCCCGAAGGCGTGACGGCTGGCTGAACTCTCCATGAACCGGTAAGCGCTTTCCCGGCATATCCGGCAATTCAGGCAGGGTAGGGCCGGCCCGACCACCGATCCGGTGGTCTGGCCCAGTGCGTCCGGCCCGGTTCGCTGCGACCGTCGATCGGACGAAAGGGGCAGCGATGAACAAGCTCGGGTGGGCGGTCGTCGCGACGGTGGCGTCGGCGGTGTTGTTCTTCTTCGGCACGGGCCTGGACCCGGTACCCGAACTCGCGTGGCTCGCCCCGCTGCCGATCCTGCTGCTCGCACCCCGCGTCCCGGGCGCGGCCGCGCTCGGCTGCGCGTTCCTCGCCTACCTTGCCGGCAGCGCCGGCACCTGGAGCTACTTCTGGCATTCGCTGGCGGTCCCGCGTCCGGCGGCGATCGCGATCCTCGCCGGCAGCGCGCTGCTGTTCGCGTTGTCCGTCGGCCTGTTTCGGCTGCTGGTCCGGCGCCGCCACGGCTTGGTGGCCGCGTTCGCCGCGCCCGCGTTGTGGACCGTCGCGCTCTACGTCGTTTCGCTGCTGAACCCGACCGGGCTGATGGGCACCCTGATGACCACCCAGGCCGACCAGCCGGACGTCCTGCGGATCGCCGCGGTGACCGGCGGCTGGGGCGTCGAGTTCCTGGTGCTGTTCGTCCCGGCCGCCGTCGCCGCCGCGCTCGCCCCCGGGGTCCGGGCCCGGTCCCGCACGGCCGGGCTGGTCGCCGTGGCCGCCGCACTGGGCGCGCTCGTCTTCTGGACCGTGCCGGCGCCCGCCGGGCCGTCGACGCGGATCGCCCTGGTCGCGCCGGGGCAGAGCCGCTGGGCCGTGGACGTCGCCACCCCGGACGGCCAGGCTCTCGTCCAGTCCTATGTGGACCAGATCCGCCGGCTGCCGGACGGCGTCCAGGCCGTCGTGCTCCCGGAAGCCGCCTTCGCGGTGGACGAGGCCAGTCGCCCGCGCCTCGTCGACGCCTTCACGGACATCGCCCGGGTCCGCGGCCTCGACGTCGTCACCGGCGTCCTCGACACCACTCCCGAAGGCCGGTTCAACGCCGCCCTCGCCATTCCGCCGTCCGGCGCGCCGGTCGAATACCGCAAGTGGCACAACGGGGATTCGAAGAACATCGCCTCCGGCACCGGGCTCGCGCACCTCGCCGGGATCGGGCTCATGGTGTGCATGGACGTCAACTTCGCCGACCCCGGCGGCGAATACGGCGAAGCCGGCACCGGCCTGGTGCTCATCCCGGCCTCCGACGAGGACGCCGACGGCTGGGAGCACAGCCGCACGGCGCTGATCCGCGGCGTCGAGAACGGCTTTTCGGTGGCGTGGAGCGCCGCCCGCGGCACGCCGATGCTCTCGGACGCCCAGGGCCACGTCCTGGCCGATGCCCACACCGGCGGCGGCCCGTTCACGGTGGTGGTCGCCGACGTCCCGATCGGCCCGGGCAAGACCCCGTACGCCCGCTTCGGCGACTGGTTCGCGTGGCTCTGCGGTCTCGTCGCGGTGGCCGGGATCGTCGTCGGGACCCGCAAGACGTCGTTGTCACCCGTCACAACGAACACCCGTCATCTCTGAGCGTTCTCCCAGTTCGCCTCCAGTGGTATGTGACAGACCATGATCTGCATCACCTACTGACGGGTAACTGGAGGCAACGGAATGCGGGTCACCAACGGCGGTGTCAAGCGAATCCTGACCGTGCTCGCCGCGGCGCTCACCTTCGGCGCGGTCGCGCCGGCGATCGCCGAAGCGGCGCCCACCAGCGGCTGGAACGACTGGGGCTGCCGTCCGTCGGCCGCCCATCCGGAGCCCGTCGTGCTGGTGCACGGCCTCGGCGCGAACGACACCGTCAACTGGTTCTTCCACGCGCCGAAGATCGCCGCCCAGGGCTACTGCGTCTTCTCGCTGACCTACGGCACCGGCATCCTCGGCCCGGGGGTCGGCGGGCTCGCCTCGATGCGCGACAGCGCCGCGCAGCTGGGCCGGTTCGTCGACCGGGTGCGGTCCACCACCGGCGCGGCGAAGGTCGACATCGTCGGCCACTCCGAAGGCAGCACCATGCCCGCGTACTACCTGAAGTACGACGGCGGCGCGGCGAAGGTCGCGCACTTCGTCGGCTTCGGCGCGAACTACCGCGGCACCACCCTCGGCGGCCTCGACAAGCTGGCGAAAGCGTTGCTCACCACCGTTCCCGGGCTCGACCTGGTCCTGAAGACCGCCTGCGGCTCGTGCAAGGAGTACCTCGCGCCGTCGGCGTTCCTGGACGACCTCGCGCGCGGCGGTGTGCACGTTGCCGGGCCGGCGTACACCAGCATCGTCAGCGAGTACGACGAAGTCGTGACGCCGTACACCAGCGGGATCATGAACGAGCCGGGGGCGACGGACATCGTGCTGCAGGACTTCTGCGCCGCCGACGCGTCCGGGCACCTGAGCCAGGCGGTCGACCCGAACGTCACCGGCTTGATCCTGCACGCGCTCGATTCGTCCTACACGCCGAAGTGCACGCCGTTCACGCTTCCGCTGTGAGCGGGTTCTGCCCGAGGTACCGGCGTCCGTTCTCCGCGGACTCCCGGACCGCGGCGAACCCGTAGCCCACCATCGCCGGCTCGTAAGCCGCCACGGCTTCGAGCGGCGGAGACCCGGCCAGCGCGGACGCCAGCGCCGCACCGTCGCGCAACGCGGTGTTGGCGCCCGCGCCGCCGGCCGGGCTCATCGCGTGGATCGCGTCGCCGACGAGCGTCACCCGCGACGGCTCCCACGGCCCGATCGGCACGCTGGTGCGGATCGGCTGCGGGAACGTCGCCGGGACGTCCCAGTGCTCGACCATCGCGCGGGCCAGCGAGTGCCAGCCGTCGACCAGCCCCAGGGCCACTTTCTGCAGGTCACCGGGGGTCATCGCGGCGAGCTCCGCCTCGTCGTGGCCGACGACCTCCCAGCGGGCGCCGACCGAACACGTCATGTACGGCTCGTCGTCGCGCAGCCGCAGGTCAGGCGCCAGCCGGGCGCACGCGGCGGCGACCGGTTCCGGGTAGTCGACCGGCGCGAACCCGGCCATCGTCCGGTCCGGGCCGACCATCATCGAGAACACCGCGAACATCTCGGGCTCGAACAGCGCCCGGGTTTCCGCGGTGAGCGGGGTCCGGCCGTAGAGGTGCACGAGCCCGGCGTCGACGACCTGGGCGTGCGGGAGGTACCGCTGCCGCACGACGGAGTTGATGCCGTCCGCGCCCACCAGGAGGCTGCCGCGGGCGGAAGTGCCGTCGGCGAAATACGCGGTCACGCCGTCTTCGTCGGTCTCGTGGTGCGTGAATCGCTTGCCGTAGGCGACTTCCTGGCCGTGCAGCAGGATCTGCCGCAGGGTGAAGCGGTTGATGTTGAGGTGGGTGCCCTCGTCTTCCAGGCGCGTGAGCAGCCGCAGCTGATCGTCGTAGACGTTCGTGTGCGGCAGCGCCCGGCCCGCCGTGGCGCGGAAGAGTTCGTGCAGCTCGGGAGGCAGTACGTCGCGCAACGCCGTATCGCCGACGCCGCTGATGTGCAGCCGGTAGCCCTGCTTGCGCGCGCCGGGCGACTCGTCACGTTCGTATACCCGACACGGGATTCCGGCTCGGCGCAGGCCGTGCGCGAGACTCAAGCCGCCCAGGCCGGCGCCCACGATGATCACAGACACAGTTGTCCCTTCGTCGCTTCCGAGGAAGGGACGCACAGGTAAGCCTGCATGCCGTGAAAGCACAACGCCGCCCGGACTAACCCATACCGGACTGTGTCTTCGCGCGTCCTCGCCGACGACGTTAGCGCACCCGATCTCCGGCGCGCCACACCGAGTTCGTGAGCGGCACGCCCGGCCGGTACGCCAGGTGCGTCACCGACGGCGCGTCGAGCACGTGGACGTCCGCCCGCGCGCCGGGCCGCAGCACCCCGACGTCGTCGCGGCGCAACGCCTTCGCGCCGCCCGCCGTGGCCGACCAGACGGCCTCCTCGATCGTCATGCGCATCTGCAGCACCGCCGTCGCGACGCAGAACGCCATCGACGTCGTGTACGAGCTGCCCGGGTTGGCGTTGCTGGCCAGCGCGACGGTCGCGCTCGCGTCCAGCAGCCGCCGGGCCGGCGCGAGGGGCTGCCGGGTAGACAAGTCGCACGCGGGCAGCAGGGTCGCCACGGTTTCCGACGCCGCGAGGGCCTCCACGTCGGCGTCGCTCAGGTAGGTGCAGTGATCGACGCTCGCCGCGCCGAGGTCCACCGCGAGCCGCACGCCGGGACCTTCGCCGAGCTGGTTGCCGTGCACGCGCAAGCCGAGCCCGCGCTCGGCCGCGGCCTTCAGGACCCGCGACGACTGGGCCTCGTCGAACGCCCCGGTCTCGCAGAACACGTCCGCCCAGCGCACGGAACCGGCCACCGCGTCGAGCATCTCGCCGCATACCAGGTCCACATAGGACTCGGCGTCGGCGCCCGGCGGCACGAGGTGCGCGCCGAGGAACGTGACCTCGTCGGCCACTTCCCCGGCGATCCGGGCGCTGCGGGCCTCGTCCGCGACCGTGAGGCCGTAGCCCGTCTTGGTCTCCAGGCAGGTCGTCCCCTGCCGCGCCGCTTCGCCGACGTGGCGGCGCAGGTTCGCCGCCAGCTGTTCGTCGGACGCCTCCCGCGTCGCGCCGACCGTGATCGCGATTCCGCCTGCCGTGTAGGGCTTTCCGGCCATCCGTGCCTCGAACTCGGCGGTGCGGTCGCCCGCGAAGACGAGGTGCGTGTGGCTGTCGACCCAGCCTGGCAGCACCGCGCGTCCCTCGACGTCGACGCGCTCGTCGGCGTCCGGCGCGTCTTTCGCCGGCCCCACCCAGGCCACTCGCGAGCCGTCCACGACGAGGGCGGCATCGGTCAGCCGGCCCAGCTCGGCGTCGTTGGTCGTCAGCTCGCCGATCCCCGTGATCAGGAGTGCCACAGTGCCTCGATCTCCTTCGCCAGAACGGTTTCCGGTCGCTCGATCAGCTGGTGCTCGCCTTCCCGCACCACCTCGCGGCCCGCCACCACGACGTGCCGGACGTCGGCCCCGGACGCGGCGAACACCACGCCCGACGGCTCGATCCCGGCCGTCCGCACCGAGTCCAGCCCGACCGTGACGAAGTCCGCGCCCCGGCCTTCGGACAGCGCACCGACCTCCGGCCAGCCGACCGCGGCGTGGTCGGTGCCCGCCTCGAGCAGCTCTTCGGCGGTGAACCGGCCACGTTCCTCGCTGGCCAGCCGGTCGTCCAGCTCCAGGGCGCGGGTCTCTTCGAAGGCGTCGACGACGGCGTTGCTGTCACTGCCGACGCCGAGCCGGACACCGGCGTCGCGCAGCGCACGAGCCGGGCCGATGCCGTCGCCGAGGTCGCGTTCGGTGGTCGGGCAGAAGCACGCGCGGGCCCGGGCGGCGCCGAGCCGGTCGATGTCCTGCCCGGTGAGGTGGGTGGCGTGCACGGCGACGAGCCGGTCGGTCAGCACCCCTCGCCGGTGCAGCAGCTCGGTCGGGGTGCAGCCGTACGCGACCTGGCACTGCTCGTTCTCGGCGCGCTGCTCGGAAAGGTGGATGTGCACGACGCGCACACTGTCCACAAGCGACAATTCAGCGGCCGGCACCGCCCGCACCGAGTGGATCGCCGCGCCGACGCGGAACAGCTCGTCTTCCTTCAGGTCTCCGACGCGCGACGCCCACGCCGAGGCCGAGCCGTCGGAAAACCGCCGCTGCACCTCGTCCGGTTCGACGCCGATGCCGCCCGTGAGGTAGCAGGTGTCCAGGAGCGTCAGCCGGATCCCGGCGTCCGCCGCGGCCTGCCGCAGCGCCTCCCCCATCGCGTTCGGGTCGGCGTAGGGCTTCCCGCCGGGCGCGTGGTGCAGGTAGTGGAACTCCCCGACGCTCGTGTACCCGCCGAGCACCATCTCGGCGTAGACCCCGCGCGCCAGCCGGTAGTAGGTGTCCGGGTCGAGCCGCGCGGCCAGGGAGTACATCCGCTCGCGCCACGTCCAGAACGTGCCGCGCTCGTGGTGCGTCCGGCCCCGCAGGGCGCGGTGGAAGGCGTGCGAATGCCCGTTCGCGAAGCCGGGCAGCGTGAGCCCGGTCAGGACCACGCCCTCGCGGGGCGCGCCCGCGGTCACGCTCGTGATGCGGCCGTCGGCGACGTCGATCCGGACCCCGGACGCGATCCCGCCGGGCAGCCAGGCCTGTTCGCACCAGAAAGTCATCGCGCCAGGTGCCCCAGGACGTCGGTGAGAGCGGTCGCGCCGGCCTCGACGTCGCCGGGCTCGGCGAACTCCTCGGGCGAGTGGCTGATCCCGGTCGGGTTGCGCACGTACAGCATGCCGGCCGGGACGAACCCGGCGAGGATCGCCGCGTCGTGCCCGGCGCCGGTCGGCAGCTCCGGCGGCGTGCCGAGGCGATCGGCGAGGTCACGCCGGAGGGCGTCGTCGAACACGACGTCGTCCGAATAGGACTCCCGGGTCACCGTGACCCGGCAGCCTTCCTCCTTCGCGGCGGCTTCCGCGGCCTGCTTGATGTCCTCGACCAGCGCGGGAGTCACCGTGCCGGGCACCCGCGCGTCCAGCCAGAGGTCCACAGTGGACGCGATGACGTTGGTGCCACCCGGCGTCGGAACCAGCCGGCCGACGGTCGCGCGCGCGTCCGGCACCGCCCGGGCCAGCCGGCGGACGGCGGTGACCGTCGCGGCGGCGGGCAGCATCGGGTCGGCCCGGTCGTCGATGAGCGTCGCGCCGGCGTGGTTCCCCTGCCCCTCGAAGGAGAACCGCCACCGTCCGTGCGCGATCACCGTGCTGCCGACGGCGACCGGCGCGCCGAGGTCGATGAGCCCGCGCCCCTGCTCGACGTGCAACTCCAGGAACTTCCCGATCAGCCCGAGCCGCTCGGGGTCGGGGCCGATCAGCGCCGGGTTGAAGCCGGAGTTCCCGGCCGCCTCGGCGAACGTCACGCCGTCGGCGTCACGCAGCCCGCGCGCCCGGTCGGCGTCGATCGTGCCGGTGAGCAGCCGCGAACCGAGGCACGGGACGCCGAACCGGCCGCCTTCCTCTTCGGCGAACACGACGACGGCGAGCGGCTTGCCGGGACGAGAACCCTTGTCCCGCAGCCTTTCCACCGCGGCCAGTGCGCTGACGACGCCGAGCGGGCCGTCGAAGGCACCGCCGCCGGGCACCGAGTCGAGGTGGCTGCCGGTGACGACGGCGTCCGGGCCCGGCGGTCCCCACCAGGCCCAGATGTTGCCGTTGTGGTCGGTGTCGACGTCGAGTCCGAGGCCCAGCGCCCGCTCGCCGAACCACGCGCGCAGGTCCTGCTCGGGCGAGTCGAACGCGTGGCGCGAGTAGCCGCCGCGCTTCGCGTCGCGTCCGACGTCCCCGATCTCTTCCAGAAAACCGGAAGCCGTCACGCCTGCTCCCGCATCGGGATCCGCACGCCACGCTCGTCGGCGACGTCGTTCGCGCGGTCGTAGCCGGCGTCGACGTGGCGGATGACGCCCATGCCCGGGTCGTTGGTGAGCACGCGCTCCAGCTTCCGCGCGGCCAGCTCCGTCCCGTCGGCCACGCTGACCTGGCCGGCGTGGATGGACCGGCCCATGCCGACGCCGCCGCCGTGGTGGATCGACACCCAGCTCGCCCCGGAGGAGGTGTTGACCAGCGCGTTGAGCAGCGGCCAGTCGGCGATCGCGTCGGAGCCGTCGGCCATGGCCTCGGTCTCGCGGTACGGCGAGGCGACGCTGCCGGAGTCGAGGTGGTCGCGGCCGATGACGACGGGCGCCTTCAGCTCGCCGCTGGCGACCATCTCGTTGAACCGCAGGCCGGCCAGGTGCCGCTCGCCGTAGCCGAGCCAGCAGATCCGGGCCGGGAGCCCCTGGAAGGCCACGCGTTCGCCGGCCAGCTTGATCCAGCGGGCGAGGGATTCGTTCTCCGGGAACAGTTCCAGCATCGCGCGGTCGGTGGCCGCGATGTCCTCGGGGTCGCCGGAAAGCGCGGCCCAGCGGAACGGGCCGTTGCCCTCGCAGAACAGCGGGCGGATGTAGGCGGGCACGAAGCCGGGGAAGTCGAACGCGCGCTCGCAGCCGCCGAGCTTGGCTTCGCCGCGCAGCGAGTTGCCGTAGTCGAACACCTCGGCGCCCTTGTCCATGAACCCGAGCATCGCTTCGACGTGCTCGGCCATCGACTCGCGCGCGCGGTCGGTGAACTCGTCGGGCTTCTTGGCCGCGTAGTCGTGCCAGTCTTCGACGCCGACGCCCTTGGGCAGGTAGGACAGCGGGTCGTGCGCGGACGTCTGGTCGGTGACGATGTCGACCTCGACGCCGCGGCGCAGCAGCTCCGGCAGGATCTCGGCGGCGTTGCCGACGATGCCGACCGACAGCGGCCGCTTCTCCCGCTTCGCGCGGGTGACGCGCTCGATGGCGTTGTCGAGGTCACCGGAAACCTCGTCCAGGTAGCGGTGCTCGACGCGGCGCTGCGCGCGCTGCGGGTCGCACTCGATGACCAGCGCGACGCCGTCGTTCATGGTCACCGCGAGGGGTTGCGCGCCGCCCATGCCGCCGAGGCCGGCGGTCACGGTCAACGTCCCGCGCAGCGTGCCGCCGAACTTCTTCTTGGCGACGGCGGCGAACGTCTCGTACGTGCCCTGGAGGATGCCCTGGGTGCCGATGTAGATCCACGAGCCCGCGGTCATCTGGCCGTACATCGTGAGGCCCTGCTGCTCGAGGCGGCGGAACTCCGGCCAGGTCGCCCAGTCGCCGACCAGGTTCGAGTTGGCGAGGAGCACCCGCGGCGCCCACTCGTGGGTGCGGAACACGCCGACCGGCTTGCCGGACTGGACGAGCAGCGTCTCGTCGTCGTCCAAAGTGGTCAGTTCGCGGGTGATGGCGTCGAAGCTGGCCCAGTTGCGGGCGGCCTTGCCGGTGCCGCCGTAGACGACCAGGTCCTCGGGGCGCTCGGCGACCTCGGGGTCGAGGTTGTTGTGGAACATCCGCAGCGCGGCTTCGGTCTGCCACGACTTGGCGGTGAGCTGGGTGCCGCGGGCGGCACGGACAACGCGGGACATTCTCAGACCTCCAGACGGGCGGCGTCGAGGACGGCGCCGGAGCGGACGAGTTCTTCGGCGGCCGCGATCTCGGGCGCCAGGTGCCGGTCGGGGCCGGGGCCCGCGACCCGGGTGCGGAGCAGGTCCCGGACGCGGCCGGTGACCGGCGACGGCTCCAGCGGCGCCCGGAAGTCGAGCGCGCGGGCCGCCGTGAGCAGCTCGATGGCGAGCACGGTGGTCAGGCCGTCGACGGCCTTGCGCAGCTTCCGCGCGGCCGACCAGCCCATGGAGACGTGGTCCTCCTGCATCGCGCTGCTGGGGATGGAGTCGACCGACGCCGGGACGGCGAGCCGCTTCAGCTCGCTGACGATCGCGGCCTGCGTGTACTGCGCGATCATGTGGCCGGAGTCGACACCGGGGTCGTGGGCGAGGAACGGCGGCAGGCCGTGTGAGCGCGCCTTGTCGAGCATCCGGTCGGTACGGCGCTCGGCGATGCTCGCGACGTCGGCGACCGGGATGGCCAGGAAGTCCAGCACGTACGCGACGGGCGCGCCGTGGAAGTTGCCGTTGGACTCGACGCGGCCGTCGGCCAGGACCACGGGATTGTCCACAGCGGACATCAGCTCGCGCTCGCCGACGAGCTCGGCGTGGGCGAGGCTGTCGCGCGCGGCGCCGTGCACCTGCGGGGCGCAGCGCAGCGAGTAGGCGTCCTGGACGCGGTTGCAGTCCGGGCCGCGGTGGCTCTCGACGATCTTCGAGCCCTGCAGCGCCGTCCACATCCGCGCGGCGGACGTGGCCTGGCCGGGGTGCGGCCGGAGGGCCTGCAGCTCGGCGGCGAACGCGCGGTCGGTGCCCAGCAGCGCCTCGACGCTCATCGCGGCGGTGATGTCCGCGATGTCGAACAGCTTTCGCAGGTCGGCGGCGGCCAGCAGGAGCATGCCGAGCATGCCGTCGGTGCCGTTGGTGAGGGCGAGGCCCTCCTTCTCGGCGAGGACGACCGGCTCGATCCCGGCTTCCTTCAGCGCTTCGGCCGCCGGCTTGGTCACGCCGTTGTGCACGACGTCGCCTTCGCCCATCAGCGCGAGCGCGACGGCGGCCAGCGGCGCGAGGTCACCGGAGCAGCCGAGCGAGCCGTACTCGTGGACGATCGGCGTGATCCCGGCGTTGAGCAGGGCCGCAAGCGTTTGCGCGGTGCCCGGGCGGACGCCGGTGTAGCCGCTGGCGAGCGTCCGCAGCCGCAGCAGCATGAGCCCGCGGACGACCTCGGTCTCGACGGCGGGCCCGGCCCCGGCGGCGTGCGAGCGGATCAGGCTGCGCTGCAGCGCGGTCCGGCTCTCGACGGGGATGTGACGGGTCGCGAGCGCACCGAAGCCGGTCGAGACGCCGTAGGTGGGCGTGACGGCGTGGGCGAGGTCCTCGATGTGCTGGCGGGTGGCGGCGAGGTTCTTCTCGGCCGCGTCCGAGAGCCCGACCGGCGCGTGGCCGCGGACGACGTCGACGACCTGGGCGGCGGTCAGGGGTTCCGGGCCCAGGAGCACTTTTTCCGGCATGGGCTCATTGGACACGGCGTTTCCCGCTGGTGGGATGCCTCAACGGGTGGTTCCGTCTGGTATCCCAGACGTTAGCCTTGGGCCATGGGTGAGAGCAGCGAGGTTCCGGCGCTGCGCCGCGGCTTGGCGGTGCTGAGCCTGCTGGCGACGCGTCCCGGCCCGGTGACCGCGGCCGCGATCGCGCGCGAAGCGGGCCTCCCCCGGTCGACGACGTATCACCTGCTCAGCGAGCTGGAGGCGGCCGGGTTCGTCGTCCACCTGCCCGCGGAACGCCGGTACGGCCTGGGTATCGCCGCGTTCGAGCTGGGCTCGGCCTACCTCCGCCACGACCCCCTGGAGCGGCTGGCCGGGCCGTTGCTGCGCAAGCTCGTCGACCGCGCCGGCCACACGGCGCACCTGGGCGTGCTGCACGGCAACGAGTCCCTGTACCTGATCAAGGAGCGCCCGGCCCGGCCCGAGACGCTGGTGACCGAGGTCGGCGTCCGGCTGCCGGCCCAGCTGACGGCGTCCGGCCGCGCGATCCTGCGCCACCTGCCGGCCCCGCACGTCCGGGCGTTGTTCCCGTCGGCGTCGGCGTTCGTCCTCCGCACCGGCCGCGGCCCGCACACGCTCGCCGAGCTGCGCCGGACGTTGACGGCGGAGCGTCGCCTCGGCTGGTCGGTGGAGGACGGCCACGTGACGGAGGGGTTCGCGTCGGTGGCAGCCCCGGTCTTCGACCACGGCGCCCGCCCCCTGGCAGCGATCAGCGTGACCCTGCGCCACCACTGCGCGACGGAGCCGTGCACGGAGACGTGGCCGAAGCTGGCAGCCGAGGTAGCGGCGACGGCCGCCGAGCTGACCAGCCGCATCGGCGGCCACCCGGGCTGACGCTCAAGACCTGGCGGCGCCTCGTAACTGCTCCGGATCCGGTCTCCGTGTTCGCGCTGGCGGGGGTCCCCGGAAGCCAGCAGGTTGGCATAGATCAACGGGGATGGCACGACCCAGGCCCCGGGTTCCGGCACGTGCCAGAACCGTTCCCGGATGTGGACGTTTCCCCTGGCTTCCGCGCGGGCCATGCGATGCCGGCCGATGATCCGAACCGGGAGCCGTTCGGCATAGAGGGTGAGCGAGGCAGGCCTCAGGTGGGGGTCGATGAGGCTCGCTGCCGCCTCTCCCCCGATCTGGACGTCCAGCGATCGCATCTCCGGCTCCGAGTCCGGCCACCACGAAAGATCGGCCGCGGAGAATTCGCCGAGAGAGAGAGCGGCGTACAAGGTGATGGAGTAAGCCTCCGCCCAGCGGTCGAGCAACTCGCCGCCGCGAGCCAGCCGGCGGCCGTCCACCCCGGGATAGAGGTAGCCGGCCTCGGCGAGCTCGTCGATCACCACCTTGACGGTCCCCAGGGAGACCCCGCTCGCTTCGGCCAGGGACCGGTACGGCAGAGCGGCCATGTCCGGCCAGCTGAGCGTTCAGCGTGCTCTCGGCAGCAGCCGGCTGCTGCGATCGGGGCAACTGTCACCGAACGGCTCGATTCCACTCCGCTGGGTTATTACCGTGACCGGATAGCGGTCTGAGGGGCGCCGGCGATGGATGACGCACGGGTGACGAGGGTGGGGTTCGGCGCGGTCCTGGCCGTCGCCGAGTTTCGCGCGATGTGGGTCGCTGAGCTGCTTTCCGTCTGCGGTGACCAGCTCGCCCGCGTGGCGCTCGCGGTCCTCGTCTACCAGCGCACCAGCTCCGCCGCTCTCACCGGCCTGACCTACGCCCTGACGTACGTGCCCTCGCTGCTCGGCGGGATCCTGCTGGCCGGCGCGGGTGACCGGTGGCCGCGCCGGGACGTCATGGTCGTGGCCGACCTGGCCCGGGCCGCGCTGGTCGGCGTCATCGCGATCCCCGGTGTCCCACTGTGGGTGCTGTGCGTGCTGGTCGCGGTGATGACGGCGCTCGGCGGGCCGTTCAAGGCGGCGCAGCAGGCGCTGCTGCCTTCGGTACTCGAAGGCGAGCGCTACCTGGTCGGGATGGCCCTGCGGAACGTGACGATCCAGGGCGCGCAGCTGGCCGGGTTCGCCGGCGGCGGGCTGCTGATCGCCGCGCTCGCGCCGTCCGCGGCCTTGGCGCTCGACGCGGTGACGTTCGTGCTGTCGGCGCTGTTCCTGGTCACCGGCGTCCGGCGGCGCGCGCCGGTCGCGCAGGCGGTCCGGCCGGCCTGGCTGTCGACGACGTCCGCGGGGATCCGGCTGATCTGGCGCGACCCGGCGTTGCGGACGCTGGTGGCGCTGAACTGGCTGGCGGGGTTCTACGTCGTGCCGGAGGCGCTGGCCGCGCCGTACGCGGCCGGGATCGGCGCGGGCGCGGCACTGGTGGGACTGCTCATGGCGGCGGACCCGGCGGGCAGCGTGCTCGGCGGCGTCGTGTTCGGCAAGTGGGTCCCGGAGCGCGTGCAGGTCCGCGTGCTCGGGTGGCTGGGGATCGCGGCGGGGTTACCGCTGATCGTGTTCGTCTTCCGGCCGGGGCTGGTGCTGTCGGTGGTGCTGCTCGCGGCGTCCGGGCTGCTGGCCACGGGCTACAACATCCAGGGCACGGTGTCGTTCATGCGACGGGTGCCGGACGAGCACCGCGCGCAGTGCGCCGGCGTGAACTCGGCGGGGCTGATCACCGTGCAGGGCGTCGGCGCGGCCGCGGCGGGTGCGCTGGCCGACGTGCTGGGCCCGGCGCACACCATCGCCGCGGCCGGGGCGGCGGGTGCCGCGGTGGCCGTGCCGATCGCGAGGGCGTGGCGCCGGGTCGGACTGGCGGGACCATGACCTCAGTTGTCGCGTCCGCACATGGCGCGCCTCCCTCCGCCACCTCGGGCCGGACCGGCTCCGTCACGGGCCGGACACCATGAGTATGCAGACCGGCGCCGGAGCCCCGCGCGGCGTACCGCGCTTTCGTGACGTCCTCGTGGCTCCACGGAACTGGGCGCTGTGGCGCCAGGGTCCGCGGGTGGTCGTCTACTGCCTGCTGAGCGAGGCGGCGGCGGTGGTCCTGGCGCTGCGCCCGTTCCCGGTCGCGGTGGACCGCCGGACGCTGCTGATCCTGGCGGTGCTGCTGGTCCTCGGCGTGGTGCAGTCGGAGACGGGCCGCCGGGTCGAGCGCATCCGCCGCCGGGTCTCGGGGACGCCGCACATCAACATGACGTCGGTGTGGACGTTCGCCGGCGTCCTGCTTCTGCCGCCGTCGCTGCTGGCGGTGCTGGTCTGCGGCTTGTACGCGCACCTGGCGGTCCGCAGCTGGTACCGCCTGCAGCGGGTGCCGGTGTCGAGGACGGTCAGCAACGCGGCCATCATCCTGCTCTCGTGCTACGCGGCCCAGGCGGTCATGCGGCTCTCGGGTTTCGCCGACGTGCGCTCGGCCTTCACGCGCGGCTGGGCCGGGACGTTCGCGATCGCGGCGGCGGGGGCGACGTTCTTCGTGGTGAACGCCCTGCTGGTGCTCCCGGCCCGCCGCGAGATCGGCCGGACGCCGGAGGCGCTGTTCGGCACGTGGTCGGACAACGGCCTCGAGGTGGCCACGCTCTGCCTGGGCGCGCTGAACGCGGTGGCGCTGGCGATGTTGCCGGGCCTGGTGGTGCTGGCGCTCCCGCCGTTGCTGCTGTTGCACCGGACGGTGCTGGTGCGGCAGCTGGAGGTGGCGGCCCACCGAGACGAGAAGACGGGCCTGTACAACTCGAGCGGCTGGCACAGCCTGGCGGAGCGGACCCTGGCAGCGGCCGCCCGTCAGAACACGACGTTCGGCTTGCTGATGCTGGACCTGGACCACTTCAAGCAGGTGAATGACACCTACGGTCACCTGGCAGGCGACGCGGTACTACGCGCGGTGGCGGAGGCGATCATCTCGGCGGTCCGCGGCCGAGGCGACGCGGTAGGACGCTTCGGCGGCGAAGAGTTCGTGGTGCTGTTACCGGGCATCGCCCACCCGGACATCGGGGCGGTGGCAGAGCGCATCCGCCGGGCAATAACAACCCTCAAGGTCCCGGTGGGACAGCTGACGATCACCGGGCTGTCGACCTCGATAGGCATGGCGGTCTACCCGGAGGCAGGCACTTCGCTCCAGCGCCTGCTGGACGCAGCGGATACCGCGCTGTACCACGCCAAAGCCACCGGTCGAAACAAGGTGGTCCACGTAGCGGACCTGGCCTGATCAGGCGATCTTGTGCCGCCGCCCGACATCCAACCCGAGCATCGCGAGCAGTTCGGCACACTCCCCGACGTTGGAGGAGTGCCCGGCCACGGTGATGACGGCCCGATCGTTCTGTTCGGCGAGCCGAACGGCCTCCTCAGCCCGGATAACCCCCATCCGGCTGTCTTCATCGTTGGCGGTCGAGCTGCCGTTGGAACGGGCCCAGGTCATCTGGCCACCTACTTCCGACTCCGCGGGTGCAGAGCCATGGTCGGGCCTCAAGCATGACACTCACAAAAATTTCACCCACAAGTGGGCCCCATCACAAGGTCAGTAGACACGGTCTGTGGGAGGTGAGGCGGGGGGTCGCCCGAGTGGGGTAGGGGGCGGAGTTGGCAGGTCAACGCGCAGTTGATCGGGGGTGGGCTGAGGTGAGGTGAGGGGGGTGGGTTGGAGGGCTGGGCGGCCGGAGATGGGCGGGCAAGGCGGGCGGGGCGGGGCGGGCCGGGCGGGGCGGCCCCGGCGAGCTGGGCGGGCCGAGCCGGGCGGGCGGAGGGGGGCCACCTGGGCTGGCCGGCCGGGCTGGGTCAGGCGAGCTGGGCGGGGCGGGCAGGCCGGGCAGCTCCGGCGAGCTGGGCCGGCCGAGCCGGGCTCGGCGGGGCGAGCTGGGCGGGCCGGAGGGCCGCGCCGGAGGGCCGGTTGGGTCGGCTGGGCTGACGGGTCGACCAGGCCGAGCGGCTGGCCAGGGCCGAGCTAGGCGGTCCCGGCGGGGCTGGGCTGGCCGGGTTGGGCCGGGCGGACCGAGCTGGATCGGGCCGGGCTGACATGGGCGGGCCGAGCTGGGCCGCGTCGGGCGGGCGCGTTAAACGGGCGGAGCTGGGGCGGGCTGGACTGGGTCGCCCGCAGGCTCGCGGGAGCGGGCTGTCGTCTAGGGCCTTCCGGCACCCCGAAGCTGTCATTGTGACTACGGCCGACAACACCGCGTCAAGGCGGGAAAGATGCCTTGACCCGGCGCTGCCGGCCGTGTTCTGGCTTCGGATCGGGGTGCGGGGGGACTGGGTCCTCGTCGGTGCTGGTTCCCGTGTCGGTTCGCTGGCGGAGCCGGCGCGCTGAGCGCTGCCGCCAGGCGTCAGCCGAGCCGGTTGCGGCGCAGGCTTCGGCGAGGGGCGAGCCGGCGCCGCGAGCCAGCGCCGCGAGGCGCCGGCCGTGAGGCGCCAGGCGCCAGCCGGAGCCGCAAGGCGCCTGAAGGCGCGCAAAGGGGCGCGAGGGGTACCGGCTCGCGGCGCCGGGAGGCGCGCAGCGCAAGGGGCGCGCAGCGCAGGAGGGGGCCAGGGGCGAAGCCCCGGAGAGAAGGGGCAAAGCCCCGACAAAGCGGGGTCCAGGGGCGAAGCCCCGGAGAGGGGGTCCAGGGGGCGAAGCCCGCCTGGCGGGGGTCTGGGGGTTCGACCCCCAGAAGCAATGAGTGAGACAAAGAGAAGGCCCCCAGCCCCGAAGGGGCGAGGGCCTTCTCGTGTCGAGTGGAGGTGCCGGGAATTGAACCCGGGTCCTCTGGCGTATCAACAGGGCTTCTCCGTGCGCAGTCCGCTACGTCTCTGCTTGGCTCCCTCGGTCACGCGAACAAGCCGAGGTGACGAGCCCAGCCACTGTTTGCTTCACGACTGTTCCCCGTGGCCGGGACAGTCGCTGAGCCTCCTAGCTGATGCCGGTACCCGGGCCGGAGGCGAACCCGGGCCGACAGAGACGCACTCGCTCAGGCGGCGAGGGCGTACTCGCGCTGACTGGAGTCGGCGCTTATTTGGTTGCGATGACGCTTAACGGTGGTCTCTCGCCTGCACCGGCACGCTTCTCCTGAATCAACGTCCAAAGTCGAAACCGTTCACCCCCTTGGTGGGAACACAACCTGTACATCATAACGCGTGCCGCCATCTCTTTACTCCCCGGCGGGTAGGGCCAGCCCTACCGCGGGGATGCCCGCGCGCACCATGTCTCCGGCGGCCCGGAACGACCACCCTGGACTCCGACAGAAAGGAGCCCGGTCATGGGTAGCGAGAGGCGGGATCCGCCGTTCGGTGGGTCGGTGGTGTTCCTGCTGATGAACCTGCCGCTGGGGATTGCGGCGTTCGTCGTGCTGACGTCGTTCGCGGCGGCCGGGCTGGGGACCGCGGTCGTGTGGGTGGGCGTGGGCCTGCTCGCGCTGCTGGTGCTGGGTGTCCGGGGGGCCGCCCGCCTGGAGCGTGCGCGGGTCTACGCCCTGCTCGATCGGTACATCGACCTTCCTTACCTGCCGTTGCCCGCCGGTGGGCAGAAGAACAGGTGGAAGGGGCGGCTGAAGGACCCGTCGACGTGGCGGGACCTGACGTACTTCTTCCTGCTGTTCCCGCTCGGCGTCGTCGAGTTCGTGCTGGTGACGACGTTCTGGTCGACGAGCCTGGCGCTGGCCGGACTGCCGATCTACTTCCGGTGGCTGCCGGACGGCGCGTACTACTTCCCGTCCGACGAGCTGCGGTGGCTGACCGTCGATTCGACGGTGGAAGCGCTACCGTGGGCAGCACTGGGGGTGCTGTTCATCGCGTTGTCGGTGGCGCTGACGAAGGCGCTGGCGGGGCTGCACGCCCGGGTGGCGAACGCGCTGCTGGGGACGACCGTGGCCCAGCGCCGTCGGATGGAGCGCTGGTGGGAAGACGCGGAAGAGAAGAACCTGGTGGCGGGATGACCGAGGCGCAGCAGCCGGAGCACCCGCGGCCGGACCCGGCTCGCACGATCGTGTACATGATCGTGAGCTTCATCTTCCGGATCCTGCAGTTCGTGCTGATCGTGACGGGGATCGCGGTGGGGGTCGGCACGGCGGTGGTGTGGGTCGGGTTCCCGATCCTGCTGGCGACGACGAGCTTCATCCGCTGGTCGGCGGACCGCGAGCGGGCGTGGATGGGCGCGATGCTGAAGGTGCCGCTGCCGCCGGTGGAGCGGCGCTCGCAGGAGGGCCTGCCCCTGCTGCGGCGGTGGATGGTGCGGCTGAGCGACCCGACGACGTGGCGTGACCTCGCGTACCTGATGGTGGCGTTCCCGCTGGCGTGCGCGGAGCTCGGGATCGCGATCGCGTCGATCGTGCTGCTGCCGATGGCGATCTGGGTGACGCCGTGGCTGGGCTGGCTGCACGGTGAGCTGGGCATCGCGCTGCTGGGGCCGAACCGCACGACGCGACTGGAGGAGAAGGCCGAGCGGCTGCAGGCTTCGCGGGCGCGGGGAGTCGACGCGGCCGAGGCCGAGCGGCGCCGCATCGAGCGTGACCTCCACGACGGCGCGCAGCAGCGGCTGGTCGCGGTCGCCATGAGCCTCGGACGGGCGAAGTCGAAGTTCGACCAGGACCCGGACCTGGTGCGGGAGCTGATCGACGAGGCGCACTCGGACGCGAAGCTCGCCGTGTCGGAGTTGCGGGACCTGGCGCGGGGCATCTACCCGGCCGTCCTCGGCGACCGCGGGCTGGACGCGGCGCTGTCGGCGCAGGCGGCGAAGTCGCCGATCCCGGTGGACGTGACGGTGACCGTGGAGCCGCGCCCGCCGGCGGCGGTGGAGACGACGGCCTACTTCATCGTCGGCGAGACGCTGACGAACATCGCGAAGCACTCCGGAGCGTCCGAAGCGGTCGTGAAGGTGTGGCGGACCGACGACCACGTGGTCGTCGAGATCACCGACAACGGCCACGGTGGCGCCGAGGTGCGCGCGGGCGGCGGGCTGGCCGGGCTGGCCGACCGCGCCGCGACGATCGACGGTGTGATCACGGTCGTCAGCCCGGTCGGCGGGCCGACGGTAATCCGGGCTGACCTCCCCTGCCAGTGGTGAATAGGCTGGACCCCGTTCATCCACGAGCTTGGGGGCCGGATGCGGGTAGTCATCGCCGAAGACGCCGTGCTGCTGCGGGCCGGGGTGACCCGCCTGCTCGCCGACGAGGGCATCGAGACGGCCGCGGCCGTCGACAACGGCGACGACCTGCTCGGCGCGATCAAGGAACATCGCCCTGACCTGGCGATCGTCGACGTCCGGATGCCCCCGACGTTCACCGACGAGGGCTTGCGCGCCGCGCTGGCGGCGCGCAAGGAGATCCCGGGGCTGCCGGTGCTGGTGCTCTCGCAGTACGTCGAGGAGTCGTACGCGGTGGAACTGCTGTCCGGCGGCGCGGGCGGGGTCGGCTACCTGCTGAAGGAGCGGGTGGCGGACGTCGACGAGTTCCTGGACGCGGTCCGCCGGGTGGCCAACGGCGGCACGGCGATCGACCCGGACGTGATCGCCCAGCTGATGGCCCGCGGCCGCCGCAACCCCCTCGACGCACTGACCGCCCGCGAGTCCGAGGTCCTGGGGCTGATGGCCCAGGGCCTGTCGAACACGGCCATCGCGAACTCGCTGGTGGTGTCGCACGGCGCGGTGGAGAAGCACATCGGCAACATCTTCTCGAAGCTCGGCCTCGAGGCGAGCGCGGAGGAACACCGTCGCGTTCGTGCGGTCCTGACCTACCTGGGCCGCTGAGCTCCGACGGACAGTGACCGGAAGTCCCGTAAAGTGGACATAGGGTCACCCGTTCCGCGGGCGGCACCCTCCACACCGCTCACCTACCATGAGCGGACCCGGCGGAGAGGAGCCCGCAGATGTCCGACGAGACCCCCTGCGTCCGCTTCTTCGGCGGCCCGCTCGACGGCCGCGTCCAGGAGCTCGGGGACGCCGAACCCGTGCCCGGCACCGTCATCCGGCACATCCACCTGCACGGCGGCCCGAAGATCGAGACCCGCTACGAGCTCGGCCTCACCGAGCGCGGCTGGGAGTACCGCGTCACCGCGACGCAGCACGAACCCGAGCCCGACGGCCTGAGGTAGGGAGAACCCCCGCATCGGCCGGGGGTGAACAGGACCTCGAAGACGCCGGTCAGCACCGCTGTTCCCGCAGGTCGAACCGGCCAGGCTTAGCGCATGCAGACAAGCCAGGGGGTCGCACGAGGCGGCCGGGACAGGTTTCTCGACGTCGTCCGGGCGGGGGCCATCCTCGCCGTCATCGCCCAGCACTGGGTCATGCCGGTGCTCTCCTACTCCGACGGCCGGCTCGCCACGGGCAACGCGCTCGCGACGCCGGGCTGGTGGGTCGTCACCTGGCTGTCGCAGGTCATGCCCCTGGTGTTCTTCGCCGGCGGCGCGGCCAACCTCATTTCGCTGAGCCGCGCGAAGTCGACGCGCGAGTGGCTCGGTGCGCGGCTCAAACGCCTCATGGTGCCGGTCCTGCCGCTGGTGGCCGTCTGGCTCGTCATGCCGGACTTCCTCCGCGGGCTCGGCATCCCGCCGCAGCCGCTGCAGGTCGCCGGCGCGATCGCCGCGCAGCTGCTGTGGTTCCTCGCGGTCTACGTCCTGGTCGTGCTCCTCACGCCGCTGATGGTCGCCGCGCACCGGCGCTGGGGCCTCAAGGTGCCGCTCGTCATGGGGGCCGCCGGCGTCCTCGTCGACGTCGCGCGCTTCAACGACCTCGGTTACCTCGGTTACGCCAACGCGATCTTCGTCTGGGTCGCCGTCCACCAGCTCGGCTTCCACTACGTCGAAGGCCGCCTCGGCACGCTCACCCGCCGCGCCGCGCTCAGCCTGTCCGCCGCCGGCTTCGGCATCACCGCGCTGATGGTCGCGTTCGGCCCCTACCCGGCCAGCATGATCGGCATGCCGGGCGCGCCGGTGTCGAACATGAGCCCGCCGACCGTGCTGCTCGCCTTCCTCGCCGTCGGCCAGATCGGCCTGCTGCTCGCCTTCCGCCCGCAGCTCAACGCGCTCGCCGAACGCCCCGGCGTCGGCAGTGCGCTCGGCTGGCTCGGCGCGCGGTTCATGAGCGTCTACCTCTGGCACATGCCGGCGCTGATCGTGGTGGCGGGCGTGACGGTCTACGGCCTCGGCTACGAGACGCCCGAGCCGGGCACGCTGCTCTGGCTCGTCATGGCGCCCGCGTGGTTCGCGGTGTGCGGCCTGGTGCTGCTGGGCCTGCTGCGGCTGTTCGCGCACTTCGAGCTGCAGCGCGACACCGTCGCGGTCACCGCGAGGGTACCGCAGCTGGTCGTCGCCGGGCTGATGATCTCGGGTGGCCTGCTCGGCCTCGCCGCGCACGGGTTCGCGCCGCTGTCGGACGGCATCGCGCACGGCCCGGTGCCGTGGATCGTCCTCGCGACGGCCGGGTTCCTCCTGGCGGGCAAGCAGGTTCCGGTGATCGACCTGCTGGGCCGTGCGGTGCACGTTTCCGAACGGGCAGCGCTGCGTCGTTGAGAAGCGGTCGTCGATAAAGCGTCAGGCGCTGAGCAGCCGCAGCGGGGTGTCGTGCAGAACGGCCCGCAGGAACGGCTCCCCCAGGCGATCGTCGGCCGCCCAGCCGGCGATCGCCTGCAGCTGCGTCGCGTAGGAGTACGGGATGTTCGGGAAGTCCGTGCCCAGGACGACACGATCGGCGAACTCGGCCAGCCGCGCGGTCCAGTCCGGCGGCAGCGGCGACATCGCCTCGGCGAACGGCACCCCGACCATCGTCGTGTCCAGGTGCACGCGCGGGTACTTCGCCAGCAGGTCGAACGCCGTCCCGAACTCGGGCATCGCCGCGTGCGCGAGCACCGCCGTCAGGTCCGGGTAGCGCGCCAGCACCTCTTCGAAGACCGACAACCCGGTGAAGTCGCCCCGCAACGGTCCGTGTCCACAGTGGACGACGACGGGGACGCCCGCGTCGGCCAGCGCACCCCACACCGGCTTCAGCAGCTCGTCACGCGGGTCGTACGCGCCCACCTGCACGTGCGCCTTGAACACCCGGGCGCCGGCGCGCAGCGCACCGTCCACAGCGGACCCGGCGCCGGGCTCGGGGTAGAACGTCCCGGTCGGCACCGCCTCCGGGACATGGGAAGCGAACTCCAATGCCCACGACGTCAGCCACTCCGCCATGCCCGGCTTGTGCGGGTAGACCAGCGGCGCGAACTGCCGGACACCCAGCGAGCGCAGGGTTTCCAGCCGCTCCTGCTCGGACGTCCGGTAGTGCACCGGCCAGTCGGTGCCGTAGTGCGTCGAGGCCTGGTCGAAGTACGCCCAGACCTTGTCCATCACCGGTTTCGGCAGGAAGTGGACGTGCAGGTCGACCAGGCCCGGCAGGCCCAGTGACGCCGTCCACCGAGCGACGTCGGCATCGGAAGCCGGGCCCGCCGTCACTCCGTGAACCGGCCCTTCAGCGCGCGGCCCATGGCCCTCCTGATGTCGCGGTCCGCGTCGCGCTTGGCGAGCGTCTGCCGCTTGTCGTAGGCCTTCTTGCCCTGGGCCAGCGCGATCTCGACCTTGACCTTGCCGTCCTTGAAGTACATCGACAGCGGGACCAAGGAGAGCCCGCTCTCCTTGGTCTTGCCGATGAGCTTCTCGATCTCACGCCGGTGGAGCAGCAGCTTCCGGGTCCGCCGCGGCATGTGGTTGGTCCACGTGCCCTGCGTGTACTCCGGGATGTGCACGTTGCGCAGCCACACTTCGCCGTCGTCGACCGTCGCGAACGCGTCCGCCAGGGACGCCTTGCCCTCGCGCAGGCTCTTCACCTCGGTGCCGACGAGCACGAGACCGCACTCGTAGGTGTCGAGGATGGAGTAATCGTGCCGCGCCTTGCGGTTCGACACGATCACCTTCTGGCCACGTTCCTTGGGCATACGACCACTCTACGTGATGTCCGGGGCCGCAAGCAGCCGGTTAAAAACCTAGTGCCGGACGTACAGCCGCAGCGTGACGTACCCGGTGATGGCGGAGATCACCATGGAGACGCCCAGCAGGATCGGCGCGACCGGGAACAGCAGCTCCAGCGTGGTGATCTTCGGGAACACGTCGCCAGTGAACACCGCGTCGAGGAAACCGACCTTGGTGATGACCAGCATGATGATCCCGAGGATCGCACCGACCGCGCCGGCGACCACCGCCTCCAGCAGGAACGGCAGCTGCGTGTACCACCGCGTCGCGCCGACGAGCCGCATGATGCCGACCTCGGTGCGCCGGGTGAACGCGGACACCTGGATCGTGTTGGCGATCAGCAGCAGCGCGGCGATGGCCATGATGAGCGCGGCGCCGAACGCCATGTTCCGGACCCCGTTGAAGGCGTTGAACACGCGGTCGAGGAACTTCTTCTGGTCGTCGACCTTCCGGACGCCCGGCTTGGTGCTGTACTCCTGCACGATCGACTCGCTGCGGTCCGGGTCCTTCAGCTTCACGTGCAGTGACGCGGGCAGCGACTCCGGCCCGGTCAGCTGGATCAGCTCCGGCTGGCTCTCGAAGATCTTCTTGAACCGGTCGAAGGCCTGGTCGCGGTTCTCGAACACGACCGACTCGACACCGTCGTTGCTCTGCAAGGACGAGCGCAGCGACTGGCACAGCGACTGCGTGCAGTTCTTGTCACCCGCGCTGATGTCGTCGGTGAGGTAGACCGAAACCTCGACGTCGGCGAGGAAGTTGGACTTCATCTTGTCGATCGTGCGCACGGCCAGGAGGCCGCCGCCGAGCATGGCGAGCGACACGGCCGTGGTCAGCATCATCGCGATGGTCATCGTGATGTTCCGGCGCAGGCCGGTGATTACCTCACTGAAGACGAAACTGGCACGCATGTCGGGGTCTGGTCCTTGATGTCGGGGGCGTTGGCGGGGCGGGGAATGCCGGAGTCAGCGACCGATGCCGTAGACGCCGCGGGCGTCGTCACGGATCACCCGGCCGAGCTGCAGCTCGACGACGCGGCGCCGCATGGAGTCCACGATGCCGTGGTCGTGGGTCGCCATCAGGACGGTCGTGCCGGTGCGGTTGATCCGCTCCAGCAGCAGCATGATGTCCTGGCTGGTGTCGGGGTCCAGGTTCCCGGTCGGTTCGTCGGCGAGCAGCACCAGCGGCCGGTTGACGAACGCGCGCGCGATCGCCACGCGCTGCTGCTCACCACCGGAGAGCTCGTTGGGCAGCCGGTCGGCCTTGCCGTCGAGGCCGACGAGCTCCAGCACCTCGGGCACGACCTTCTTGATGGTCGGGCCGGGCTTGCCGATGACCTCGAGGGCGAACGCGACGTTCTCGGCGACCGTCTTGTTGGCCAGCAGGCGGAAGTCCTGGAAGACGCAGCCGATGGTCTGCCGCAGGCGGGGGACCCGGCGGCGGGCCAGCTTGGCGACGTCGAAGTTGGACACCATCACGCGGCCCTTGCTCGGCGTCTCTTCGCGCAGCAGCAGCCTGAGGAAGGTCGACTTCCCCGATCCCGAGGGACCGATGAGGAAGACGAACTCACCCTTTTCGATGTCGACGGACACCCGCTCGAGCGCGGGCCGCGTCGAGGTCTTGTAGACCTTGGAAACCTCTTCGAGCCGGATCACGATTCGGCATACTACCCACCGGTCTCGTGAAGCCCCGGTTGCCCGGTCCACCCGGGTGGAGCAGCGGGTGTTTGCGCACGGTGAGCGGTCGCGCAAACACCCCCTGCGCCGATCAGACGGTCGCCGTCTGCTTCCGCCAGCGGATGCCGGCGTCGAGGAAGCCGTCGATGTCGCCGTCGAGCACCGCGCTCGGGTTGCCGACCTCGAACTCGGTCCGCAGGTCCTTGACCATCTGGTACGGGTGCAGCACGTAGGAGCGCATCTGGTTGCCCCAGCTGGAGCCGCCGTCCTTGAGCGCGTCCATCTCCTTGCGCTCTTCTTCCTTCTTGCGCTGGAGCAGCCGCGACTGGAGCACCTTCATCGCGGCCGCCTTGTTCTGCAGCTGCGACTTCTCGTTCTGGCACGAGACGACGATGTTGGTCGGGATGTGCGTGATGCGCACGGCGGAGTCGGTCGTGTTCACGCTCTGTCCACCGGGGCCGGACGAGCGGTAGACGTCGACCCGGATGTCCTTCTCAGGGATGTCGACGTGGTCGACCTCTTCGACCTCCGGCAGCACCTCGACGTGCGCGAACGACGTCTGGCGGCGGCTCTGGTTGTCGAACGGCGAGATCCGGACGAGCCGGTGGGTGCCCTGCTCGACCGAGAGGGTGCCGTAGACGTAGGGGGCGGTCACCTTGAACGTCGCCGACTTGATGCCCGCCTCTTCGGCGTAGGAGATGTCGTAGACGTCGGTCGGGTAGCCGTGGCGCTCCGCCCAGCGCAGGTACATGCGGAGCAGCATCTCGGCGAAGTCGGCCGCGTCGACGCCGCCGGCCTCGGAGCGGATGGTGACGACGGCGTTGCGGTCGTCGTACTCGCCCGAAAGCAGCGTGCGGACCTCGAGGCCGTCGATGGCCTTGCCCAGGTCGGCCAGCTCGCTCTCGGCCTCGCCCATGCTGGCGGCGTCACCCTCGGCCTCGGAGAGCTCGTACAGCACGCCGAGGTCGTCGACCCGCTGGCGCAGGTCGCTGACCCGGCGCAGCTCGCCCTGCCGGTGGGACAGCTGGCTGGTGACCTTCTGCGCCGCCTCCGGGTCGTCCCAGAGCGTCGGGCTCGAGGCCTGCTCCTCCAGGTCGGCCACCTGGGCACGCAGCGTGTCCAGGTCCATCACCGACTCGATCTGCGTCAGCTTGCCGGTCAGGTCCTTCAGTGCCGCGTCGAACTCATCACTCACGTTTGTCGAGGTTACGGCAAAACCCACGACCGGTTGCGAGGACCGGTCGTGGGCGCGTGAACCTCAGGCCGCGGGGATGGCGTCGAGCAGCTTCAGCGCGGCCTTGGCCTGAGCTTGGGCGAACTCGGCGACGGCCTTCTCGTACGGCCCGTCGGCGGCCTTGGTGGCCGCCTTCGCGTCGTCCAACTGCTGGCTGTAGCTCGTCCGGGCCGAGTCGAGCAGCACCTGGCGCTGCTTCGCGGTCAGCGACGCCGCGTGCACGAGCCGCAGGATGAGCGGGCTGCGCAGGTGGTCGGGACCGGCCTCGGACGTCAGCCAGGCCTTGAAGGCCTTCTTGCCGGCGGCGGTGATCAGGTACTGCTGGCTGGAGCGCGGGCCCTGCTTGCCGAGCCGGACGAGACCTTCCTTGGACAGCGCCGGGAGCTCCCGGTACACCTGGCTGCGGGTGACGCTGAAGAAGGCGCCGAATCGCTCACCCGCTCCCGCGACGAGCTGCCCGCCGGTGGCGGGACCGTCGTGGAGCAGACCGAGCAGGGCGGCGGCTGTTGCATTCAATTCGGACACGTCCCCTAGATTCCCACTTATCGGCCGCTGTGTCCACAGTGGTCAGCAGATCTGTCCATTGTGGCTAGTCAGATCCCCTCGTTCGGCCCAATGCGACCAGGTCCACTGTGGACCCCGGACACGCTGTGCAACCACCCGGGACGCCACTTTGGTCCAACCAGCCGCACGCGAGCCACCCCGACACGGCCAGGCAGGTGAGTTCGGCAAGTGGCTTTCCCCGGCTTGGCCGACTCCGGACACGCACCGCAACCACCCGGAAGCAAGCCCAAATCGCGAGATTCGTAGCGAAAAGCGACCACGACGGGGGATCCAAGGGGGCGGAGCCCCTTTGGCGGGGGTTTGGGGGTTCGACCCCCATTTCAATGCGAAAGAGGCCTGTGTTCGCGTATTCTGCGAACACAGGCCTCTGCCTCTGTAGCGGGGACAGGATTTGAACCTGCGACCTCTGGGTTATGAGCCCAGCGAGCTACCGAGCTGCTCCACCCCGCGCCGTTGTGGTACTTGAATAGATTACACGGGGTGGCTACCGGGTTTGCACCGGGGTGCACAAAGCGGCTGACCAGGCGTTACTTCGCTTCGAGCCACTGACGGGCTCCACTGAGGACCATCGACAGCCCGTCCTCGAACCGCTCGCCGACGTCGGCGAGGAGGTCGCCCGCCGCCTCGCTGCGGTAGCGCTCGTCCAGCTCGCCCGGCTTCGGGTAGACGGCCTGCTCTTCGATGGTGAAGCCGACGACGTAGCTGTAGACGGTGAACAGCGCCTGGCCCGCCCGGCGCTCGTCCAGCCCGGCCTCGATGCTCCGCCACAGCGGGCTGCGCCCGACCAGGCCGGTGTCCCCGAGGTAGGTGCCGGCGAAGACCTTCCCGCCGTCGCGGTAGGACAGCATCATCCGCCGCAGCGTCCGCGCGCCGTGCGCGACCGCTTCCCACTCCCCCAGCGAGTCCGGCGGCCGGCGGTCCTCGGCCGAATCGGCGTACATCTGCGTCGCCATTTCGTCGAGCAGCTCCTGTTTGTTCTTCATGTGCCAGTACAGCGCCGGCGCCTTGACCCCCAGGTCGGCGGCGATCAGGCGCAGCGTGAGCCCGTTGAGGCCGACCTCGTTGAGCAGCCTGAGCCCGGAACGTGCGATGTCCTGCCTGGTCAGGGCCATGTTTCCGGTTCTCCTCGTGGTGCTCGCTTGACAATTTAACGATGTTAAGGGCATCCTCGGATCAGGTCAATTTAACGTTGTTAAGGAGCTGGGGATGAACGAGCTGAACGCCGAGGTGGTCGTCGCCGGGGCGGGACCGACCGGGCTGATGCTGGCGAACGAGCTGGCGCTGGCCGGAGTGGACGTCGTGGTCCTGGAGCGCCTGCCCGTCCGGACCGGGTTGTCGAAGGCGTTGAACCTGCAGCCGCGGACGGCGGAGGTCCTGGACCTGCGCGGCCTGCTCGGCCGGGCCGAGCAGCGGTCGTTCGCGACTGTCGCGGACGGACACTTCGCGGTGATCCCGGTGAGCTACGCCGGCTGGGACACGCGGCACCCGTACCAGGTGGGCATCCCGCAGGCGCAGGTCGAGGCGACGCTGGAGGAGCGGCTGGCCGAGCAAGGCGTGAAGGTGCTGCGCGGCCACGAGCTGACCGGCTTCGAGCAGGACGACGCCGGCGTGACGGTCACGGCGGGCGACCTCCGGGTCCGCGCGGCGTACCTGGTGGGCTGCGACGGTGGCCGCAGCGCGGTGCGCAAAGCCTTGAACCTGCCGTTCGAAGGAATCGAAGGCCGGGGTCACGGCGTCTCGGCGGACGTCCTGTTCCGGACGACCCCGCCGGGCGCGCCGACGCGGTGGCGGTCGATGGGGAACATGGTGACGTCGCTCAGCCCGGGCAAGTTCGTCGGCCTGATCCCGCTGGGCGAGCCCAACCTGTACCGCCTGAGCTACGGCGACCGGCTGCACCGTCCGGACGACCTCCGCGCCGAGGTGCCGGAGGAGGACGTGCGCGCGGCGGTTCGCGAACGCTTCGGCGCGGAAGCGGAGATCGAGGAGATCCGCTGGACATCGCGGTTCTCGGACGACAGCCGGCTGGCGGCGAAGTACCGGGTGGGCCGGGTGCTCTTGGCGGGCGACGCGGCACACGTCCACTTCCCGGCGGGCGGCCAGGGCCTGAACCTGGGCGTCCAGGACGCGATGAACCTGGGCTGGAAGCTGGCGGCCGAACTCCGCGGCAGGGCCCCGGAGGGTCTGCTCGACACGTACGAAGCGGAGCGTCGCGCGGTGGCGAACGGGGTGCTGCAGAACGTGGCCGCCCAGAACGCGCTGATCCCCCTGACGCCGGACCAGCTGGCCCTGCGCGCACTGTTCCGCGACCTGACGGAGATCCCGGAGGTCCAGCGCAAGCTGTCGGGAATGGTGTCGGGTCTGGACATCCGCTACGCACCTGCGGAAGGCCACCCGGCGACAGGCGCCCGTCTCCCGGACTTCCCTGTGGGCAAAGGCTTCGCGAGCGACTTGTTCCACAGTGGAAAGTTCGTCCTGCTGACGAAAACCCCGGCGGAGGCGCCCCACCCGGAGGTAGTCGTAGCGGAAGTACCGGAACTCCCCTGGCCCGACCTGACGAGCGTCTTGGTCCGCCCGGACGGTTACGTGGCAACAACAGACGGATCGGCAGAAGCCTGGCTGAAGAACTGACCCGACCATGCGCGGGGGTCCAGGGGGCGAAGCCCGCCCTGGCGGGGTCTGGGGGTTCGACCCCCAAGAGAAATGCGAAGGAGGCGCGGTCGGCGCTTTACGCCGACCGCGCCTCCTGCATCCGTAGCGGGGACAGGATTTGAACCTGCGACCTCTGGGTTATGAGCCCAGCGAGCTACCGAGCTGCTCCACCCCGCGTCGTGACACCTACCTTACGCCCTTGTTTCCTGGGGGTGCAAAGCAGGTGCCCGTTAGGTAACTGACGTCACCCTCCCGGCTGCGAACTCGGCGGCGGAGTGCTGCTCCCGGGCGCCGCCGTCTTGGCCGCTTCGTACTCCTTCGCCGCGGCGTCCAGAGCCGCCAGGGCCGCGCCCTGGTCCGTGAAGTTGCCCGACTGCTGAGCGGCCCGGAGCTTCGCGAGGGCGGACTGGATGTCCGTCACGGCCTTGTCGAGCGCCGCGTTGCCGCCACCGGAGTTGGGTGGCGTCGTGGTCGGCTGGTTCGGCGTGGTCGTCGGCGGCGTCGTCGTGGGCTGGCCCGCCTGGGGTGGCGTGGTCGTCGCTTCGCCCGTGCCGGCGCCGAAGATCTGGTCGAGGGCTTCCTGCAGCGTCGCGCCGTAGCCGACCTTCGGCCCGTACGAGACGAGCACCCGCGCCAGCTGTGGATAGCTGTTCTGGTTGCGCTGCCGGATGTACACGGGCTCCACGTAGAGGAAGCCCTGTGCGACGGGCAGCGTGATCAGGTTGCCGTAGATCGGGATGACGTTGGGGTTGTTGAAGAGCGTCCGGTCCTGCGCCACCCGTGGATCGCTCTGGAACCGGTTCTGGACCTGGACCGGACCGTCGACCTGCGTGGCTCCGGTGGCCGCGCTGGGCAACTGGAGGACGCGGATCTTCCCGTAGTCGTTCGCGTCCGAGGACACCGACATCCAGGACGCGAGGTACTGCCGCTGCAGACCGGTGAGCGAGCTGGTCAGCTGGAACGTCGGCTTGCTCTGGCCCGGGGTGTCGGCGAGGACGTAGTAGCCGGGCTGGTTGGCCGCGCCGGCCGCCGCCGGGTTGGAGCCGCCTTCGGCCGTCGGGTCCTGCGGGACGCTCCAGAACGCCTGCTGCGAATAGAACTCCTGCGGGTTGCTGACGTGGTAGCGCGACAGCAGCTCACGCTGGATCTTGAAGAGGTCCTCGGGGTAGCGGAAGTGGGACCGCAGGTCCGGGGAGATCTCGGAGCTCGGCTTCACGAGCCCGGGGAAGACCTTCTCCCAGGCGTTGAGGACCGGTTCCTTGTCGTCGATCGAGTACAGGTTCACCGTGCCGTTGAAGGCGTCGACGGTGGCCTTGACCGAGTTGCGGATGTAGTTGATCGAGCTGTTGGCCTGGCGAGCGACGCCGTTGAGCGAGTCGTTGGTGGCCGCGCCGAGCTGGGTCTGCTGCGAGTACGGGAAGTTGTTGATCGTGGTGTAGCCGTCGATGATCCACTGGATCTTGCCGTCGACGACCGCGGGGTACGGGTCGCCGTCGAGGGTCAGCCACGGCGCGACCTTGCTGACGCGCTCACGCGGGTCGCGGTTGTACATGATCTTCGAGTTGTCGCCGATGGCGTCGGAGAACAGGATGTTGCGTTCGCCGTACTCGGCCGCGAAGGCCAGGCGGTTGAACCAGTTGTCGACCGAGACGCCGCCGGTGCCCTTGTAGGTGTAGCGGTCGGTGGCGGTGTCGTACTCGCCGGGCGCGTTGCCGGTGGTGCCGCCGACGATCGCGTAGTCGGAGTCCGCGGCGGACAGCTCCCCGTAGTAGATCCGGGGTTCCTTGACCTCGATGCCGGGCTGTCCAGTGCCGGACGAGCCGGCGCCGGACGGGTTCTGGGTGTCGCTGGTGGTGGCGATCGGGTAGCCGCCGTCGGAGTTGGCGTCCTTGACCGCACGGTCGATCGTGTTGGCGGGCGCGGCGACGAAGCCGTTGCCGTGGGTGTAGACGAGGTGCTTGTTGATCCAGCTGGTCTGGTTGCCGGTCAGGCCCTCGGTCTTGATCTCCTTGGCGGCGACGATGTAGTCCTGCGTGGTGCCGCCGACGGTGTAGCGGTCGATGTCGAGCTTGGCCGGGAAGCCGTAGAAGTTCTCGCGGCCGACGCGCTGGGTGAAGGTGTCGGAGAGGATGTTCGGGTCGAGCAGCCGGATGTTCGACATCGTCCCGGTGTCGGCCTTGAGCTGGTCCGGCGTGGCCGACGAGCTGCCCGTGTAGGGCTGGTACTGGACGTCGGTGAGGCCGAAGGCGCGGCGGGTGGCGTCCATGTTGCGCTGGATGGACGTCGCTTCCTTCTCGTTCGCGTTGGGCTTCACCGAGAACTGGTCGAGGATCGCGGGCCACGCGACGCCGACCAGGATGCTCGACAGGATCAGCAGCACGAGGGCGATCGCCGGCAGCTGCAGGTTGCGCAGGAAGGCACCCGCGAAGAACGCGATCGCGCAGATCACCGAGATGCACAGCAGGATCAGCTTGGCCGGCAGGACCGCGTTCAGGTCGGTGTAGGTGGCGCCGATGAACAGCGGCGCGCCGCGATCGGACAGCAGCAGGTTGTACCGGTCGAAGAAGTACTCGGCCGCCTTCAGCAGCACGAAGAGGCCGACGGTGATCGCGAGCTGCGCGCGGGTCGGGCCGGCGAGCTGGCCGCCCTTGCCGGCCAGCCGGATGCCGCCGAAGACGTAGTGCGAGATGAGCGCGCCGAAGAAGGAGATGACGACGGCGATGAACAGCCAGCCGAGCAGCCAGTTGTAGAACGGCAGGTCGAAGGCGTAGAAGCCGACGTCGTTGCCGAACTCGGGATCGGTCTGGCCGAACGAGGTGCCGTTGAGGAACAGCTGCACGACCTGCCAGTCGCCCTGGGCGGACAACCCGGCGATGAGGCCGGTGAGCACCGGGATCCCGATGCCGAAGAGGCGGATGCGCGCGACGATCGCGGACCGGTAGCGGGCCAGCGGATCGTCGGCGCCGGAGATCGGCACGAACACCGGGCGGGTGCGGTAGGCGATCATCAGGCTGATCGCGAGCGCCCCGCCGACGAGCACCCCGACGGCGAAGAAAAGGATGACGCGGGTGACCACCTGGGTGGTGAACACCGACCGCGCGCCGACCTCTCCGAACCACAGCCAGTCGACGTACGTGTCGAGCAAGCGGGCCCCGAGCAGGAGCACCAGCACGATCACCGCGGCGATGATGAGGAGGATCCGGCTCCGCCGGGACAGCTTCGGCAGGCTCACCGGGGGCCGAGTCGCCACGGTGCACGCTCCTGTCATTCGTCAGCACTTGAACAGGGGCGCTCGCGCCCCCTGATTCCCTAACTCTACGGATGCCGTGGGAAGTTCCCGGGACCCGCCCGAATCGGACTCCCGGCGTGGTCTCGCGGACCGGCTGGAGAGCCTTGTCCAGCCGTCGCCCGCCACATGGCGTCGGCGCGAACCCGCGGCCGGTGTGCGGGGCGTGGCGGGCTGACCAGGACAAGGCTCTGACACCATATGCGCATGGAACCGCAGCAGCAGGCCGGCGTGGCCGCTCTCGCGCGCGAGATCGAAGACTTCATGGCCGCGAACGGCTGGGACCAGCCGCCGCAGCTGTTCGCGCTGGTGCCGACGGCGGCGCTGCTGGACGAGCAGCCGGAGCTGGCCGGGCAGCTCGACCGGGCGAACCCGCTGACGCCGGTGGCGCAGGAAGCGCTGCCCGATGGCGACCTCGCCGACGCGCTGGCCCGGATCGCGTGGCCCGATCTGGTGATCGGGTGCGCGCTCGCCCAGGAGATCATCGTGCTGCCGCCGGGCTCGGAGTCGGAGCTGCCGGACGTCGCGGAGGCCGACGCGGAGAGCCTGCGCCGCGCGGCCGCCGACCACCCGCAGCGGACGGAGGCCCGGCTGGTGGCCGCGGTCCTGCGCGAGGGCAACGGCGCGTGCGTCATGCGGCTGCGCGGCATCGGGACGGCCGAGGGGTCGGACGAGTCGATCGACGAGATCGTCGAGAGTCCCGACCTCGCCCCGAACCTCCTCGAGGCCCTCAAGGCGACGCTCCTCCCCTAGCAGGAGGCCGTCGGGCGGCCCGCCTTCAGGTTGGCCAGCTGCGCGAGCGCGTCGTCCAGTGTGGACACCTTGATGAGGTTGAGGCCGTCGGGCGCGGTGGTCTTGGCCTCGGCGCAGTTGTGCTCGGGCACCAGGAAGTCGGTGGCGCCTGCCTCGCGCGCGCCGACGACCTTGAACGAGATCCCGCCGATCGGGTCGACCTCGCCCGTCTCGGTGATCTCGCCGGTGCCGGCGATGTGCCGCCCCCCGGCGATGTCGTCGCCCTTGACCCGGTCGATGATCGCGAGGGTGAACATCAGCCCGGCCGACGGCCCGCCGACGTCCTGCAGGGAGATGTTGACGTTGAACGGCGCCTCGGCGCGGTCGACCGCGGTGAGGCCGATGAAGCCCTCCTTGCGGTCGGGGCGCGAAGCGAGCGTGAGCGGCACGGTGCGCTCCGGCTGGCCGTCCGACTGGAAGGTGATCTGGACGGTCTGGCCGGGCAGGGTGCCGGCCAGCGCGGCCCGGACGTCCGCGGCTTCGACGATCTTCTTGCCGTTCACCGTGATCAGCTTGTCGCCGGGGGCGAGCACGTGGTCTGCCGGGCTGCCGGAGACGATCTGCTTCGCCAGCACCTTGATCGGGTAGCCGAGCTTGCGCAGGGCGGCGACCTGGGCGTTCGACTGCGAGTCCTGCAGCTGCTGGATGTTCTCCTGCTTGACCTGTTCGTTGGTCTCGCCCGGCTTGAAGTACTCCTCGCGGGGCGCGAGCGCGTAGCGGCCGCTGGCCCAGAAGCCGAGGCCCTGGAAGAGCGTGACGCCGTCGTGCAGCGAGACGGTCGTCATCCGCAGCTCGCCGGTCGTCGGGTGGGTCTCGTGCCCGGTGACCTGGATGACCGGGTTGCCCGCGGCGTCGCGACCCAGCGTGTCGTAGGTCGGGCCCGGGCTGATCGCCACGAACGGCACCGGCACGACCAGGCCGAGGACCACGAAGATCAGGAACAGCGAGCCGCTGACCACGAGCGTCCAGCCGCGGCGGGTCATCCGCCGGGCCTCGCCGCCGGCCTCGGTGCCGGGGTCCGGGCTGCTCTTCGCGGGCGCGGTCTGCTCGGAGGACTTGGTCACGCCCGACAGCGTACGGTGACCGCGTTCGCTTCCCGGTGAAGGCCACGCACATGACGCGCTGGAGCCTTCCCGACCCGCGTACGGTGGACGCATGAGCAAACCCCCGTTCGGCTTCGGACCTTCCGATCCCGACAAACGAGGTGAGAACGACCCCTCGGAAGGCGGACAGCAGTCCGGCGCCGAGGCCTTCAACCAGCTCGGGCAGATGCTGAGCCAGCTGGGCCAGATGCTCAGCCAGGCCGGTACTTCCAGCGGGCCGGTGAACTACGACCTCGCCAAGCAGATCGCCCTCCAGACCCTGGGCAGCGCCGGCAACACCGGCGAAAGCCGCCTCGGCTTCTCCGGCGGAGACGACTCGAACGCCGCCGTCCGCGACGCCGCCCACCTCGCCGAGCTCTGGCTCGACGCGGCGACGCAGTTCCCCGCGGGCGCGACGTCGACGGTCGCCTGGTCGCCGCGCACCTGGGTCGAGAAGACCCTGCCGACGTGGCAGCGGCTGTGCGACCCGGTCGCCCGCCAGGTGTCGGGTGCCTGGATGGAGGCGCTGCCCGCGGAGGCCAAGGAAGCCGCCGGCCCGCTGCTGCAGATGATGGGGCAGATGGGCGGGATGGCCTTCGGGTCCCAGCTCGGCCAGGCGCTGGCCCAGCTGGCGTCGGAGATGCTGACTTCGTCCGAGATCGGGCTGCCCCTGGCCCCGGCCGGGACGTCCGCGCTGCTGCCGGCGAACATCGAGAAGTTCGCCGAGGGCCTCGAGCTGCCGACGAGCGAGATCCTGGTGTTCCTGGCCGCGCGCGAGGCCGCGCACCAGCGGCTGTTCACGCACGTGCCGTGGCTGCGCCAGCGCCTGCTGGCGACGGTCGAGGAGTTCGCGCACGGCATCTCGGTGGACACGTCGGCCCTGGAGTCGCTGGCCGGCCGGATCGACCCGGCCAACCCGGCGAGCATCGAGGAAGCGATGTCGTCCGGCCTGCTGGAGCCCCAGACAACGGAGGAGCAGAAGGGCGCGCTGCGGCGCCTCGAGACGCTGCTGGCCCTGGTCGAGGGCTGGGTCGACGTAGTGGTGGCGGAAGCGGTCGGCGACCGCCTCCCGGGAGCGGACGCACTGCGCGAGACGCTGCGCCGCCGCCGCGCGACGGGCGGCCCGGCGGAGCAGACGTTCGCCACGCTGGTCGGCCTGGAGCTGCGCCCCCGCCGCATGAGGGACGCATCGAACCTGTGGAAGCTGGTGGGCGACCGCCACGGCCTGGAGAAGCGCGACGGCCTGTGGTCCCACCCGGACCTGATGCCGACGGCGGAGGACCTGGACGAGCCGATCGACTTCGCGGACCACGTCGGTTCGGCGGGTTCGATCGACGACCTCGACCCGATCGCGGAGCTGGAGCGCACGGAGCAGTCCGAGCGTTCGAAGCGCGACGAGAAGGCCAAGGAGACCCCTCCGGCCTCGGAGGAAAGCGACGGCGAAGGCCACAGCTGAACCCAGTTCGGCGGAACGGGCGCCCCGCTCGGCGAGGCGCCCGTTCCCGTCCCCGCCGACTGTGTCGTCCGCCCAGGCACGCGTGTCGTCCGCCCAGGCACGCGTGATGCCCCTCCAGACACGCGTGATGCCCCTCTGATCACGCGTGATGCCCCTCCACGCACGCAAGCCGGCCGTCCCGGTACGCCGACCCACCAGGCGTGCAGCCTCTCGGACCGCGCCCGTCCACGCAGCCGGGGCGGCCCGCCGCAGCGGACCGCCCCGGTCACGTCACCCGCTCAGCACTCGGTGTCGATCCCCCACCCGGCGGCGGCCGCCAACCCCTCGAGATATCCCATCGCCCGATCGGTCTTCGGATACTTCCGCACCAGGGCCCAGAACGCCGCGTCGTGCCCGGGCTCGCGCAGGTGCGCCAGCTCGTGCACCAGCACGTAGTCCAGCACCCACGGCGGGACCTTCCGCAGCCGGTCGCTGACCCGGATGGTCGCGTCGACCGGCGTGCAGGACGCCCACCGCGTGCGCATCGGCGGCACCCAGCGGACGCTCGCCGGCACCGCGTTGCCATCCAGATACTTGCCCGACAGCAGCGCGCAGCGCGCCAGCAGGGCGTCGTCCGACGTCTTCGGGGGTGCCGGCCGGCGTGGTTCCGAGCGCTGCAGCTTGCGCTCCATCTCGGCGACCCAGTGTTTCTCCTCCGCCCTGGTCATCCGCGCGGGGATGAGCACGATGAGCGTGTCATCCTTCCAATACGCGGTGACCGTCCGGTGCCGGCGCTGGCTGCGCCGCACTTCGACCTTGTGTTCCGGTGTGTCCGACGAGGGGTTCGTTTCCCCCCTGCCTCTCAGCGAGGGCGTCTGTGCTTCGACCACCCGACAACGGTAAGGCCCGGCACCGACAACTCCGAGCGCATTGAGGTCACAGAGCCGAGTTGTCCACAGCCCACTTCACTTGTGGACAACTCGGCCGATCCGGCGCCTTCCCGGGCTCGGCCGCCGCCTCCGGATGCCATTCTTCGGACATGATCTTCTCCACCGCGGACATGCCTCCGGTGCTCCTGCCGGCCCATCCCGCCCTGCTCCCGGGCATCACGGTGCTCGAACGCGGCCCGCGCGAGATCCAGCTCGGGCTCGACCCGCGTCACGGCGTGATCGTCGAAGGCCTGCCGCCCCGCCTCGTCGCGCGGCTGCGAAAACTCGACGGCAGCAAGCCCGTCGAGCGGCTCTTGCTCGCCGAGAGCGAACACCGCGACCAGCTGCGCACCCTGCTGCGGCAATTGGCCGCGCTCGGCCTGGTCACCGACGCCGGACGCCCGGACGGCCCGGGTCTCCGCGGCGAAACCGGCTTCTGGTCGCTGCGGGCGCGCCACCACCAGAGCGCCCTCATGGAGCGGCGGCGCGCCAGCGCGGTCACCGTGCACGGCGACGGCCGGGTGGCGGTCGCCGTCGCCGTGCTGCTGGCCAACGCCGGGATCGGGCACGTCGAGCTGGAGCTGCCCGGCACGGTGACCGAGCACGACCTGGGCACCGGGTTCACCGAAGCCGACCTGGGCCGATCCCGGCGCCATGCCCTCGGCGACCTGCTCCGCCGCGTCGACCCCGAAGTCCGCGTCACCCGCCTGCACGACCGGTACCCGGAGCTGGCGCTGCTCACCGACGCCGTCGTCCCCGCGCCGGAGGTCGTCGCCGAGCTGATGGAGGAAGGCGTCCCGCACATGGCCGCCCGAATCCGCGACGGAACGGGCATCGTCGGGCCGCTGGTCGTCCCGGGCCGCAGTTCGTGCCTGCGCTGCGCCGACCTGCACCGGACCGACCTCGACCCGTGCTGGCCCCGCGTCGCCGGACAGCTGACCGGCCGGCACCAGCGGCCCGATCTCGGCGCGGTCCACGCCTGCGCCTCGCTGGCCGTCGCGCAGGCCATGCGCCTGCTCTCCCCCGCCGAGCCGGCGCCGCCCGCGTGGAACGCGACCCTGGAGATCGACGCCTTCGACGGCCGCATCCGCCACCGCGGCTGGCCCCCGCACCCGCGGTGTGGTTGCGGCGCCTTGGTGCTGCGACAGGAGACGTAGGCCACTAAGACGTTGCGAGCGGGCTGCGCGCCGCCGAGGTCGCAAGGCAGAATCGCGGGGGTGACCGACTTCCGCGACCCAGGCGATCGTGATCCCGCGATGCCGCGCAAGGGTGCCGCCCGTACTGCCAAGCTCGCCAGTCTGCCGCTCGGGATCGCCGGACGGGCGGTCGGCGGGTGGGGCAAGCGGCTGGCCGGTCAGAGCGCAGAGCAGGTCAACGCGACGCTCTCGGCGAAGGCCGCTGAGCAGCTGTTCGAGGTGCTCGGCACGCTCAAGGGCGGGGCGATGAAGTTCGGCCAGGCGCTGAGCGTGTTCGAGGCGGCGGTGCCGGACGACATGGCGAAGCCGTACCGCGAGGCGCTGACGAAGCTGCAGGCCGCGGCGCCGCCGATGGCCGCCCGGCAGACCCACCGAGTGCTCGCCGAGCAGCTGGGCCGCACCTGGAGCAGCCGGTTCGCCTCGTTCGACGACGTGCCGGCGGCGGCCGCGAGCATCGGCCAAGTGCACCGCGCGGTCTGGCACGACGGCCGCGAGGTGGCAGTCAAGGTGCAGTACCCGGGCGCCGACGAGGCGTTGCGCAGCGACCTGCGGCAGCTGCAGCGGTTCAGCAGGCTGTTCCAGGCGTTCGTGCCCGGCACGGAGGTCAAGCCGCTGCTGGCCGAGCTCGCCGAGCGCATGAACGAGGAGCTCGACTACCAGGCCGAGGCCCAGCACCAGCGCGCCTTCGCGAAGGCGTTCGAAGGCGACCCCGGCATCCTGGTGCCGCGCGTGGTGGCCAGCGCACCCAAGGTCGTCGTGACGGAGTGGGTGACCGGCACACCGTTGTCGAAGGTCATCGCGGACGGCGACCGCGAGACCCGCAACCTGGCGGGCCGGCTGCTGGCGGAGTTCCACTACTCGTCCCCCGAGCGCGTCCACCTGCTGCACTCGGATCCGCACCCGGGCAACTTCATGATCACCGGCGACGACCGGCTGTGCGTCATCGACTTCGGCGGCGTGGCCCGGCTGCCCGACGGCATCCCCCGCCACTTGGGCGAGATGACGCGGCTGGCCCTCGACGGCGAGTCGGCCGGGCTGATGCGGCTGCTGCGCGGGAACCGGTTCATCCGGCCAGACAGCGACCTGACCGCGGACGAGGTGCTCGCGTATCTGGCGCCGTTCACCGAGCCGCTGGCGGAGCCGACGTTCCACTTCACCCGCAAGTGGATGCAGAAGCAGGCGGGGCGGGTCGGCGACAGCCGCGGCAACGACTTCCGGGTCGGGCGGTCGCTCAACCTGCCGCCCGAGTACCTGATGATCCACCGGGTGACGGCCGGGTCCACGGGCATCCTCTGCCAGCTGGACGCGGAGATCCCGGCGCGCGGCATCGTGGAGCGCTGGCAGCCCGGTTTCGCCGGCTGAGTTGTCCACAGGCCGGGCCGCTAACGGGCGGATTCCGGCGAGTTGTCCACAGCTGCGGGGAATGGGGTTCCACCCGGTTGGCCGAGCCGTCATTCTCGATACATGACCGCTACTCAATGCACCGACCCGCTGGCCCTCAGTAACCCCGGCTCATGCGAGGTGATGAACCTCGAACAGTTACGCAGGGCCGGAGTGTCCGATCGAAGAACCCGGCGGCTCTGCGGCCCCGGTGGGCCGTGGCGCCGCCTGCACCCCGGTGTCGTCCTGCTGCGCAACGACTCACCCACGCGGCAGCAGCTGCTGCACGCCGCGCTGGCGCGCTACGGACCGCGGACGGTGGTCACGGGCGCCGACGCGCTGCGGGCCCACGGCGTGAAATGCCCGGCGGACGACGAGATCCGGTTGCTGGTGCCGGACCACTGCCGGGTGGCGGCGTGCGACGGGGTCAGTGCGGCGCGCACGGCCCGGATGCCGGCGCCGGTGGTGGTCGACGGGCTGCCGTTCGCGCCGCCGTCCCGGGCCGCGCTCGACCTGGCGAGGTCGGAGCCCGACCCGGCGCGGATCCGCCACCTGCTGACGCTCCCGCTCTACTGGGGCATGTGCGATCGGCAGGAGCTGCTGACGGAGCTGGCCGAAGGACCCCAGCGCGGCACGGCGGCGGTCCGGAAGGTGCTCCGCGAGCTGGACGAGGGCCCGATCCAGGCCCACGGCCTGGCGGTGCAGGCGCTGGAGACGGCGCGTCTACCGCCGCCGATCTGGGACGTGACGATCTGCGACCGCCGTGGCCGCCGCATCGGCGAGGCGGACGCGTGGTGGGACGAGATCGGCCTGGCCTGGCAGTACCGCTGCGGCCCCAGCACCGGCGGCTTCTCACACCTGGCGCTGGCGGCGACGGGGATCGTCCTGGTCCGCTGCACGGTCCGCCAGCTGCGCCAGGTCTCGCGAGAGGTGGCGCGAGAGCTGGCCTTGGCCTTCGGCGAGGCGTCCCGCACGCCGCGTCCGAAGGTCCGCGCGGTCCCGATGACCCCGATCGGCGACGCGGCATGACCACCATCGGCGGCCGCGCCGTGCCGCGCACTCCGTCCGGGCACGCGCGCATCGCTCGACCGACGGCCCGCACGCATCGTCTGTGTCCCACCGAGCCAGGCGCTTCTCCGCGCGGCGACGCACACCGTCCGGAGCTGCCGCACACTCGTCGGGAGCGCGGGTCCGTCACCAGTACTCGTCGGGCAGCTTGCCCTCGATGTCGCGCACGTGCCGGCGCGCGCAGTCCGGGCACAGCCACCGCAGTCCGCCCCGCTCGCGGGTGGACACCCAGGCGAGCGCCGTAGCCGGGTCCTCGTCGGCGCCGCGGGTTCGCCCGCACCGCACGCATGCGGCCTCCTCCGGCGCGCTCACGGCAACCGTCCACAGTGGATCGCTTTGGCGCCCAACAGGAACAGGTCGTCCCGGCGGGCGAGGAAGTCCGGGCCGTCCGGATCGGTCAGCGCGGCGACAGTGGCGCGATCATCGACGTCGAGCAAGTCCCCGGCGGACTCGGCAAGCCATCCGACGCGCTGCACGACGTACTCGCGCAACAGCTCCGAACCCGGCATGGGGTGATCGATGAGCGCACCGAACGACTCGACATCCTCGAGCCCGGCCTCGCGAAGGGCGCGCGGCCAGCCGTAGGGCATGGCGACGCTGCCCGGAAGCCCGGCCCGCATTCCGGCGAACCACTCGCCCCGCGCGGCGAGCAGCCGCTGCTCCAGCCCGGGCCGGCCCACCCCGACATCCCAAGGGAGGCACCGCATCTCGAGCCCGCCTTCGCTGATGGCGAGCACCCCGCCGGGCCGCACCAGCCGGGCAAGGGAGCGCAAAGCGGCCTGCTGGTCGCCGACGTGGTGCACGACGCCCGAAGCCCACACGAGATCGGCAGCGGGCACCCGCTCGCCCAACCGCGGATCGGCGAGGTCCCCGTGCACACCGACAACCTCGACATCCCCACCGGCGGCCTCGGTGACGGCCCGCCGCGCCTCGGCCAGCAGTGCGGGCGTGGCATCAAGGAGCACGACGGTGCCCCCACCCCCACGGGCGAGCTCCCGCGCGAAGAGCACGCTCATCCCACCGGCCCCACACCCGACGTCGAGCAGGGTGGGCCGCCCGGGCAGCCGGCCAAGCAACCGCCGCGCGACGGGCGCGAGCGCCCCGGCATCGAGCGAGTCGGCCATGCGCAGCTGAGCGAGCCGATCCGCCCAGTCGATGTCGTCGTGGCTGTGTCCGGCCATCACCCCATTCAACACCAGCGCAACCGCCCGAACACCACCCGAAGGAGGCCCCGACCCGCAAGTCCACCCCCGCCGCGCCAACGCGCAGACGCGACGCCGATCAGCCCCACCCGTAGGCAGTCCCCGGCGAGGCGCAATTCCGGCGAGCCCCTCCGAACCCAGCCTCGGCAAGCTTCCCGTCGGGCAACCTCGCCGGGGACTGCCACGGGCGAGCAATCCCGACGAACAGCCTCAGCGATCGCATCACCGACCGGCTAACCGGCGAGCAACCTCGCCAGCCGTCCTACCGGTCAGCAACTTCGCCAGCCCACCCACCGGTCAGCCAACCGGCAAGCAACCTCGCCAGCCCACCCACCGGCCAGCAACCTCGCCAGCCCACCCACCGGCCAGCCAACCGGCAAGCAACCTCGCCAGCCCACCCACCCGGGAGCAAACCCGCCGCACACCACCCGAAGGAGGCCCCGACCCCACCCGCAGGACTTACCCCGCCGCGCCAACACTTGGGCGCCGCAGCATCCAGCACCGCCCAAGCCGCAGCCGCGGCGGTAGCGACATCCGACCGGCCTCGCCACCGAGCGAACTCGCCCGGCACCCCCGCAGGCCGCGACCTTTCGGGCAGCACGCAGGCCCCTGCCGCCCGGGGCGGCAGGGGCCTGCGCTCAGTTCTGGTCCAGCTCGTACCGCTCCGCGCGGCGAGACGCCCATCGGGCTACTCGCGTCCAGCGGCGTACGGCACGCGCGCTACCTCGGGCCCGCTGGGCGCGGACCCCCTCTTCCAGATCCCGTATTCGGGCCCTGGACAGTTCTTCGTAAAGCAACATCTCGCTGATCTCCTCGATCTCGGTCTTCGTCAACTGCAGTTGCGGACGGCACATCCGCGCTTCGTGGTCTTTCGTGGTGACCGGTTCGACGCTCATGCGGCGGCGCTCCGGTGAGCGCCGACGGCCTTGGCCGCGGCGGGCTCGACGGCAGCGTTCTTGCGCGGACGGCCACGGGGCCGCTTGCGCGCGATCACGACGCCGCGCTCGAAGATCTCGCCGCCCCAGACGCCCCACGGCTCGCGGCGAGCCAGTGCGCCCGCCAGGCAGGCCTCGCGCACCGGGCAGTCGGCGCACTGCGCCTTCGCGCGCTCGAGCTCGGCCGGGGACTCGGCGAACCAGAGGTCCGCGTCGCCCGAACGGCAGGGCAGAGCCGCGTCCGGTACCGCGATGGGGTCGAGCAGGTCGGCGAATATTGCCTCACCCGAGGTGTAGGCGATGGCCGAAGACATGGCAGTTCCTCCTTGTGTCGTACGGGTTTTCGGTTGGGAGATGGAGCTGGGCAATGCTGGTCCTCTTGGGGTTGTGCAGCCAAAAACACGAAGGCCGCGGATCCGGGTTTTCCGGTTCCGCGGCCTTCGTGAGCCTCTAGTCCTGACTAGGTCAGGAACTTCGCTCCCGTAACGACAACGGAACACGGAACTGCTTGATGGTCGACAGATCAGCCTGCGGGTACGCGGCGAGAACGCCCTGCGTCCCGAACACGACATCACCGGTGGCCCAGCGCCGCTCGACGCGACGCATGACCTGAATCTCGTGCGCGCTCACGGACACACCGGTGCCCGGGCGCTGAGCAGCCGCAACTTCCGCGGCGCAGGACAGACGGGTGCCCGGATTCGTGAGCGTCATGGTGTTGATCATTTCACCGGCACCTCCTTCTGTACTCTGCACACACGGCCGCCGAGCGGCGCTGTCACGTGGATCCCCAGCCGAGCCCTTCGGGCTCGGTACTGGCAGGTTATTGTGCCCCACCACACCGAGGCAACTCAATTAACGGGAAAATCCTCGAAGTTACGAAGATCGCCCCTGAGCAGCGGGTTCGCCGCGTCGATCATGGCCCGGACGCGGTCAACACCCCATCGCCGCGATACCGCCGCCCGAGTGAACCGGGCGCGACCACACCGGTCCGGCCCCCGGTCGGGACGGCCTCGACGGCCGGCCCGCACGAGCCGCGCCCCCCGGCCGCGGGCCGAAGCCGACCGGACCAACACCGCCTCGAACGCAGCGAGACGGCCCCGGTTCCCAGAGCACCCGACGGCCCCGACCCGTCGCTACTCCGCCGATGCCCGGACCACGCCGAGGATCTCCGTGCCGAACCGCTCCAGCTTGGTCGCGCCGATTCCCGAGATCGACACCAGCGCCGCCTCGTCGATCGGGCGTTGCTCGGCGATGGCCATCAGCGTTGCGTCGGTGAACACCACGAACGCCGGCACCTTCAGCTCGCGGGCCCGGTCGGCGCGCCAGGACTTCAGGCGCTCCAGCAGTCCCTCGTCCACCGTCGACGGGCACTTGCCGCAGCGGCCCAGCTTGACCTCGAGGGTCTCCAGCAGCGGCCCGCCGCAGACGCGGCAGCGCGTCTTGATCGGCGTCGCCGGCTTCTGCTGGGTGCGGGCCGCGCGGGCGGCCGGGTGATCCTCCGGGATCAGGCCGTACAGGAACCGGCTGCGACGGCGGTTGCGCCGCCCTCCCGGCGTGCGGGCCAGCGCCCACGACAGCCACAGGTGCTCGCGGGCGCGCGTCACGCCGACGTAGAACAGCCGCCGCTCTTCCTCGATCGCCGCCTCGTCGTCGCCGGCGTGCAGGATCGGCATCGTGCCCTCGGCCAGGCCGACGAGGAACACCGCGTCCCACTCCAGGCCCTTCGCCGCGTGCAGCGACGCCAGCGTCACGCCCTCCACCGTCGGCGGGTGCTGGGCCGCGGCGCGCTGCTCCAGTTCGGTGTTGAAGCGCGGCAGGTCGGCGTCCTCGACCGTCGAGGCCAGCTCTTCGGCCAGCTCGACGATCGCCAGGAGCGCGTCCCAGCGCTCCTTGGCCGCGCCACCCGCCGGCGGCGACTCGGTCAGCCCGACGCGGGCGAGCACCGACCGCACCGTCGTGACCAGGTCGGAGCTGCCGTCGCCGCTCGCGGCCCGCAGCGCCGACATCGCCTGCCGGACCTCGGTCCGGTTGAAGAACCGCTCGCCACCGCGGACGAGGTACGGGATGCCGGTCGCGGTCAGTGCCGACTCGTACGCCTCCGACTGCGCGTTCACGCGGTACAGCACCGCGATCTCGCTCGCCGCGACGCCGCCGTCCAGCAGCTCGCGCACCCGACCGGCGACGGCCTCGGCCTCGACCGCCTCGTCGTCGAACTCGGCGAAGCGCGGCTCCGGACCCGACGGCCGCTGCCCGATCAGCTTCAGGCGCGACCCCGCCGGCCGCCCGCGCGCGGCGCCGATGACCCGGTTCGCCAGCGAGACGACCTCGGGCGTCGACCGGTAGTCGCGCTCGAGCCGGACGACCGTCGCGTCCGGGTAGCGCCGCGTGAACTCGAGCAGCGACTTCGGCGACGCGCCGCCGAAGGAGTAGATGGTCTGGTTGGCGTCGCCGACGACGGTCAGGTCGTCGCGGCCGCCGAGCCACGCGTCGAGCAGGCGCTGCTGCAGCGGCGTGACGTCCTGGTACTCGTCGACGACGAAGCACCGGTAGCGGTCGCGGAACTCCTCGGCGACGACGCCGTGCTCCTCGAGCACCGCCGTCGTGTGCAGCAGGAGATCGTCGAAGTCGAGCACCTGCGCGGCGTTCTTCAGCTCTTCGTACGTGCGGTAGACCTGGGCGATCTGCGCCGCCGGCGCCGGGATGTCGCGCTGGGTGCGCGCCGCGACGGCCGGGTAGTCGTCCGGGGCGATCAGCGACGCCTTCGCCCACTCGATCTCGCTCGACAGGTCGCGCAGGATCTCGGTTTCGGTGCCGAGCTTGGCCCGGGTCGCGGCCTGTCCGACGTAGCGGAACTTGTTCTCCAGCAGGTCCCAGGGCCGGTCGCCGACCACGCGCGGCCAGAAGTACCGCAGCTGACGGCGGGCGGCGGCGTGGAACGTCAGGGCCTGCGCGGCCTCGACGCCGAGGCCCCGCAGCCGGGTCCGCATCTCCCCCGCGGCTCGCGTCGTGAACGTCACTGCGAGCACCTGACCAGCGGAAACATGCCCGGATCGGACGAGGTGGGCGATCCGGTGGGTGATCGTGCGGGTCTTGCCCGTGCCGGCCCCGGCGAGCACGCAGACCGGCCCTCGCGGGGCACCGGCGGCGGCGCGCTGCTCAGGGTCGAGACCATCGAGCAGACGGTTCTGGCTCTTGGGGGAAAGTACGCCGGTCACGTCCGGCATCCTCGCAGAGGGGGACGGGGAATCGGGGCAGGGGCACGCGGCCGTATCCTGGTCAGATGGCGGGACAGCAGGACAAGGAAGCGGCCAAGCAGGCCAAGAAGGAGAAGCGCGCGGCGAGCAAGGCCCGCCGTGGCCAGCTCTTCGAGGCCTTCAAGATGCAGCGCAAGGAAGACCCGTGGCTCATCCCGTGGATGGTCGGGTCGATCGTCGTCGTCGCCGGCGTGGCGTTCGGCATCGGGTCCTTCTTCGGCTCGCAGTGGGTGCTGCTGCCCTTGGGGCTGATCCTCGGCGGTCTGCTCGCCATGATCATCTTCGGCCGGCGCGTCCAGAAGACGGTCTACTCGAAGGCCGACGGCCAGCCCGGCGCCGCGGCGTGGGCGCTGGAGAACCTCCGCGGCAAGTGGAAGGTGACGCCGACCGTCGCGGCGACGACCCAGCTCGACGCCGTGCACCGCGTACTGGGCGGCCCGGGCGTGGTGCTCGTCGCCGAGGGCGCGCAGCACCGCGTCAAGACGCTGCTCGCGCAGGAGAAGAAGCGCGTGTCCCGACTGGTCGGTGACACCCCGATCTACGACGTGACGATCGGCCACGAAGAGGGCCAGATCCCGCTGAAGAAGCTCCAGGGCTTCCTGATGAAGCTGCCGCGCAACCTCAAGCCGGCCCAGGTCGACGCGCTGGAAGCGAAGCTCGCGGCGCTCGGCAACCGCGGCGCGGCGATGCCGAAGGGCCCGATGCCGGCCGGCGCGAAGATGCGCAACGTCCAGCGCACGATCCGCCGTCGCTGACCCCGTACCGACGACGAAGGCCCCGTCCGCACCGGACGGGGCCTTTCTCGTGGGCGGGTCAGCGCATCCGGATGACGACGGTGCCGGTCAGCCGGTCGAGCCAGCTGCGGCCGTCGGCGTTGCGGACCGCCGCCGGGATGATCACGAACGTCAGGACCGCCCGGACCAGCGCGCGCGGCGGGCCGACCAGCGCGGCGCCGTCGAGCCGGGCGACGCGGACGCCGACGGCGGCCATCCCGGGCGTGAACCCGAAGAAGCCGGCGGACACGACGGAGATGACCGCCCACACTCCGCCGGACCAGAGGTTGAAGTTCTGCATCGCGACCGGGTCCTGCAGGCTGGGGTGCAGGAAGATGGCCGTGACCAGGGCCGCGACGACGAGGTCGACGACCAGCGCGAGCAGCCGCGCACCCCCGCTCGCCGCCGAGCCCACGCCTGATTCGGGCAAACCGAACTTCTCGCCCGGCCAGCGCGACTCGTGCTGATCAACGTCCTGCCGGCCCTCGCCGGTGCCGGGGAGCCATTCACCGGTCCATCTCGCCACCCGTCTAGGGTATGCCGGTGGCGTGGAACACATCCGACCTGGTCGGATACCCGATATCGACCACCCGTTAACACCGGCGAAACATACGGGTGACGGTCGGGCAACACCGCACTTTTAGCGTGAGCCGAAGAGAGCACTGCCGTACGAGCTCGAACGAGAAGGAGTCACCGAGGGTGCCCACTACTCCAGACGACATCCAGCGCCTCATCGCCGACGAGGACGTCGAAGTCATCGACGTCCAGTTCTGCGACCTGCCCGGCGTGATGCAGCACTTCACGGTCCCCGCGAAGGCCTTCACCGAAGAGGCCTACGAAGAGGGTCTCGCGTTCGACGGCTCCTCGGTACGCGGCTTCCAGTCCATTCACGAGTCCGACATGCTGCTGCTGCCGGACCCGGAGACCGCGCGGATCGACCCGTTCCGCAAGGCGAAGACGCTGGCGCTCAACTTCTTCGTGCACGACCCGTTCACGCGTGAGGCGTACAGCCGCGACCCGCGCAACATCGCGCGCAAGGCCGAGCAGTACATCTCCGAGTACGGCGTCGCCGACAACGTGTACTTCGGCCCCGAAGCCGAGTTCTATATCTTCGACTCGGTCCGCTTCGACTCCGCCGAGCACGCCTCGTTCCACGAGATCGACTCGATCGAGGGCTGGTGGAACACCGGCGCCGACGAGGTCGGTGGGAACCAGGGCTACAAGACGAAGTTCAAGGGCGGCTACTTCCCCGTCCCGCCGGTCGACCACTTCGCCGACCTGCGCGACGAGATCGTCCGCAACCTGACGAACACCGGTTTCGAGATCGAGCGCGCGCACCACGAGGTGGGCACCGCCGGCCAGACCGAGATCAACTACAAGTTCAACACGCTGCTGCACGCGGCCGACGACCTGCAGCTGTTCAAGTACATCGTGAAGAACACGGTGTTCGGGGCGGGCAAGACGGCGACGTTCATGCCGAAGCCGCTCGCCGGCGACAACGGCTCGGGCATGCACTGCCACCAGTCGCTGTGGAAGGACGGCCAGCCGCTGTTCCACGACGAGTCGGGCTACGCCGGCCTGTCGGACACCGCGCGCCACTACATCGGCGGGCTGCTCAAGCACGCGCCGAGCCTGCTGGCCTTCACGAACCCGACGGTGAACTCCTACCACCGCCTGGTGCCGGGCTTCGAGGCGCCGGTTTCGCTGGTCTACTCGCAGCGCAACCGCTCGGCCTGCGTCCGCATCCCGATCACGGGCAACAACCCGAAGGCCAAGCGCGCCGAGTTCCGCTGCCCGGACTCGTCGGGCAACCCGTACCTGGCGTTCTCGGCGATGATGATGGCCGGCCTCGACGGCATCAAGAACAAGATCGAGCCGGCCGAACCGATCGACAAGGACCTCTACGAGCTCCCGCCGGAGGAGGCCAAGAACGTCAAGCTCGTCCCGGGCGACCTGGGCACGGTGCTGGACACCCTCGAAGCCGACCACGACTACCTCCTCGAGGGCGGCGTGTTCACGCCGGACGTGATCGAGACGTGGGTGTCGTACAAGCGCGAGAACGAGATCGACCCGCTGCGCCTGCGCCCGCACCCGTACGAGTTCGCCCTGTACTACGACGTGTGATCGACGCGGGGCTTTGACCAGGGTCGCTGGTCGGAGTCCCCACCAGACACGGGACGGCGGTCGAGGGGAAACCCCGACCGCCGTCCCGTTCCTTGTTCGGCTACGAAAAGGCCGGTTCCGCCGCGGACGGAACCGGCCTTTCCTTTTTCGATCAGCAGGAGCGCAGTTCACTCACGTAGGGACGCGGCGGGATGTTCGCCGCTCCGCGCGTCTCCCGGTAGTAGTAATTGTTCGGCAGTGACACGCACGGACCGTCGCCGGCCCACGCCCAGATCATGCGCACTCGCACGGTGTAACCGCAATTGTTGTTGGTCGCCTCCGCCCATGCCGTGCTGCCGTTGCGGCCCTGCGCCAGGCCGACGCAGTTCGGTGCGGGCGCCAGCAGCAGGTACGCCGGGTTGTCCGCGGCCACCACGGCCGCGGCCGGTTCGGCGGCCTGTGCGGGCGCGGCGAACCCGAGCACCGCGAAACCGGCCGCGACGGCACCGGTGGCCGCGATCTTCCCCATCTTCATGAAATCGTCCCTCCCTCATTTTCCGGGGGCGCGCGAAATAAACGTCACACGACGACCCGATAAAATGATCTCCCCCGGAAGGACCGCCCCGTGCGATCCGCAAAAAACCATACGCCCGGCGCGGGCGGCAACGGAAGCGTATGGCCGAAATTGGCCTTATTCTGCCGTGGACAGCAGCTTCATATCCGCTCCTGCGGCTTCGAAGCGCCCCCGCGGGTCCGCCACCAGCTTGCGGATCTCGAGGTCCATCAATCCCAGCGTGCAGGTGATCTCCGCGGCCAGCGTCCCGTCGGCCTTGTAGATGTTCGAGTCCATCGAGAACGTCTTGCCGCTGCCGAACTTGACGTCGCACGTCACGTCGACCTCGTCGCCCGCGCGCAGCTCGCGGCGGAACACCACGTGCGTCTCGAGCAGCACCGACGCGACGTTGCCCAGCCCCTTCATCGCGCCCGCCCGCTCGAGCAGCTCCAGTCTCGAGACCTCGCCGTACGAGTGGTACACGGCGTGGTTGAGGTGGCCCAGGGTGTCCAGTTCGTAGTGCCGGACCTTGATGCGGGTCCGGAACGGCTCGCGTTCAGTCACGAGCCCCACTGTAGGTCAGGCATGTAGGTCAGGCCTCGTAGAACAGGTGCTCCACCACGGTGTGCGCCCGGCGGGTGATGCGGCGGTACGTGTCCAGGAACTCGCCCGGGTCGTCCGCGGCCGTCTGGCCCAGGACCCGGGCCACCGCCACCAGGTCGCGGCCCGACCCCGGGACCTCGTCGACCGCCTTGCCGCGCACCAGCATCCCCGCGTTGCGCACCCGGGTCGCCAGCAGCCACGCCTCGCGTAGCGAGTCCGCTTCGGACTGCGTGGCCAGCCCCGCTTCCGGCAGGCGAGCCAGCGCGTCCAGGGTCGACGTCGTCCGCAGCCCCGGGACCGAACCCGCGTGCTGGAGCTGCAGCAGCTGGACCGTCCACTCGACGTCGGCGAGACCGCCGCGGCCGAGTTTCGTATGGCGCGTCGGGTCGGCGCCGCGGGGCATCCGCTCGGTCTCCACGCGTGCCTTGATGCGGCGGATCTCGCGCGCTTTCGTCGCGTCCAGGCCGCCCTCGGGGTAGCGGATCGGGTCGATCATCGCGATGAAGCGCTCGCCGAGGTCGTCGTCGCCCGCGACGAACCGGGCGCGCAGCAGCGCCTGCGCCTCCCACACCTCGCCCCAGCGCGCGTAGTACGCGCGGTACGACTCCAGCGTCCGCACCAGCGGCCCGCTCCGCCCCTCCGGGCGCAGGTCGGTGTCGACCTCCAGAGCCGGGTCCGAGCTCGGCGCGCCCAGCATCTTCCGGACCGTCTCCGCGACCGACGAAGCGAACTTCACCGCGTCGGCGTCCGAGACCCCTTCGGACGGCTCGCACACGAAGAGGACGTCGGCGTCGGAGCCGTAGCCGAGTTCGGCGCCGCCGAGCCGGCCCATCCCGATCACCGCGATGCGCGCCGGCGTGCGTCCCAGCTCCGCCTGGCGCTGGCGGAACGCCGCGGCCAGCGCGCCCTGCAGCACCGCGACCCAGACGCTGGACAGCGCTTCGCACACGGCGGGCACGTCGAGCAGGCCGAGCAGGTCCGCGCACGCGATCCGCAGCAGTTCGTGCCGCCGCAGCGAACGCGCGGCGGCGACGGCGGCGTTCAACCCGGGCTGACGCCGGACGGCGGCCCGCAGCGACTTCGCCACCTCGGCGGGCGTGCGGCCCAGCAGCCGGGCCGGATCGCCCAGCAGCCGCAGTACTTCCGGCGCGCGCACGAGCAGGTCCGGGACCAGCCGGGACGTGCCGAGCAGGGCGGCCAGGTTCTCGACGACCGTGCCCTCGTCACGCAGGACCCGCAGGTACCACGGGGTGTCTTCGAGTGCCTCGGACACCTTCCGGTACGACAGCAGGCCGCCGTCGGGGTCGGGTGTGTCGGCCAGGAGGTCGAGCAGCACCGGCAGCAGCGCCTGCTGGATCGCGGCGCGCCGCGAGACGCCGGAGGTGAGGGCCTTGATGTGCTGGAGCGCGCCGTCGGGGGCGGTGTAACCGAGCGCGGCCAGCCGGCTCGCGGCCTGTTCGGTGGTCAGGCGCAGCGCCTCGGTCGGCACGTTCGCGACGGACTGCAGCAGCGGCCGGTAGAAGATCTTCTCGTGCAGCCGCCGGATGCCCTTCGCGTGCTTCCGGAACTCCGCCAGCAGCGTCTCGCCCTGGCTCTTGCCACCACTCGCCTTGATCCCGCTGGCTCGCGCCAGGATCCGCAGCTCGACGGTGTCCGACGTCGCCGGGAACAGGTGCGTCCGGCGCAGCCGCCGCAGCTGCAGCCGGTGCTCGATCATCCGCAGGAACTCGTACGACGCCCCCAGCTCGGCCGCGTCCTGGCGGCCCACGTAGCCGCCTTCACCGAGCGCGGCGAGCGCGTCCATCGTGGACGGTGAGCGCAGGTCGGCGTCGACGCGGCCGTGCACCAGCTGCAACAGCTGCACCGCGAACTCGACGTCCCGCAGCCCGCCGCGGCCCAGCTTGAGCTCGCGTTCGGCGTGCTCGGACGGCACGTGCCCCTCGACGCGGCGGCGCATCTGCTGCACCTCGCCGACGAAGTTCTCGCGGTCGGCCGCCGACCACACCAGCGGCGCGACCATCTCGGCGTACTGTCGGCCGAGCTCGGCGTCGCCCGCCACCGGCCGCGCCTTGAGCAGCGCCTGGAACTCCCAGGTCTTGGCCCACTTCTGGTAGTAGCCCTGGTGGCTCTCGAGCGTGCGGACGAGCGCGCCGGCCTTGCCTTCGGGGCGCAGGGCGGCGTCGACCTCGAAGCAGGCCTTGCCGACGACGCGCATCGTCGTGCTGGCCAGCCGCGTGGCGACGCCGAGGTCGTCGGCGCCGACGAAGATCACGTCGACATCGCTGACGTAGTTGAGCTCCCGGCCGCCGCACTTGCCCATGGCGATGATCGACAGGTTGCCCTCGGCGGGCGCGCCGACCTCGGCTTCGGCGACGACGAGCCCGGCGGCGAGCGCGGCTTCGGCCAGCTCGGTCAGCTGCGCCGCGACCTCGGCGTAGTTCGGGTGCTCGAGCCCGGCCTCGACGAGGTGGCCGAGGTCCGCGGCGGCGATGCCGAGCAGCTGGCCGCGGTAGGCGATCTTGAGGGCCTGCTCGGCTTCGAGCCCGGTGAGCACCGAACCGTCGTCGCGCACGAGCGACGTGCGCAGGTTTTCGCGGTAGCACTCGGAGTCGGTGCACTTGTCGCCGATGAGCGTCTGCCACTGCTCCGGGTTCGCGGCGATGAAGTCGGCGAGCGCGCTCGACGTCCCGAGCACACTGAGGAGACGGCCGCGGAAGGTCCGGTGGGCGCGCAGCTGTTCGTCGAGCCGCGGCCACCCGCCCTCGTCGGCCTCGCGGATCCAGTCGATCCCCCGCAGCGCGAGGTCCGGGTCCGCGGTGCGGGACAACGCCGCGAGCACGTCGGCGGCGGCTTCGACCGGGCCGGCGTCGTCCCACCAGCCGGCCGCGCGCAACTGACCCTCGGCACGGGGATCGGTGAAGCCGTACCTCGCCGCCGAAGCGGTCGATCGCGCGCGGTCTGCCATCACGAACCACCGTATCCCGGGAGGGTGCGCTCAGGCGGCGAGCCGGCCCGGTTCGGTTCCGGCGGGTGTCGGCTCGGGCACCTGGAAGCTGTGCGCGGTGACGGGGTGGCGACGGGAAAGCAGCCAGATCCCGACGCCCACGGCGATGCCGACGACGCCGACGGCGATGGTGCCCGCGGCGCCGAGCGAGGCGATCTTGCCGGACACCGCGCCGACGATCGCGGCGGCGGGCAGCGTGAACAGCCACGCGACGACCATCCGGCCCGCCATCCGCCAGCGCACCGGCGCCTCGCGGCGGCCGACGCCGGAGCCGACGATCCCGCCGGAGCACACGTGCGTCGTCGACAGCGGGAAACCCAGCCGGGACGAGACCAGGATGACCAGCGCCGAGCTCGTCTGGGCGGCGAAACCCTGTGGGCCCTCGATGTCCGTGAGGCCCTTGCCGAGGGTGTGGGTGATGCGCCAGCCGCCGAGGTAGGTGCCGAGCGCGAGGGCGCAGGCGGCGCTGATGATCACCCAGACGGGTGGTGCCGCGCCCGCCGGCAGGCTGCCGGCGCTGACGAGCGTGAGCGTGATGACGCCCATCGTCTTCTGCGCGTCGTTGGTGCCGTGCGCGAGGGAGACGAGTGACGCCGAGACGACCTGGCCGACCTTGAACCCGCGCGTGGCCGGGCGGCCGCGGACGAGGAAGCGGTAGACGAGGTAGGTCGCGATCATCGCGACGAGCCCGGCGATCACCGGGCTCGCGGCGGCCGGGACCAGGACCTTCTCGACGATCTTTCCGAAGTGGACCGAGTCGCTGCCCGCCGAAACCCAGGTGGCACCGATCAGGCCTCCGAACAGCGCGTGCGACGAGCTCGACGGCAGGCCGACGAACCACGTCACGAGGTTCCAGACGATCGCGCCGATCAGCCCGCCGAACACGATCGACGGGCCGATCTTCGTGTCGTCCACCAGGCCGCTGGAGATCGTCTTGGCGACCTCCACCGACAGGAACGCGCCGACCAGGTTCAGCACCGCCGAGATCGCGACGGCCACGCGGGGCTTGAGCGCCCCGGTGGCGATCGACGTCGCCATCGAGTTCGCGGTGTCGTGGAACCCGTTCGTGAAATCGAAAACCAAGGCCGTGACGACGACGAGCACGACCAGCAACGAGGGCTCCACCCCGACCTCCGAACCCTTGTGGGGACTCCTTCCGCAAGGTACCTGAAGGGTGACGCCTGGCGTTAACAGGCTGTTGCTTACTGTGACCCTTGCCGTTAAGCCAGTGGTAACGAGCGTTGACTGTCGGCGGCGGGTTCGAGCTCCCCGGCGGCCAACCGGACGAACCGCTGCGCGAACGGGCGCCAGGTTTCCTCGATGTCCGCGTGCACGGCGATCAACGCGTCGTGCTCGAGTGAGCCCGGACGGGCGAATTCCGCCATTCCGGGCTCGTCGGCGGCCCAGCTCTCGACGACGGCGGGCGTCGTCTCGATGTGGAACTGGACACCGTAGACACAACGGTTGAACCGGAAAGCCTGGTTCTGGTAGAGCGGCGCGGAAGCGAGCAGCTCGGCGCCGGGCGGGAGCCGGGTGATCGCGTCGTTGTGGAACTGCAGGACGTCCTGCATGAGCGGCAGCTCGGCGAAGAGCGGGTCGGTCCACGCCGCGTCCTTCTTGGCGACGAGGTGCGGACCGACCTCGGGCCCGTCCCGCCCGACCTCGACGCGGCCGCCGGTCGCGACGGCCAGCAGCTGGGCGCCGAGGCAGATGCCCAGGGTCGGGATCCGCTTCGTCGCCGCTTTCGCGAGCAGGCGCCGCACACCGGCGAGCCACGGGTGCTCCGCGTCGTCTTCCACGGCCATGCCGCCGCCGAGGCAGATGACGCCCCGGTAGCCGTCGAGGTCGTCGGGCAGGTCGTCCTTCGGCAGCAGCCGAACGTCGAGCACCGCGCCGGCGCCGGTGAGCCAGTCGCCGAGCGCGCCGAGCGGGTCCGACGCGTCCGGCTGGATGATGAGCAGTCGTGTCACGCTTTTCAGGGTAGGTGGCTCAGCAGGCGCAGCGGATCCCGGCCGTTGCTGTGGTTTCGCCTGCGGTGGTTTCGCCTTCGACGGGGTAGCCGGCGGCGATCCAGGCGGTGATGCCGCCGGAGAGCCGTTTCACCTTGAAACCGAGCTCGGCCAGTTTGAGGGCGCCCTTCGTCGCGGCGTTGCAGTTGACGCTCTCGCAGTAGCAGACGTAGACGAGCTGCTTGTCGAGGTGAGCGGTGGTCTCGTCGGTCATGTCCCGGTAGGGGAGGTTGACCGCGCCGGGGATGCGGGCGGAAGTGAAAGCCTCTTCGGCGCGCGTCTCGACGATCACGTAACCGTCGGTGTGGCCGGCTTCGAGGTCCCGGACGAGATCGTCGGGGTCGACTTCGAAGGCGAGTTCGGCGCCGAAGTAGGTCATGGCGGCTTCGGGCGCGGGGGCCGGGACGGTGAGCGTGCGTGCGGTCGTCATGCCTTGAATCCTGCTGGTCGCGGGAGTCCGGACACAGGGCAGAATCGGCGTGGAAGCCCGGGACGGCCGGGGATTTCCGGGTTCTGTCCCCGCGCGGCTTGGAGAATCACGGTGGACCTCGACGACGTCGACTGGCACCTGCTGGAGCTCCTCCAGGAGGACGGCCGGCTCAGCTTCTCGGAGCTCGGCCGCCGGGTGTCGCTGTCGGGCTCGGCGGTGACGGAGCGAGTGCGCCGGCTCGAGGAACGCGGGGTGATCACCGGCTACGCGGCTCGCGTCGATACGTCGAAGCTGGGGCTGCCGATCGAGGCGTTGGTGCGGGCCCGGGTGCGGAGCCTGGACACGCCGCGCTTCCGGACGGCGGTGTTGCCGCTGCCGCAGGTCGTTTCCGCGGATCACGTCACCGGCGAGGAGTGCTGGATCCTGCGGGTGCTGTGCCGGGACACCGCGGAGCTGGAGGGAGTGGTCGAGACGGTGCAGCGGTACGGGGAGACGACGACGTCGCTGGTGTTGTCGAGTCCCCTGCGGAGCCGGCCGGCGCCTCGTCCGCACTCGGTTTGAGGCATCAGGCGTGATCGGGGAGGCATCACACGTGATTGGACGGGCATCAGCCCAGCGGCCGGCGCGTGACTCGCGTGCCTGAAGGGTCGACACGCGTGATTGGGGAGCCGACTCGCGTGATTGGACGGACGACACGCGTACCCAGCCGGACGACACCCGTACCTGGGCGGACGACACGCGTGATTAGACGGACGACACGGTCATGTCCCGGGCATGAAAAAGGGCCTGGACCGGGAGAACCGAAGTTCTCAACCAGGCCCAGGCCCTCTTCCCACGTAAGTTCGGCGGTGTCCTACTCTCCCACAACCCTTCGGTTGCAGTACCATCGGCGCTATCAGGCTTAGCTTCCGGGTTCGGAATGGGACCGGGCGTTTCCCTGACGCTAAAACCACCGAAACACTACGAAACAACACACACCCCCCAACCAACAGGGGAATCATGTGGTGTTTCAGAACCGTAGAGTGGATGCGTAACACCTTCGTAGACAAGTCCTCGGCCTATTAGTACCAGTCAACTCGACAACACATTACTGTGCTTCCATTTCTGGCCTATCAACCCAATGGTCTATTGGGAGCCTTAACCCACAAAGGGTGGGATACCTCATCTTGGAACAGGCTTCCCGCTTAGATGCCTTCAGCGGTTATCCCTTCCGAACGTGGCCAACCAGCCATGCCCCTGGCGGAACAACTGGCACACCAGAGGTTCGTCCGTCCCGGTCCTCTCGTACTAGGGACAGCCTTCCTCAAGTATCCTACGCGCGCGGCGGATAGGGACCGAACTGTCTCACGACGTTCTAAACCCAGCTCGCGTGCCGCTTTAATGGGCGAACAGCCCAACCCTTGGGACCTACTCCGGCCCCAGGATGCGACGAGCCGACATCGAGGTGCCAAACCATGCCGTCGATATGGACTCTTGGGCAAGATCAGCCTGTTATCCCCGGGGTACCTTTTATCCGTTGAGCGACACCCCTTCCACCAGGAGGTGCCGGATCACTAGTCCCGACTTTCGTCCCTGCTCGACATGTCTGTCTCACAGTCAAGCTCCCTTGTGCACTTGCACTCAACACCTGATTGCCAACCAGGCTGAGGGAACCTTTGGGCGCCTCCGTTACTCTTTAGGAGGCAACCGCCCCAGTTAAACTACCCATCAGGCACTGTCCCTGAACCAGATCATGGCCCGAGGTTCAGATTCCCAATTCGACCAGAGTGGTATTTCAACAACGACTCCACAGTAACTAGCGTCACCGCTTCACAGTCTCCCACCTATCCTACACAAGCCGAACCGAAAACCAATACCAAACTATAGTAAAGGTCCCGGGGTCTTTCCGTCCTGCCGCGCGTAACGAGCATCTTTACTCGTAGTGCAATTTCGCCGGGCCTGTGGTTGAGACAGCCGGAAAGTCGTTACGCCATTCGTGCAGGTCGGAACTTACCCGACAAGGAATTTCGCTACCTTAGGATGGTTATAGTTACCACCGCCGTTTACTGGCGCTTAAATTCTCAGCTTCGCCCCGAAAGGCTAACCGGTCCTCTTAACGTTCCAGCACCGGGCAGGCGTCAGTCCATATACATCGTCTTGCGACTTCGCATGGACCTGTGTTTTTAGTAAACAGTCGCTTTCCGCTGGTCTCTGCGGCCACCCACCCCTAGTCCGTAAAGGACTTCAGAGTGTTTGGCCCCCCTTCTCCCGAAGTTACGGGGGCATTTTGCCGAGTTCCTTAACCACAGTTCACCCGATCGCCTTGGTATTCTCTACCTGACCACCTGTGTTGGTTTGGGGTACGGGCCGTGCATGCACTCACTAGAGGCTTTTCTCGGCAGCATAGGATCACTCTACTTCGCCTCAAACGGCTACGCATCACGTCTCAGCCTCATGGAACACGGATTTGCCTATGTTCCGGCCTACACGCTTACACCAGTACTACCACTCACTGGCGGAGCTACCTTCCTGCGTCACCCCATCGCTTGACTACTACGAAATCAGGTCCCACGCTCCACACACAAACCTCCATCCGAAGACTTCAGCTCATGGCTTTGGGTGGTTAGTATCAAACGCCTCGTCATGGGCGCACATGCTCGGGTACGGGAATATCAACCCGTTGTCCATCGACTACGCCTGTCGGCCTCGCCTTAGGTCCCGACTTACCCTGGGCGGATTAGCCTGGCCCAGGAACCCTTGGTCATCCGGCGGCAGAGTTTCTCACTCTGCATTCGCTACTCATGCCTGCATTCTCACTCCCACACCCTCCACGACTGGCTTCCGCCGCCGCTTCCCTGGATGCAGGACGCTCCCCTACCCATCCACACCACTAGACAAGAGCCTCAAGGACTCAAGCCGATGTATTGTATGAATGACACAG